>DATLXW010000242.1:0-7762 GCA_035575415.1 Methyloceanibacter sp. | reverse complement strand
GGGGACGCTCCCGAGCGCGCCGCGCAACACCGCCATGTCGCGCGCCTGGTAAGCCACCCGCTCTTCCTGCTTATAGCTCTGGTCGTGCTCCTCATCGACGACGATGAGCCCGAGATCGGGGAAGGGCAGGAACAGCGCCGAGCGCGCGCCGACCACGAGCTTCGCCTTGTTCTCGGCAACGGCGCGCCAGACGCGCCCGCGCATCGGCGCAGACACGCCGGAATGCCACTCCGCGGGCTTGGCGCCGAAGCGCTCCTCGCAACGGGCGATGAACTGGCTCGTGAGCGCGATCTCCGGCATCAGCACCAGCACTTGCTTCCCGCGCGCAAGGGCGGCGGCGATCGCCTCGAAATAAACCTCGGTCTTGCCCGAACCGGTGACGCCGTCGAGAAGGGTCACGGCGAAGCCCCCGCTCGTGTTTGCAAGCAGTGTGCGTGCCGCCTCTTCCTGCTCCTCGGTCAATTTCGCCCGTTGCCGTGAAATATCGAGCGGCATGGCGTGCCAGTCGGGGAGAGGTTCGCTCACGAGCGCGCCTGATTCGACGAGCGCATCGATCACGCCCGGGCTCACGCCGGCCGCCTCGGCCAGACTCGACTTGACCCAGATCAGGCCGTTCTTCGCCGCCTCGATCACGCGGGCGCGCGCGGGCGTCATGCGCGCCGGCGGAGGTCCGGCGAGTCGAACGCCGTAGCGCGGTGGCGGCGGGTCGAAGGCGCGGGAGGCGCTCATCATCATGCGCAACACCATGCCCGGCGGGGAAAGCGTGTAGCGTGCGACCCAGCCGGCGAACTCGAGCGAGACGGGCGGGAGCGGAGGAACGCCGTCGACGACCGCGATGATCTCGCGAAGCTTCTTGCGATCGATCTCAGGCGTTTCGCCTTCGGGCCGCGGCCAGACCACGCCAAGATATTCGACGGTCGCGAGCGGTGCGACGACGAACTGTCCAGGCGCGACCGTCACGCCCTTCGGCACGAGATAGTCGTAAGGCGCTGGCAGCGCGAGCGGAAGCAGCACCGGCACCGTGGCCGGCGCGGCTGAGGCTTGCGATCGAGGCTTGGTCTTGGCTTGAACCAGGGGCGTCACGCCTGAGTTAATCGAGGGTTAACGACTCACGCGCCCATAGTAGCGCCGGGATCGCGCGAATTTCATAGGCGAAATCGGGAGCCGCAAGCGTGGTGCAAGGGGGCAGGGCGCCAGCCATTCAGGCCACGGCCTATGTCCGCGAGGCGGTCGAGGACTGGCTCGCTTATCTCACCGTCGAACGTCATCTCGCCGCCAAGACGGCGGAAGCCTATGCCCGCGACATCTCACAGTTTATCGCCTTCCTCGCGCTGCATTTCAACAAGCTGCCGGACATGAAGCAATTGCTCGCGCTGAAGGCGCGCGACGTGCGCGCATTTCTTGCCGCGCGGCGCGGGCAGGAGGTCGGCAGCAGGAGCCTCGCGCGCTCTTTGAGCGCGCTGCGCATGTTCTACAAATTTCTCGAGCGGCGGGGTTACGGCAAGAACGACGCGATCCGCTCCGTGGCGCTGCCGAAACTGCCGCATTCGGTACCGAAGCCGCTCACCGCGCCGAAGGCGACCGCGCTCGTCGGCGGCGCCGGTCTCGACGGAGAAGAGGCGCCCGAATGGGTGATTGCGCGCGACACCGCCGTACTCGCGCTGCTGTACGGCTCGGGCTTGCGTATCTCCGAGGCCTTGGCGTTGAAGCGCAGAGACGCCCCAATCAAGGGCCGCGACATGTTGCGCGTGACGGGCAAGGGCAACAAGACGAGGGTCGTGCCGGTGCTTCCGATCGTGCGGGAGGCGGTCGAGAGCTATCTCTCGCTTTGCCCGGTCAGGCTCGGCTCGGACGATCCGCTCTTTATCGGGGTGCGCGGCAAGCAACTCTCGCCAAGGCTCATTCAGCTCAGGGTCGCGCGGGCGCGGGCGGCGCTCGGCCTGCCCGAGACGGCGACGCCGCATGCGCTCCGCCATTCCTTCGCCACGCATCTCTTGGGGGCTGGCGCGGATCTCCGCGCGATCCAGGAGCTGCTCGGGCACGCGAGCCTCTCGACCACGCAAGGCTATACCGAGGTCGACCGGGCGCATCTGCTCAAAACCTATGAAAGCGCCCACCCCCGCGCTTAACGCCGGACAATAACAAGGGAGGAAAGATTGGTCATCAAAGCAACGCGATTCATTGCCGTGCTGCTCGCGGCACTGACGCTCGGGATGGGCTTCTGCCATCTAATGCAACTGCCGTCGCGCCTGGGCTGGGACCAGTATCTCTGGGTGGGCTCAACGGTGCAGGGCGGGCTTTATGCGCTGTTCGGCTCGGTCGGGGCCGTGATTTTTGTTGCAACCGTCATCGTGCTTGCGCTCAACGCCTATTTCGTGCGCGAGCACGGACGCCCAGGCTTCCGCCTCGCGCTCACGGCGGCGGTTCTGTTTGCGCTCGCGCTCGTGCTGTGGTGGGTTCTGGTTTATCCGGTCAATGCCGAGCTGGCGAAATGGGTCAATGGGCCAGTGCCCGCGGACTGGACAAGCTATCGCGCCCGCTGGGAATGGGGCCACGCCATCATTTCCCTGGTCGAACTTCTAGGCTTTGCATCGCTCATCGGCGCGGTTCTCGCCGACACGCCGCGCAATCTGCGCTAAGCAAGCCGGCTCGCGTCAAACCTCGACTTCGATATTGCCGGAGACGACCCGCACGTTGTGGCGCGCTACGGCCTCGTAGGCGGGGTCTTGCAGCACTTCGCCGGTCCGGATGTCGAATTTGGCTCCGTGCCAGGGGCAGGTGACCGCATAGCCCTCGATCTCGCCTTCGCATAAGGGTCCTTCCTCATGCGTGCAGAGATTGTCGAGGGCGAAAAATTCGCCGCCGACATTGAAGAGGACGATCTCTTTACCTTTGAGAACGACCAAGCGGCAGGTGCCGGGAGCGATCTCGTTCGCTTGCGCGGCTTTGACGAATTCGCCCATGCGTGTATCTCCAAGTGGACTATATGGTGCTGTGGGCGGAAATTTAACATCGTCCTTGCCGTGAAACGCATCCCTCCCCTCGCGGGGAGGGATGCACTTCGTCACATATGGATCGGACGCTTGTCGACGGCAAGCGCAGCCTCCTTCACCGCCTCGTTGAGCGTCGGGTGCGCATGGCAGGTGCGCGCCAAATCCTCGGCGGAACCGCCGAATTCCATCAGCACGGCGGCCTCGGCGATCATGGTGCCGGCGTCGGCGCCGATAATGTGCACGCCGAGCACGCGATCGGTCGTCTCCTCGGCCAGGATTTTGACGAAGCCCTCGGTGGTGCGGTTGACCTTGGCGCGGCCATTGGCGGTGAAGGGGAACTTGCCGACACGGTAAGCGATGCCCGCCTCCTTCAGCTCCTCTTCGCTCTTGCCGACGGACGCGACCTCGGGCGCGGTGTAAATCACGCTCGGGATGACGTCGTAGTTCACGTGGCCGGCCTGGCCTGCGAGGATCTCGGCAAGCGCGACGCCCTCTTCCTCCGCCTTGTGGGCGAGCATCGGGCCTTTGATCACGTCGCCGATGGCGTAGATGCCAGGCACGTTGGTGGCGAATCTCTGGTCGACGACGATCCGTCCCCGATTGTCGGTCTTGATGCCGGCTTCGGCGAGGCCGAGGCCTTGCGTATTCGGCATCCGGCCGACGGCGACCAGCACGACATCGCATTCAAGGCTTTCCTGCGCTCCGCCCTTGGCCGGCTCGAGCGTGAGCTTGAGCGTCTTGCCCTTGGCGTCGACGCTCATCACCTTGACGCCGAGCTTGAAGGCAAGGCCTTGCTTTGCCAATGTGCGCTGAAGTTGCTTGGCGACCTCGGCATCGAGGCCCGGTGCAATCCGGTCAAGCATCTCGACCACGGTGACTTCGCTGCCAAGCCGCGACCAGACCGAGCCAAGCTCAAGCCCGATATAGCCTGCGCCGATCACCACCATGCGCTTCGGCACTTGCGGCAGGGACAATGCGCCGGTTGAAGAGACGACGCGCTTTTCGTCGATCGAGATGCCGGGAAGGGAGGCGGCCTCCGAGCCGGTGGCTATGGCGATGTTCTTTGCCTCCACGGTCTGCTTATCGCCGTTGATGAAGGTCACCTCGACCTTGCCGGGGCCGAGGATGCGCCCGGTACCGTGGAAATGATCGATCTTGTGCTTCTTCAAGAGGTAGGCGACGCCGTCGACATTGCCCTTAACGCCCTGATCCTTGAAGGCGAGCATGGCGGCGAGATCGAGTTCGGGCTTCACCTTGATACCCATGGCGGCGAAGCCATTCGCCGCTTCGGCATAGCGCTCGCTCGCATGCAGCAAGGCCTTGGAGGGAATGCAGCCGACATTGAGGCAAGTGCCGCCGTGGGTGGCGCGCTTCTCGACCACGGCGACCTTCATGCCGAGCTGCGCCGCGCGGATGGCGCAGACATAGCCGCCGGGTCCGGTACCGATGACGATCAGGTCGTATTGAGCCATTGATCGCGAACGCCTCAACAGGCTCGTCATGCTCGGGCTTGATCCGGGCATCCAGGGCAACAGGCGCCGAGCTTGCAACCCTGGATCGCCGGGTCAAGCCCGGCAATGACGTGAATGGTTTGTTGCCTTAGCAGAAACAAGGTCAAAGATCGAGAACGAGGCGCTTCGGGTCTTCGATCGAATCCTTGATATGCACGAGGAAGGTCACGGCCTCCTTGCCGTCGACGAGGCGGTGATCGTAGGTGAGCGCAAGATACATCATCGGCCGCGCCACAATCTGTCCGTCGCGCACGACCGCCCGCTCCTCGATTCTATGCATGCCGAGAATGCCCGATTGCGGCGCGTTGAGGATCGGCGTTGAAAGCAGCGAGCCGTAAATGCCGCCGTTGGAGATGGTGAAGGTGCCGCCTTGCATCTCTTCGAGGGCAAGCTTGCCGTCCCGGGCGCGGACGCCGAAATCGGCGATCGCGGTCTCGATTTCGGCGAGGCTCATGCGGTCGGCGTCGCGCAACACTGGTACGACGAGGCCGCGGTCGGTGCCGACGGCAACGCCGATATGGTAGTAATTCTTATAGACGATGTCCTCGCCGTCGATCTCGGCATTGACGGCGGGAATGTCCTTCAGCGCCGCGACCGCCGCCTTCACGAAGAAGCCCATGAGCCCGAGCTTGACGCCGTATTTCTTCTCGAAGGCGTCGCGGTAGTCCTTTCGTAGCTGCATCACCGCGCTCATGTCCACGTCGTTAAACGTGGTGAGCATGGCGGCGGTGTCTTGCGCCTCCTTCAGCCGCTTGGCGATGGTCTGGCGCAGCCGGGTCATGCGCACGCGCTCTTCGCGCGCGGCGTCGTCTTGCGGGACCGGTTGACGGGGTTGAGGCGGCGCCTTGGGCTTGCGTTCCTTTTCGAGCAGCGTCTTGGCGGCGCGCTCGATTGCGCCAAGCGCATCATGTTTCAACACTTGACCGCGGCGGCCAGACCCTTTCACGTCCCGCGCGTCGAGACCGGCCTCGGCGATGAGTTTGCGCGCGGCGGGCGAGGGGGGCATCTCCTCGCCGCTCACCTCTTCGCGGCGCTGCGGCTCGCGCTCGAGCGCTTTCGGTTCGAGCGGCGGCGTCTTGGCTGGGGGCGCGGCAGGCACGGCCGTAACGGCGGCGGTCTGCCCGGAGGACTTGGGCGCGGCGGGCGTGGCTGCGGGCGATGTGGCCCTGCCGTCGCCTTCGCTGATGGCGCCGAGAAGCGCGCCCACCGACACGGTCTCTCCCGGCTTCACCATGATCTCCGAGAGCACGCCGGAGGCCGGCGCCGGCACCTCTACCGTCACCTTGTCGGTTTCAAGCTCTACCAGGGGCTCGTCGGCTTCGACTTTATCGCCTGCCTGCTTGAACCATTGGCCGACGGTCGCCTCGACCACGGACTCCCCCAATGCCGGCACTCTGATCTCAGTGGCCATGGTATCGCCTTCGCCCCGTTTACTCGAGCGCCTCGTCGAGAAGGGCCTTGAGTTCGCGCAGATGCTTGCTCATCAGGCCGGTCGCCGTCGCCGCCGAGCTCGGGCGCCCGGCATAGCGCGGGCGCCTGTGCTTGGATCGAATATGGTCGAGCACCCATTCGAGATTGGGCTCGATAAATGTCCAGGCGCCCATGTTCTTCGGTTCCTCCTGGCACCAAACCATTTCCGCATCCTTGAAGCGCGACAGCTCCTGGATCAGCGCGCGGGCCGGGAAAGGGTAAAGCTGCTCGATGCGCAACAAATAGATGTCGTCGATGCCGCGCTTCTCGCGCTCCTCATAAAGGTCGTAGTAGACCTTGCCTGAGCACAGCACCACGCGCCTGATCTTCTCGTCCGCAACGAGCTTGATCGCCTGATCGGGCAGGAACTGCGCGTCGTCCCACAACAGGCGATGGAAGGTCGTGCCCGGCCCAAGCTGCTCCAGATTCGAAACCACCCGCTTGTGACGCAGCAGCGACTTAGGCGTCATCAGGACGAGCGGCTTGCGAAACTGGCGATGAAGCTGACGCCGGAGAATGTGGAAATAATTGGCGGGCGTGGTGCAATTGGCGACCTGCCAATTGTCCTCGGCGCAAAGCTGGAGGTAGCGTTCTAGTCTCGCCGAGGAATGTTCCGGTCCTTGGCCCTCATAGCCGTGCGGCAGAAGCATGACGAGCCCGGACATGCGCAGCCATTTCCGTTCGCCGGAGGAGATGAACTGGTCGATGACGACCTGCGCCCCGTTGGCGAAGTCGCCGAATTGCGCCTCCCATAGGACGAGTGCGTTCGGCTCGGCGAGGCTATAGCCGTATTCGAAACCAAGCACCGCTTCCTCGGACAGCATCGAATTGATGACTTCGAAGCGCGCCTGATCCTTGGCGATGTGCTTAAGGGGCGTGTATTTCTTTTCGGTGATTTGATCCATCAGCACGGCGTGGCGCTGGGAGAAGGTGCCGCGCTCGGAATCCTGGCCCGACAGCCGCACAGGATAGCCTTCCACGAGCAAGGTGCCGAAGGCGAGCGCCTCCGCCGTGGCCCAATCGATGCCCTTGCCCTCCTCGATCGTCTTGCGGCGATTGGCGAGGATACGCACGAGGGTCTTGTGCGGGGTGAAGCTCTTGGGGAAAGAGGTGAGCTTGCGGCCGACCTCGCGGAGCAGATCGAGATCAACCCCGGTCACGCCGCGGCGCGCGCCCTCTTCGGCATGGCCGATGCCCGACCATCGCCCGTCGAGCCAGTCGGCCCGGTTCGGGCGATAGGATTCGCTTGCCGCATACTCCTGTTCGAGATAGCCGCGGAAATCGGCCTGCATCTTGTCGATTTCGGCGCGCGAAAGGAGCCCCTCGCCGATGAGCCGGTCGGAATAAATCTCGACCACGCTCGGATGCTCGGCGATGCGCCGATACATCAAGGGCTGGGTGAAGGCCGGCTCATCGGCCTCGTTGTGGCCATGGCGGCGGTAGCAGAACATGTCGATGACCACCGGCTTGCGGAAACGCTGGCGATATTCGGTGGCGATCTTGGTGACATGCACGACCGCTTCCGGGTCGTCGCCGTTCACATGGAAGATCGGCGCGTCGATCATCTTGGCCACGTCGGAGGGGTAGGGGGAGGAGCGGGCGAAGCGCGGCGCGGTGGTAAAGCCGATCTGATTGTTGACGATGAAATGGATCGAGCCGCCGGTGCGGTGGCCGCGCAGGCCCGACAAGCTCAAACATTCGGCCACCACGCCCTGGCCGGCGAAGGCGGCATCGCCGTGGAGGAGAAGCGGTAGCACCTCCTTGCGCTCATCGTCTTTGCGCTGATCT
>DATLXW010000241.1:0-2082 GCA_035575415.1 Methyloceanibacter sp. | reverse complement strand
CTGGTCTACATGTGGGCATCCTTCCGGCATGCCAAGCGGCTCGAGGAAGCCAATAGCCGCATTCTCGAGCTTGCGCAGACCGACCTTCTCACCAATCTTGCCAACCGCCGCGCCTTCATGAAGCGGCTGACGATGGCTTTTGCCGCCGCTTGGCGCGGGGCCCCACCGTTCGCCGTGCTCTATCTCGACATCGACAATTTCAAGGACGTGAACGACACGCTCGGCCATGCCATGGGCGACCTCCTGCTCAAGGAGGTCGTGCATCGGCTAACGCGTGCGGTGAGAGCGGAGGATCTCGTTGCACGCTTCGGTGGCGACGAGTTCGCCATCTTCATGGCGGACGTAACCGATCCAACGCAAGCGGGCGGCCTTGCCACGCGAATCGGCAGCGTGCTCGCCGCGCCGTTCAACATCAAGGGCCACAAAATTCGCGTCACCTCAAGCATCGGTATCGCTCTCTACTCCGCCGATGTCGCCGGTCCCGATGAAATGGTGATGCAGGCGGACCTCGCCCTCTACGGCGCCAAGGATGACGGGCGCAATTGTTACCGCTTCCACAGCCGGGATCTCGACCGCGAAGTTCACGAACGAGTGCGCACGGCGGAGGAACTGCGCGCCGCTTTGGACCAGAATGAGCTCGCACTTTACTACCAGCCCCAGGTCGAGCTGGCGACCGGGCGAATCGTCGGACTCGAAGCGTTGATCCGCTGGAACCACAGGACGCGCGGTCTGCTCACGCCGGGTGCCTTCATCGCCATCGCCGAGAAAACCGGCGCCATTCTTCCGCTCGGGCACTTCGTGTTCGACGAAGCGTGCCGGCAGCTCAATCAATGGCATGCCGAAGGGATCGCTCCGCAAGTCCTGTCGGTGAACGTGTCTGGGGTGCAGTTCAGGGGAGCGTCGGAACTCGAGAACGAAATCGAATCGACGCTGACGCGGTGGGAGGTGCCACCGGGAAATCTTGAACTTGAACTCACCGAATCCGTTCTTATGGAAGCGACCCAGCGTCACGGCAATACGCTCGAAAAATTGCGCCAGCTCGGCGTCAAGATTGCCATCGACGATTTCGGCACAGGGTATTCGTCGTTGAAATATCTCACCATCTATTCGGTGAACCGGCTCAAGCTCGCTCCCGAATTCGTCTTTCGTGTCACGGTGGATTACCGCAATGCGGCGGTGGTTAGGGCCGCCATTCGCCTTGCGGCCGAGCTAGGTCTCGAAGTCATCGCCGAGGGCGTCGAAACCGACGCTCAGACGCGCTTCTTGGTCGGCGCGGGTTGCGAACAAGGGCAAGGGTACTATTTCAGCCCGCCGGTCGATGCGGCGACGGCGACGCAGTTTCTGCGTGCAGGACGTATCGAGCCTGCGGCGGCGCCGGCGCGCCAAGCCAGATCGTCGGCGGCATAATCGCCGCCCCCTTGACTGTCTGAGCCGCGAAAGGCGTCGAGACGGCGCCGGTCTCGTTTGGTCGGCCGGGGACCGCTCGGCCTTGTGTCTCCCTCGCCCGGATTCGCGGGCCGCGGCGTAAGGTCATCGTAGAGACCGCGGGCAACGGTTGCGGATACTCTCCGCTCCACAGTGCTGACCACGCGCACAACCGACAGCCTGCCGAATAGCGTCGCCGTCACCACGTCTCCGATTTGAACCGACTTGCTCGCTTTGAGCGCGCGCGCGCCGTTGATGCGCACTTTGCCTGCTTCAATCGCCTGCTGCGCCGCCGATCGCGTCTTGGCGAGCCGCGCACACCATAGCCATTTGTCGAGACGTTGCCCCTGCATCGGGAACCGCTCACTCCCTCTGCCGCGCGGCAAGCCGCCCCTTCAACACTTCCAGCACGGCAAAAGGCGAATGTTAGGTTCGAGTCTTTCGCGCCGGCCGCTGCGGTTTCGGCTGAGAGCCTTTTTGGCCCTTGACGCTCTTTGCATCGCGTTTGCCCCTATGCTCAGCGCGCTGTTCGCGCCGGCGCGGGTCCTTGCGCCTGCCCGGACGCCAAATCTCCTCAAAGTGCTCCCCTTGGCTGTCGGCAGGCTTTGCCTCCTCATCGACTGCCTGGTCGGCGGTCGATGCCGGCAGAGGTTGCGG
>DATLXW010000240.1:0-3372 GCA_035575415.1 Methyloceanibacter sp. | reverse complement strand
TGGCGGTTGAGCGCGTATTCCCGCCCCGGATTGCCGAGGCCGACAAAGAGTTTCATCAGAGCTGTCCCGGTCGAAGACGAAAGGGCAGTTGGCCCGGGGAGAGTAGAAGAAAATTACTTCTTCTTCTCTTTCTCCTCCTTCGGCTTCTCTGCGGCGGCGGCCTCGGCCGGTGCAGCGGCGGCAGCCTCGGCACCCGCCTCGCCCGCTTCGGCCGCCGCAGCGCTAGGTACGGGCTCCTCCGCCGAGCGTCCGACAATGGTCGCCACGGTGAAATCGCGATCGGTGATGGTCGGGCGTACGCCCTCAGGCAGCTTGATGGCCGAGATATGCACGGAATCGCCGATCTCAAGACCCGTCAGATCGACCTCGAAGTGATCAGGTATGGCATCGGCCGGGCAGCGCACCGGGATTTCGTGCCGCACGATATTGAGCACGCCGCCACGCTTCAGACCCGGAGAGGCGGCTTCATTCAAGAAGCGCACCGGCACTTCGACGGTGACGAGCGCATCCTTGCTGAGCCTCAGGAAGTCGACATGAATGGGGAAATCGCGCACGGGATCGAGCTGTACGGCGCGGGGGATCACCCGCGTTTTCTTTCCCTCGACGTCGAGCAGAAAGATCGTGCTCTGGAAATGGCCGGTGTGGAGCTGCTGGTAAATCGTCCGATAGTCGACGGAAATATTCTCCGGCTCTTTCTTGTCGCCATAAAGTACCCCGGGAATCCGTCCTTCACGGCGCTCAGCGCGCGCGCCGCCTTTGCCGGAACGCGTCCGCGCCCATGCCTTGAGTTCGATTGCCTCGGCCATAGCCAGTCTCCAAGCCTTTGAAATAATGAGGGGGCCGCAAGCGGCCCCTCCTCAACCAGCGGCCGGGGCCGCCGGGGTGAAATCGAAAGGGGCTTATAGCCTCCCCGCCGCGCCAAGACAATGCGCTATCGGTTCCCCTGCAAGTCTTTGGCCGAACCTCCAGCCCAAAGAAAGTCCACATAAACTCCCTGGGCCGGGGCGGGCCGTCCCCCCATTTGGGCCAGGCAATCCCCTTAACTCATTTGCCCGAGGCAAAGCGCACGCTGAGAGTCGCTCCCGAAGGACTTAAGTGCGCCAAGGATGAGCCGGCAGCTCGCTCACACCGAGCACCTCGACGCCGGCCAGTGCGACTTTATGGTCGTTTTCGACCGAGCTCCCGCTTACCCCGATGGCCCCGACCAGAACGCCGTCCTCATCGACGATGGGAAGGCCGCCGGGAAAGGTGATCAGGCCTTCGTTCGAGTGCTCGATACCGTAGAGAGGCTTGCCCGGTTGAGAGAGTTTCCCAAGCTCGCCCGTCGCCATGCCGAAGAACACGGCGGTTTTCGCCTTCTTGATGGCGATATCGATCGAGCCGACCCACGCGTCATCCATGCGCATGAAAGCTTTCAGATTGGCGCCGGAATCGACCACGGCGATGCACATTTGCGTTCCGAGCGCGACCGCCTTCTTGCGCGCGGCTTCGATGGCCTTCTCGGCATTGGTCAGATTGACATGCATGGAATGCTCTCCGTCGTTGATGAGTGCGCGACATATGGCGACACGCTAATCGCCTGAACAGCCTTGCGGTCGCATCGACGGCGGGACGCGCTGTCGCACCCGCATGCCGGGGTCGAACTCTGTAGGGGCTCGGTTGACCCACAAAAGGCGATATTCGGCCTAAGATGAAGCGAAAGCCAGACCGTTAAGTTGCAGAGCGAAGGAGAACAGCGATGCCGCGGAGCACCTATAAGGTCATTGAGCTGATCGGAACGAGCGACAGGTCCTGGGAGGAGGCGGCGACGGTCGCGGTCGAGCGCGCCGCCGAACATCTGCGCGAGTTGCGCGTGGCGGAGGTTGTGGAGCAGGACATGGTGATTCACGAGGGGAAGGTCCAGCTCTACCGTACCAAGGTCAAAGTCTCGTTCAAATACGAGGGTCACCCCGATAAGTAACGTTCGACCGTCTTCTCAGTAAAACAGGCTCGAGACTGACTGTTCCTCGGCGGTGCGCGCGATCGCTTCGCCAAGGAGAGGAGAGATCGGCAGCACGCGGATATTGTGCGCGTTCCTCACCGCCTCGCTCGGCAGGATCGAGTCGGTGATGACAAGTTCCTTGATCCGCGATGACATGATGCGCGCCACGGCGCCGCCTGAGAGAACGCCGTGGGTGATATACGCCGTAACCTGATTGGCGCCGTGATCGAGAAGGGCTTCGGCGGCGTTCACCAAGGTGCCGCCGGAGTCGACGATATCGTCGACCAGGATGCAGGTGCGGCCTTTGACGTTGCCGATTACGTTCACCACCTCGGAATCGCCCGGCCGCTCCCGCCGCTTGTCGATGATCGCAAGCGGCGCGTCGATGCGCTTGGCGAGGCCCCGCGCGCGCACCACGCCGCCCACGTCTGGCGACACCACCATGATATTGTCGGTGGGGAAGACCTGCTTGATGTCCTGCACCATCACCGGCGCGGCGAAGAGATTGTCGGTCGGAATATCGAAAAAGCCTTGGATCTGGCCGGCATGCAGGTCGAGCGTGAGCACGCGGTCGGCGCCGGCGCGATCGATCATGTTGGCGACGAGCTTGGCCGAGATCGGCGTGCGCGGTCCGGGCTTTCGATCCTGCCGCGCATAGCCGAAATAGGGAATGACGGCGGTGATACGCCGCGCCGAGGCGCGCCTCAGCGCATCGATGAGGATGAGCAGCTCCATCAAATGGTCGTTGGCGGGAGCCGATGTGGATTGAATGACGAACACGTCCTCGCCGCGGACGTTCTCCTGCACTTCGACGAAAATCTCCATGTCCGCGAAGCGGCGAACGATGCACTTTGCCAACGGAGTCTTGAGATAGGCTGCGATCGCCTCGGCGAGGGGGCGGTTGCTGTTCCCTGCAACCAGTTTCATGCCCAGCCGCTCCCTTATGTCACCGAGCGGGGTCTCCGCTCGCTCCAAGCCAAGCGGCTTTTAACAAGCCCTTGCTGGCGCTGTAAACTCACGCGTTGCCGCAATTCTGTGGAGGAGGGCGCTTAACCCGACTTGGGCAGGAGCTTGATGATGCCGTCGGCGGCCGCTCCCGCCGCGGCATCGGCGATGGCCCCCCAAGGTCCGTTAAGCGAACCCTTGGGGATGGTGTTTTGCTGCGATACGGTGCCGAGCTTGCGACCGTTAGGATCGAGCACCTGCCAGTCGATGCGGATATTCTGCTTGCCGCCGCTCGCGTCGGCGAGGCTGACGCTGCCCTTGACGGTATAGACGTTAACCGCAGGCCCGTTGGCGAGCTTGATGCCGCCGGCATACAGCTTCTTCTTGAGCGCCGTGGTTAACGATCGCTGCCCGTCGCCGGGTGCGCCGGAAACGGGTTGCACCAA
>DATLXW010000239.1:0-7829 GCA_035575415.1 Methyloceanibacter sp. | reverse complement strand
CCAGTTCGTCATCATCAAGGACAAGAATCAGAATTGCCGCGTGGTCGAGAAGAATCTCGTGAGCGAGGACGAGCTTACCCAGCAGGTCGGCAAGCAGGCCTATCCGTCTTGGGAGGAGGCCAATATCGACCTGAAGGTGGTCTGCGAGACTCCTTAAGCCGTTTAGACGCCGCAAGCGAGTCAATGTCAAAGGCGCGGGCCGGGCGACCGGCACCGCGCTTTTGCCCTTTGCCGCTGCCGGATTCTTTCTTCATGGTTAACGCGGCTCGGCCCTGAAAAAGCCACGAAATCTCTGAAAATCATTATATTTCCGGCGGATCTCGGGGCACGCCGCCATTAACTATGTCTGTGTAAACGTCAGCACTTCTGGGGCCGGGGGAAGGAAGCTGATGGCATGCGTAACCACGCTCTCATTGCGCTCGCCAGCTTCGGCGTAATCGTTTTAACCTTACCCGCCGCCGCGCAGAACAGCACCTCTGTGGCGAAGCAACCTATCCCCCAGCTTCTCGCCCCTTCGCCTGAGCCTGCCCAAGAGACCGCGCCCGCCGAGCCGCAACGCGCGGCGCCCCCGCCGCAGGCGGAGAACACGCCTGCCCCCGCTCCTGCGGCCAAAGCTGCCGTCGCCGCGCCTGCCGCGCCCGTTGAAGTGCCGATCGAGAAATACACCACGCTCCGTCCCGCCATTCCCACGGCCGAGCAAGATCAAGCTCCGGCTCAGCCCCAAGGCGCTTTCTCCTCCCCGGAGAAGCTGATGGATTGGATCAGCAACTACCGCAATCACAAGAACCCCTCGCGTGTGCCGGCCGCCGTGCATGCAATGCGCGAATATGGCTTGTTTGCCGATGAAGAGAAGGCGTGGTTCTGCATCGGTTTCATCGCCGGGGTACTCGGCTCCAATCCGAAGGATGGGCCTGCGCTGATCCCGCGCATGTTTCCCATGCCCGACAAGGAGCAGGCCGTGATCATCAGAGCCATCGCCTATTCCGGCCGCCCCGACTGGCGCGAATTGCTCGAAAAGAATTCCTCGCGCATGCCGCTCCGGCGTCCCCTGATCGACGACTTTCTCAACGGCAAACGGCCGACGCTGATGGAGCTTCCGCTCGACACCGGCGGATCTCCCGGCGTCTATGCGCTCTGGGGTTATTATGTCGCCACCGGGCAACACGAGCCGGTCGTGCGCATCATGGAAGCTCTGCGCTGGTCGAGGAAGAAGGATGACGGCGGCTTTTCCTTCCGCAAGATTTTTTCCGGCTGGGGAAGCGATCCCTCCGCGGTGGAAAAGATCACGACCGGCGGTACGGCCAAATGGACGCTTGCCTCCTATGCCGAGCGCGACCGCGAGCTCATCAAGCTCTACCGCGCCGAAAGCCAGCGGCAGCCCGAGGAAATCGCCGAGCCACTGAAAGAGGTGATTGAGGCGGCCGAGGCGTTCGAATCGGAAAAGATCCGCAAGGACCAGTTCGGCGCCATCGAAGACGCGCAGCGCGCCCGGCTGTCGAACGAGGCCGGTATGTCAAAGGGGGCGACGGCAGGATCGATCGCTATCGCCACGGGCTGCGTGGCGGCGACTGCGTTGGGTCAGGCCTATATCACGCTCCCGTGCGTCCTCGGCGGCGCGCTCTATACCGGCGCCGTCAAGCTCGCACATTGAGTCCTGTGCTTACTCCGAGCTGCGGCGCAGAAAATAGCCGGCCAGCACCCCGATCCCGAGCGCGAGCAGAAGCGAAGCGGCAAAGTTGTCCTTCATCACGTCTTCCGCCTCGCGCGCCGTCTCCGCCGCGTAATCCCGGGCGCGGTCCACGCGGCGTACGGCGCCCTTGCCGAGGCTCGAGGCAAGGTCGCTGACGAAGTTTCGCAACGAGTCGATCTGATCGTACAACTCGCCGAGATCGATATTGTGGCGGAGAGATCGCGGGCTCTTACGTTCGGTCAAGTTCAACATGCATCAAACCTCCTGATCCGCCCCCGGACTATCCGCCGCGGCGGTAATTTTCGCGTACTTTCTCGTCCATGGCCCGCCGTTCTGCGCGATTGCTCCGGTGCTTCCGCCATTGTAGCACGCCATAGATCATCGCCGCGGCGAGCACCGCGGCACCAAGAACGTCGATGATCAGCCAAAGCCAGCCGCCGCCATTCATGGCGAAACTCCTTTCTCCAAGGAGCTAACGCCGCTCGCGGCCCAAGGTTTCGGATCAGGGGGGAGATAGCTGGAGCGGGTGAAGGGAATCGAACCCTCGACACGTAGCTTGGGAAGCTACTGCTCTACCACTGAGCTACACCCGCGCCCGCCAAATTCCTAGCATGAAGCCGGCGAAGCTGAAAAGCGGTCCACCCCTCACGCGCTGGTGATGAAGCTTTGTCTTGCGAAGAGGCTCGAGCCGCCCGTTAAATGCCGCCCGAGGAAGGAAGGACGCCGATGGCCGAGGCGGCGCAGCTCGAACCGGCTGCGAAATTTGCCGATCCCGATCTCACTGCCAAGGGCGAGAGGCGGGCGCGCGTGCCGCTTCACGCCCTCCGGACCCTTTGGATCAACACCGGCAGCCTCTGCAATATCGCTTGCCGCAATTGCTATATTGAATCGAGCCCCGACAACGACCGCCTCGCCTATATCGGCCGCGCCGAGGCGGCAGCCTATCTCGACGAGATCGCCCGCGACGGCTTGCCGGTGCAAGAGATCGGCTTCACCGGCGGCGAACCCTTCATGAATCCCGACATCATCGCCATGCTCGGCGACGCGCTTGAGCGCGGCTTCTCCGCGCTCGTCTTGACGAATGCGATGCATCCGATGCTGCGCCCGCGCATTCGCGAGGGTCTGCTCTCGCTTCGCGCACGATACGGCGACAGGCTGATCCTTCGCGTCAGCCTCGATCATTACAGCGAGAAGCTGCACGAAGAGGAGCGCGGGCCCGGCACCTTCGCCAGAACCGTCCAAGGGATCGATTGGCTCGCGCGCGGGGGATTCAAGCTTGCGCTCGCCGGCCGCACCTGCTGGGGGGAAAGTGAGGCAGACGTGCGCGGAGGCTATGCCGCGCTGATCGCCGCGCGCGGCTGGCCGGTCGATGCCTATGACCGCAGCGAGCTCGTGCTTTTCCCGGAGATGGACGCGCGCGCCGACGTTCCGGAGATCACCGAAGGCTGCTGGGGCATTTTGCACAAGGATCCGCGAGAGGTGATGTGCGCGTCGAGCCGCATGGTGGTGAAACGGAAGGGCGCAGGCGCCCCGGTGGTGCTGCCTTGCACGCTTCTCCCCTACGACCCCGCCTTCGAGATGGGGACGACGCTGGCCGAGGCGGCGCGCGCCGATGGCGGCATGTTCGAGCGTGGCGCGGTGAAGCTCTGCCACCCGCATTGCGCCAAGTTCTGTGTGCTCGGCGGCGGTTCCTGCTCGGCCTGAGGGCCGGAGCCGCGAGCCAAGTCACTCTTGCTTGAAATGTTTGGACAGCTTCAGTCCCTGCGCCTGGTAGTGCGACCCGATGCCTTGACCGTAGAGGGTGTCGGGGATGTCGGTCAGCTTGTCGTAGACGAGGCGGCCGACGATCTGTCCATCTTCGAGAATGAAGGGAATGTCGAGGCTGCGCACTTCGAGCACGGCCTTTGCGCCCGGCGCCTTTCCTTCGGTGTAGCCGAAGCCCGGATCGAAAAAGCCAGCATAGTGCACCCGGTATTCACCGATCAACGGATCGAACGGCGCCATTTCCGCCACATAGGCCGGAGGCACCGACACGCTCTCTTTCGAGGCGAGGATATAGAATTCGTGCGGGTCGAGCACGAGCCGCCGGTCGGCGCCGAGATGTACGCTCTCCCAGAACTGGTTCGCCTCATAGGCGCCGACGGCATCGACATCGACGACGCCCGCGTAGCGGCGAGCGCGATAGCCGACGAGGCCGGCTGGCGGAATTGGCGCGAGGCTGATGCGCAAGTTTAGCCCTTCGCGGATCGCCGCCTCGCCTTCCACCAGACCGATATCGGAGTGAATCTCGCGCAGCGCCCGGTCGCCCACCCTGCCCGGCTGCTCCCCGGCATCGAGCTGCTGGCCGACGCGGCGGCGAAACCTGATCTGATTGAGCCGCGAGCCGTAGCGCACTTTGATCGAGAAGGTGCGCGGGCAAATCTCCGCGAAGAGCGGCCCGGAATAGCCTTCCTCGACATAATCGAAGCCGTCTTGGCGGTCGGCGATCAGCCGGGTGAAGACGTCAAGCCGCCCGGTCGAGCTTTTCGGGTTGGCGAAGCCGGCGATGGTCGAGCGCAGTTTGAGCTGTTCGATCAGCGGCACGAGATAGACGCAGCCGGCCTCGAGCACCGCGCCCTTGGTCAAGTCGATCTCGTGGAATTTGAGCTCAGCGAGCTTATCCCGCACCGTGGCTTCTGGCCCCGGGAGGAAACTCGCGCGGATGCGATAGGCGACCTTGCCGAGCCTGAGATCGAGGCTGGCCGGCTGAATCTGGCTGGCGTCGATCTCGGGTGCGGCGACGATCTCCCCCGCTGAGATCATGGCGCGGATCGCCTGGCTTGGCAGCACGCCCGTGCGCGCGAAGACGCTGCGAGGGCTTTCCCGACGCGAACTCGGCCTTGCCTCTTCGGGGGAGGCCTCGAAAAGCTTGTCGCTCGGGCTTACGGGCTGCATTGGCGATGTTCTTGGCACTTGCCGATCCAATAGTCACTCTAAGCTCGGCCTTCTCCCCCGAATTCACAAGGCCTTCTTCTTGCGGCCGGAAGAAGGCTTGACGGCTAGGCCTTTGAGGAGCGATTAATCCCCCTCTCGTGGTGATTTGGCCGGCCGGCTTGCAGCCACGTTAAACAAGTCGCTAAAAGGCCGTGCGAGCGATCCCGGTCTTTTGGCGATAGCCAAAGCCCGGGTTTTTTTGTGCCTCGGGCTTATTGCATTGGAAGGAGTAGGCCCATGGAGGGAGAAGAGCACCGTAACAAGCGCAGCGCCACCTGGCGACCGGCGACGGCGCTGGTGCATGGGGGAACGCTGCGCAGCCAGTTCGGCGAAACCTCGGAAGCCATCTTCCTCAACTCCGGCTATGTCTACGAAACCGCAGAGCAGGCCGAAGCCCGCTTCAAGGGCGACGAGGACGGTTTCGTCTATAGCCGCTATGCCAACCCCACCGTCGACATGTTCGAAAAACGCATGTGCGCGCTCGAAGGCGCCCCCGCCGCGCGGGGCACCGCTAGCGGCATGGCCGCCGTCGCCGCCTCCCTCCTCTGCCATTTGCGCGCAGGCGACCATGTGGTCTCCGCCCGAGCCCTGTTCGGGAGCTGCCGCTATATTGTCGAGGATCTTCTCCCCCGCTACGGCATCGAGACGACCCTGATCGACGGCCGCGATCTCAAAGCCTGGGAGGCGGCTTTCCGTCCAAACACGCGCGCCGTCTTCTTCGAGACCCCGACCAACCCTGTGCTCGAGCTGGTCGACATCGAAGCCGTCTCCAAGCTCGCGAAGCAAGCCGGAGCGCTGGTTGTGGTCGACAACGTCTTCGCCACGCCGCTATTGCAGCGGCCGATTCCTCTCGGCGCCGATATTGTCGTTTATTCCGCGACCAAGCACATCGACGGCCAGGGCCGCTGTCTCGGCGGCGTCGTGCTCGGGCCGAAGGATTTCATCGAAGAGAAGTTGCACACCTTTCTCAAGCACACCGGACCTTCGCTCAGTCCGTTCAATGCCTGGGTACTGCTGAAGGGCCTGGAGACGCTGCCGCTCCGCGTCGAGCAGCATTGCAAATCCGCGGCCGCGATTGCCGACTTCCTGGCCGGCCGCGAACAAGTTGTACGCGTATACTATCCAGGCCGCGCCGATCATCCGCAAGCCGCGCTCGCCAAGCGACAGATGGCCGGCGGCGGTCCGATGATCGCTTTCGAGGTGAAAGGCGATAAGGCGGCGGCCTTCCGCGTCATGAACGCATTACAGCTCTTCAAGATCAGCAACAATCTCGGCGACGCGAAGAGTCTCGTCACCCATCCAGCCACGACCACGCATCAGCGGCTAACGCCCGAGGCGCGCGCCGAGCTCGGCATTTTCGACAATACCGTGCGGCTCTCGATCGGTCTCGAGGACGTCGAAGATTTGATGGCCGATCTCGACCAGGCGCTCGAGGCAGGCTGAGCCGCTTTGGCCGCCTTGCCCACGCGGAGCCTCTATGCCACCCTCGCATCGGTTCGCGGAAGTTTGCGTTTTGCGCGAGGAGCGCCATGTGTAGGAACATCAAGACGCTTTACAATTTCGAGCCGCCCGCGACGGAGGAAGAAATTCGTCTGTCCGCCTTGCAATTCGTGCGCAAGCTGAGCGGCTTCTCCAAGCCCTCGGCGGCAAATCAGGCGGCCTTCGACCGCGCCGTGCACAAGGTCACGCTTGCGGCGAGCGAACTGATCGACTCGTTGGTGACGAACGCGCCGCCACGAAACCGCGAGGTCGAAGCGCGAAAAGCGCGCGCACGCTATGCCGCCCGCTTTCCCGCGGCGTGAGAGACAGACCGATGGACGGTGCCTTATCGCCTCCGAAGACGCTGACCGTGCGCGAGCTCTTGGCGACGCTCGTGGGCTTCGACACGACGAGTTCGAAATCGAACCTCCCGCTGATCGACTTCGTTGAAGACTACCTCAACATTCATGGCATCGCTTCGGTCCGCGTTCCCTCGCCTGACGGCGAGAAGGCCGACCTCTTTGCCACTATCGGGCCCGGGAAAGAAGGCGGCATCGGCCTTTCCGGTCACAGCGATTGCGTTCCGGTCGAAGGCCAGAACTGGACCAGCGACCCATTCACGCTGACCGAGCGCAGCGGCAAGCTTTACGGCCGCGGTACTTGCGACATGAAGGGCTTTCTCGCCTGCGTGCTGGCTTCCGTGCCGCTGTTCAAGTCGCGCGAACTCAAGGAGCCGGTCCACATCATCATCTCTTATGACGAGGAGGTGGGCTGCAGCGGAGTGAGGCCGCTCATCGCACGGCTTGGTCGCGATCTTCCTCGCCCCCGCGCCGTCGTCGTCGGCGAGCCGACCAGCATGCAAGTGATTGACTCCCATAAACGCATCGACTCCTACCGCACGCGGGTCACCGGGCGCGAGGCGCATTCGGCCATGCCGGGGCTCGGCGTCAGCGCCATCTTTGCTGCGGCCGCGCTTGTCTGCGAGCTGGACCGGCTCGGCACCGACCTTGCTAAGCAAGAGCACGACGCGCGCTTCGATCCGCCCTTCTCCACCGTCTCCGTCGGCACCATCAAGGGGGGCACCGCCGGCAATATCGTGCCCAAGCATTGCGAATTTCAGTGGCAGGTCCGCAGCCTGCCCTCTGCCGCGCCGGAGACAGTGCCGCGCGATCTTGCCGCCTACGCGGAGAGAGCGCTCCTGCCGCAAATGCGGCGCGCAAGCGAAGAAGCCGCCATCGAGACCGAGGCTTATGGCTCGGTCCCGGCCTTTGTCGCCGCGCCGCGATCCGAGGCGGTGGCGCTCGCGCTTCAGCTCACCGGAGCGGAGGAAACCAGCGCCGTGTCCTACACCACCGAGGCCGGCCTATTCGAGCAGGCCGGATGTCCGTCCGTCGTTTGCGGCCCCGGCGACATCGCTCAGGCGCACGCCGCCGACGAATTCGTGCCGGCCGACCAACTCGATGCCTGCATGGGCTTTCTGCAAGGCCTTGCGAACCGGCTTAGTCAATAGCTCGCTTAGCAAGCTTAAGCATCGCGGAATAGGGCGGGGTCGAAGCGGTAACGGCTGTTGCAGAACTCGCACGTCACCCACACCTCGCCGTCGACCACCATGGCCGCAAGATCCTCCGCCGAGAAGCGCCGCAGCAATTCCTCGACCCGCGCTTGCGAACAGCTGCAATAGCTTTTC
>DATLXW010000238.1:0-3353 GCA_035575415.1 Methyloceanibacter sp. | reverse complement strand
TACACTGCAAGACGAAGAAGAACGGGTGATCTTCGTGATTCCCTGGCTCGACCGGCGCTTCCTCATCGTCGGTACGACCGACGTGCCGCATCAGGGAGATCCGGGCGATGCCCGCTGTTCCGACGACGAGCGGGCTTATCTCCTCAACGCTTACAACCGCTATTTCGCCCATCCTGGCGGACCCGCAACCGCAGAGGAGGTCGTATTCACCTGGTCTGGCGTACGCGCGCTCGCAGGCGACGAGGAAACGTCGCCGAGTCGCATCAGCCGAAAGACGGCGCTCTCTTGCGCTGGCCATAACGCCTGCGGCTTCGTGACCATTTACGGCGGCAAGCTCACCACACACAGAGCCTTGGCCGAGGACGTGCTCGACGCGCTGAAAGACCTTGGCGCGATCGCGGGAGCCGCTTGGACCAAGGAGGCCCCGCTCTACGGCGGAACCCTTTCTCGCAGCGACCTTCTCGCCCGCGCCGCCAATGGTCCTGCGGGTATCCGTCTCGCCACGCGGCAGCGCTGGGCTCTCGCCTATGGCGATAAAATCGAGGCCCTTTTCAGCCGGATCGAAGCCGATCCGGCCCTCGCCCAAGAGATCGCTCCCGGAGTGACGCGGGCCGAACTCATGCATGCCGTCGAGGCCGAGGACGCCATCACCGCGGAGGACTTCCTGCTCCGCCGCACCAAGCTTCACCTCCTCTTGGATCAGACGGGCCGGGACGCGGTCGCGGCCTGGTTCCTCGCCTCGAAGTAACTGCTTGCATTTTTCTGTTTATACTACTATTGGTTGCGTTCTGCAGCGGAGGCACAAGTGGCGAAATACACGGTGCGCAAGGGGAGGCGCTATCGCGCCAGCATCAGGCTCGGGTGGGCGGAGCAAATCGCCAGCAACGACATGATCGCAGACCGGCTGCGCCAAGCCGGCTTCACCGAGGTCCACGTCACCGGCAGCGGGCGCAACCGCTACGCCGAGGCGCTTTGGCCGAAGGAGGACGCGACCGCCGAAGTTCCTCCGCAGGTAGTCGCCGTCGAGGAGATCGGTGCGCTTGCTGCCCGCAAGACGAAGTTCGTGCTCGTAACCAAGCGCAGGGCGGGAGCCCTTTCCAAAGCCAAGCGCGAAGCCGCAGCGCCACGCCGGAAGGCTGCCTCACGCAAGCAGCCGGCAAAGCGCAAACGGAAGTCCGGACGCTAAGCCGAACCGCCTCCCGCCGGCGCGACCTTCAGCACCGAACCGTCGGCGCCAACCACGGTGATGCGCGCGCCGCGCGGAAGCTCAGGTCCTTCCACCCGCCAGATCGTATCTCCGCTCTTGATGCTGCCTCTGCCGTTGACGATCGGGTCGACGAGGTCGAAAGATTGGCCGATCAATTGCCTTGCCCGCTCGTTCAAGAGCGGCTGCTCGCTTTCGAGCGGATGCTTGCGCAGATATTTCGCCGCGAACAGTACGGTGGCGAGCGACAATCCGCAGAACCAGATCAATTGCCACTGCCAGGAAAGATCGTAACGGAAAGCGATCAGTCCCGTGGCCGCGGCGGCGACGCCGAACCACATAAGAAAAATGCCCGGCGAAACAAGTTCGAGCGCGAATAGCACGGCGGCGAGGATCAACCAATTCCAGGCGCCGAAGGTGGCGATGGTCTCGATCATGGCTCAGCTCGCAAAGGTCAAACCGAAGGGACGGTGCCGCTCGGCCGCTGCCTGTGGGCGCCCGGCTTTGCGGGATCGGGCGCCGCGCCCGAATTGCCGCCGGCACCGAATGCCTCGCGCGCGATCTCACTGACGCCCGCAATCGCGCCGATCACGGAGGAGGCTTCGAGCGGGAGAATCAGCACCTTCTGGTTTTCGGCCTCGGCCAGCGCCTTCAGCGCGCCGACATAGTTATTGGCGACGAAATAGTTGATGGCCTGGACATTGCCGCGTGCAATCGCTTCGCTCACCATCGTCGTCGCCTTCGCCTCGGCTTCGGCCTGCCGCTCGCGCGCCTCCGCGTCGCGATAGGCGGCCTCGCGGCGGCCCTCGGCGGCAAGAATCACTGCTTGCTTCTCGCCCTCCGCGCTCAAGATCGCCGCCTGCCGTTCGCCTTCGGCCAAGAGTATCGCGGCGCGCTTGTCGCGCTCCGCCTTCATCTGCCTGGCCATGGAGTCAACCAAGTCGCGCGGCGGCTCGATGTCCTTGATCTCGATGCGCGTGACCTTGACGCCCCAATTATGCGTGGCGTCGTCGACGACTTTCAGCAGGCGGTGGTTGATCTCGTCGCGCTCGGAGAGCAGCTTGTCGAGATCCATAGACCCCATCACCGTGCGGATATTGGTCATGGTGAGGTTGAGGATCGCCACCTCGAGATTGGTCACCTCGTAACTCGCCCGCGCCGCATCGAGCACCTGGAAAAAGGCGACGCCGTCGACCCTCACCATGGCGTTGTCGCGGGTGATCACCTCCTGGCTCGGCACATTGATCACCTGCTCCATCATGTTGATCTTGCGACCGATGCGGTCGATGAAGGGAACGATCAAGGTGAGACCCGGATGCAGCGTGCGCGTATAGCGGCCGAAGCGCTCGACCGTGTAGTTCCAGCCCTGCGGCACGATCTTGACCGCTGCGATGACCAGGAAAATGAAAAAGATAAGCAGAGTCAGGACGAAAATATCGAAGCCGAACATTGGCACCCCCTCCTAGGTGTATCGTGGCCAGCGGCGTTATCGCTTGAGTTTAGGGCGCTGGCCTCTGCGGCGGCGAGCGATAAATGGGTCTGCGGTGAAGCAATTGTAAGGGCCCTTGCCTGCCTAGCGCGGGATCAGCTTAACGATGTCGGCGGCGGCAGCAGCAGCGGCGGCATTGGCGCCGGCCCCCCAAGTCCTGTCGAGCGAGCCTTTGCGCACCTCTTTCGTCTGCCGCGTGATGCCGAGTTGCGTCCCGTCCGGCGCGAGCACGATCCAGATAATGGTGACGGTCTCTTTGCCTTTGCCGGCCGGCGCGGTTTTGACCGTGCCTTGCACCTCATAGACGTTAGTTTGGAAGGCGTCTGCCGGCTTCACCCCGCGTGCCGCAAGCTGCTTGGCGAGAGCCGCTGCAAGCGCGCTCTCCCCGTCGCCCGGCGCACCGGCGACGGTGACATAGGCCATGGGTCCGGCGCTATCCGAGGAAGCGTCCGTTTCCGCCCGAACGAGACCTATGGGGAGCGCCAACAGCAAACCGAGCGAGGCGGTGAGGACGATGTGCATTCGCTGACAACCGTCTTGTGCAATCCGATCTTCACACCCAGCCTTCGAGCTCGCGTTCGATCAAATGCACGAGCACGTCGATACCGCCCTTGCTGTCGTTGAGGCAGGGGATGTAGCTGAACGTCTCGCCGCCGTGCC
>DATLXW010000237.1:0-3950 GCA_035575415.1 Methyloceanibacter sp. | reverse complement strand
GCCGAAGCCCGGGGCCTTCACCGCCGCCACTTTCAAGCCGCCGCGGAGCTTGTTGACCACGAGCGTGGCGAGCGCCTCGCCCTCCACGTCCTCGGCGATCACGAGCAGCGGGCGGCCGGACTGCACCACCGCCTCGAGCAGCGGCAGCAGCGACTGCAGCCCGGAGAGTTTCTTCTCGTAGATCAGGATGTAGGGGTTTTCGAGCTCCGCCACCATCTTCTCGGCGTTGGTGATGAAGTAAGGCGAGATATAGCCGCGGTCGAACTGCATGCCCTCGACCACTTCGAGCTCGCTGTCGAGGCTTTTCGCCTCCTCGACGGTGATCACCCCCTCATTGCCGACCTTCTGCATCGCCTCCGCGATCATGTCGCCGATCGCCTTCTCGCCATTGGCGGAAATGGTCCCGACCTGAGCGATCTCGCTCGATCCCTTCACCTTCTTCGCCTGCTTCTTGATCTCCTCGACCACGTCGGTCACCGCCTTGTCGATGCCGCGCTTGAGATCCATCGGGTTCATGCCCGCGGCGACCGCCTTCAGGCCCTCGCGCACGATCGCCTGCGCCAGCACCGTCGCCGTGGTGGTTCCGTCGCCGGCCGTGTCGTTGGTCTTCTGGGCGACTTCCTTCAGCATCTGCGCGCCCATGTTCTCGAACTTGTCTTCAAGCTCGATTTCCTTCGCCACGGTCACGCCGTCCTTGGTCGAGCGCGGCGCTCCGAACGATTTCTCCAGGATCACGTTGCGGCCCTTCGGCCCGAGCGTGATCTTCACCGCGTTGGCGAGAACGTCGACGCCGCGCATCATGCGCTCGCGTGCCTCAGCCGAGAATTTCACATCTTTCGCTGCCATCTGACTTTGCTCCAGTCTCTGATCTTGGGTTTGTGGGGTAGGAAGGATCAGCCGAGGATTCCCATGATGTCGGACTCCTTCATGATCAGGAGTTCCTCGCCGTCGATCTTCACCTCGGTGCCGGACCATTTGCCGAACAGCACCTTGTCGCCGGGCTTCACCCCCATGGGCTGAAGCTTGCCGTCCTCGCCGCGAGCGCCGGGCCCTGCGGCGATGACCTCGCCGGTTTGCGGCTTCTCCGCTGCGGTGTCGGGAATGATGATGCCGCCCTTGGTCTTGAGCTCCTCTTCGAGCCGGCGCACGACCACGCGATCGTGCAGGGGTCGGAATTTCATGGACTTATCTCCGAGAACTTGCTGGAAAATAAAGGATTGTGCCGCGTTGGCACTCGCCAACCGTGAGTGCTAGCCGCTGCGCGAGGAGATACTGTCGCGGCCGCTGAGTGTCAAGCCGGAGGCTCGCCCGACGTCATGGCGCCTGACGGCGGGCGAAGGAGACGAGGTAGTCCGCCGAGCGCATCTGATAGACCGGGTCGTCAGCCGGACCCGCGATGCCGTCCGTCACATTGCCGGGGAGGAAGGAGAAGCCATCGCAAGTCTGATCGGGCGCGATCTTGTCGATGCTGATCTTGCCGAGCGGCGTCGTCTCGCGCGCGTCCTCGCCCTCCCATCTCAGCGTCGGGTCGCTGGTCTGATCGCCGTCGCGCCCGCGGATGGCGACGAGCGTAAAGCTTACCGGTCCCTTGCCGAGCCGCTGCTTGAGCTCCTCTGCGTAAAAATTCGCCCCCTTGGCTTCCGCCTCCTGATCCGAAAGTCCGAGTTCGCCCGCATCGGGAATCGCTTTGTACTTCACCAGCGCCTTGTTGCCGCGCGCATTGGTGAAGGTGAAGGCGTGCACACCCCAATAACCGACCCCGGCATAGCTTGCGGGTACGGGATGGCTTTTGAGCCAAGCCGCCTGCCGCGTCGATTCGGGATGCGCGGCAAAGAACTCGCCGGCTTTGGCCTTATCGCCAGACGCCACAGCCTTCAGAAGTTCGACAAATAAAGCGGATGTCGGGGCGAGAAACACCGGCGCCGAGATCATGACGAGATCGGTCGATGCACCGCCGCCGCGTCGGCCCTGGCGAGGCAAACGCTGAGGCAAAGGGCAACGCAAATGCCGGCAATTCTGGTTTTCATCTGAGACCCCGGGTAAGACGTCCAGCTCACGATAGCCTAGGTTTTTGACAATTTGCCACGCCTTTAGCCGCCACGCTGCTACGATTCGTCACGAGCTTGGTTTCCTCTCCCGCCGCTGCTATCACTAAACTCGCGTGGGGCGCCGAAAATGCTGTTGCCTTGGAGGGGCCTGTCGCCGCATGATTTTGCGACGGGGGTGAACGTGGCGGATAGCGTTGCTTTGGCCGCAAGACGAAACGGCTCCTCGGGAGGGCTGGCCATGCTCGACGCGATCGTCCTGATCGCCATGGCGGTCACCGCGGCCGCCTTCGCCGTGGGCCTCATCGTCCAGTCCGGCATCGCACAAATTCCGGCCCTCATCGCCGCCGCTGCGCTCTATCTGGTGATGGCCGCCTCATACCTCATGGTTGCGCGCTCCTCCCGCCCGAACGGGGGCGGCGACCGTATCGCCGAGTTCGAGGAAGCGCTGGAGATCATCGACAAGGACTTGCAGCGCATTGACCGCATCGAGGACGAAGTCTCGCGCCTCGATCTCCTCGCCGAGCGGGTCGAGCGTCTCGATCGCACCGTGAGCGAATATGCGGGGGCCGCGCCGATCGGCGGGATGAGCCGCAAGGAGCATCTTAGCCAGGACTTCGACGAGATTCACGCCAAGATCGATGCAGTACGGTCCGATCTCGAAAGCGAGGCGCGCTTCCAGCGTGAGAAGATGGCGCGCGATCTCCGCTCGCTCGAGGGACTGATCAAGGATCTCTCGCGCGAGCTGTCCGGGCGCTCCGGCGAAGCGGCCGGTCGCCCTGTGCCGGAACCGGAGCCTGCGCCGCAACCCGTCTCTGATGCGTCGCCCGCGCCTATTCGCGCCCCCGTCGCCCCGCCGCCGATGCCCGACTATTTCGCCGAGGTGAAAAAGCTTGCGCCGGAAGAGGAGAATGAGCCGGCGCCGAAAGCGGAAGACGAGGAGCACACGCTGACGGTGCTCGAAGCCGTGGAGGAGATTGTCGTCGAGAGCGATGAACCTCTGCGCGGCATCGATGACGACGCCCCCCTTCGCGGCGAAAGCGACGAGCCGGCGGCGCCGAGACCTTCCGTCCCCAAGGCGGAGGCGCCGCCGAAGCGATCCGCCGAGGAAACGCTCGTGCTCGCGTCCGAACCTGCGCCGGAAATCGTCATTCCGAAGGTGGAGACGGCGCCGATCCCCGAATCGGAGATGCTCGAAATCATGAGCCAGGCGATTGAGTCGGGCCGCGTGGATCTTTATTTGCAGGCCGCCGTCACCTTGCCGGAGCGGAAGCCGCGCTATTTCGAGGCGCTTACCCGCATCAGGACCAAGACCGACAATCTCATTTTGCCCGCGTCCTATCTTGGAGTGGCGGAAAGCTCGGGCATGATCCCGCTGATCGACAATGTCGAGTTGGTCAAAAGCGTGCAGACCCTGCGCCGCCTCGGCGCCAATTCCTGCATCAAGGCCGTGTTCTGCAACATTTCGATCAAGACCTTGCTCGATCCGGAATTCTTCCCCGAGATGGTCGAGTTCATGGAGGAGAACGCCGGCTTGAGCGAGAGCCTGATCTTTGAGATCAATCAGCCGGGCCTTTTGTCCTTGAACGAGGCCGAGCTTGGCGCCCTCGATACGCTGGCCGCGCTCGGTTACGGCTTCAGCCTCGATCACATTTCCGATTTCGACCTCGATCTGGTCGGCATGCGCGACCGCTGCTTCCGTTTCGTCAAGATCGAGGCGAAGAGCTTTCTCAACGGCATGAAGGACGCGCCGTATTCCGCCAAGGATTTGAAGCGCGCGCTGGATGAGTTCGACATGCAGCTCATCGTCGAGAAGGTGGAGGAAGAGAGCGAGGTGGCGAAGCTCCTCGATTGTGGCGTCGAGCTTGCGCAAGGCCATCTGTTCGGCAAGCCGAAGCCGATGAG
>DATLXW010000236.1:0-7309 GCA_035575415.1 Methyloceanibacter sp. | reverse complement strand
GATCGATCCGAAGGGCGAGCGCCTGGTGCGCAGGTCGTTCGGCGAGAAGCTCGACGCCGAGCGCATGCGCAAGCGCGACGTCATCCTGCAGCTGATCTACGAGGAAGCCCTGAAAGGCCGCCTCTACACGGCGCTGCAGTTCGCCGAGTCCTTCGAGAACAAGGCCGGGCTCGGCGGCAAGGACACGATCCGCGAGCGCATCAGCGTGCTCGCCACCAAGGGCTACATCAAGTTCATCCAGGACGGCTCGCCCTTCGGCCTGCCGCGCTCACGCTCAAAATTCGGCTATCTCTGCGTCGAGGCGATGGAGTTTCCGACCGGCAAGGAGACAATCGATCCGCAGACCGGCGAACTCGCGCCGCGGACCATCCTGGTGCTGCCCAGCCACTACAAGTGCCCGCAGACCGGTGCCGCGCTTCCGGTCGAGAACCCGCAAGTCTGGGTCTATCGCGAGGAGGCGCCATGATGCACCACGTGATCGTCCCGTTTGCGCAGGTCTTCGCAGATTCAAGTTGGGGAAAGTTGGGAAAGTTGTTCCCAACCACCTTCGCGCGGGCGCGAGCTCCTGCGCCGTTTCGCGCAGATTCAAGTTGGGAAGGATTTTCCCAACTTCTTTCGCGCAAACGCGCTCGCTTGCGCTGCGATGACAGCTTTGCACGCAGATTCAAGTTGGGAACGCGCGAGGCCTTCCACAACTTCCCCAACTTGGTTTTCTATAATCTGATCAGTTGCTTGCGGCGTCAGCCAAGTTGTGGGGGTGAAACCCACCCCCTTCGGGGGTGGGGAAGAGCGGCGCTTGCAGCGCGTTCTTCCCTTCCCACCCCCGAGGGTTCGCGCGCGCGGGCGTTCCGTTCCGGCCTCAGCTCCCAGGGCCCGCTCTCGATCCTGAATTCCCGAGCAGGCGACAACGGCCAGCTCCGCCAAGAACCAAATCGCCGCCCTGACCACGATCATCCCCTTTGACCGAGACCACCATGGCTTCGACGACTCTGCCCGCTGCGCATCTCGATGCAAGCCCGGCAATTGGCCTCGCCGCGCCGCCCGGCGCCGTTCTTGCGCTCGATCTCGGCACCACCACCGGCTGGGCCGTGCAGCTTGCCGGCGGACAGATCGAGAGCGGCACCACCTCGTTCCGCACGAGCCGCTACGACGGCGGCGGCATGCGCTATTTGCGTTTCCGCGGTTGGCTGGATCACTTTGCCACAGGTCGCGCGGGAATCGCCGCAATCTATTTCGAGGAGGTGCGCCGCCACATCGGCACCGATGCGGCACATCTCTATGGGGGATTTCTTGCCACGCTCACCGCCTGGTGCGAGCAGCGTGCCATTCCCTACCAGGGCGTGCCGGTCGGCAGCATCAAGCGCCACGTCACCGGCAAGGGCAATGCTGACAAGCAGGCGGTGATTGCCGCTGTTCGCGCGCGCGGGTTCCGTCCGGCTGACGACAACGAGGCCGACGCCATCGCCGTGCTGCTCTGGGCCATCGACACGCGCGGAGGGCTGCGATGACGAGACAGCGGCTCCCGAACCGGCGGCCGAATTTTACGACGAAGCTTATCTACGAGAGCACGAGCTATTCGGTGACGCTCGGCTACGACGTGTGCAACGACCGCGTCGCGGAAGTGTTCACCCACGGCGCCAAGGTCGGCTCCGCCATGGATCGCATCCTCGACGACATCTGCGTCGCGCTCTCGCTGCTGCTCCAGTACGGCGTCGAGCCGGCCGCGCTCGCAGCCAGCATGGGACGCCTCGGCGACGAGACGTCTCCCGCCTCGATCATCGGCGCTCTCGCCGACTTGATCGCGCAGGAGTCGCGGTCATGAGGTGGACACCCAAGGGATACGGCGGCACGCGCCGCTCGGTCGAGCAGGTCAAGCGCGACGGCTGGCTCGAATACGGGATCCTTGTCGTCAACGAGGACGACCACCGCCTCACCTGGCCGGAGCGCCAGCTCGTTCGCCAGTTGGGAGAGCGGCTGTTCGGCAAACGGCGGCAGAAGGAGGCCCGCGATGGCTGACAAGATCTGGACGCCCTCGATGGTCGAAGAGCGCTTCGTCGAAGCGGCCGACGTCATGAAGCGGCTGCCTGAGATGCGCGTGCCCGGCTACTATTCGCTGTGGCCGAAAGTGATTCACGAGTTCGCCGACCTGGTCCAACAGGAGCCGCCGCGCCTGCGGCGACCGCCGCCTGCTCCGGACGCGATTAGTCGAATGGAAGAGACGTTGGAGTGGTTGCGCTGGCTTGAGCCGACGGATGCCAGGATCGTCTGGCTGCGCGCGAACGGAGAGCGATGGAAGGTGGTTTGTTACCATGTCGGGCTGGCGCGGGCGGCCGCCAACGAACACTGGCTCTATGCCCTTTGCGTGATCGCCTGGCGCCTCAATGGCTCGCGTTTAGCGCAGCCGCGATCGAAACGGCGCCTGATCGAGCATTTCCGGGGCGGTACCCGATAAGGGGTAGGCTTTAGACAGGCATCTTCGTAACTAAACGAAAACGCGCTATCCTTTAGTAACGCCTCGGGCTTGCTAAAGGATTGAGAACATGACGGGAACGGCAGGGACCCGCCTCGGGCAGTATGTTGAGACAGCTGTCGGGGGGGAGCGGGTGCGGGCTTTCCTCCCACCCCCGCTGCCGCCCGATCCGCCGTTGGACCTGCCGGCTCTGTTCGAACTCTACGATGCCGCCCGCGGCGCCCTTGGCCGCCTCGACGGGGTCACGACGATCCTGCCTTCTACGCCCCTCTTCCTGTTCATGTACGTGCGCAAGGAGGCGCTTCTCTCCTCTCAGATCGAGGGTACCCAATCATCGCTTTCCGACCTGCTCCTGTTCGAGAACCATGAGATTCCGCAGGTTCCGCTCGACGATGTCGCCGAGGTCTCCAACTACGTCGCGGCGATGGAACATGGACTGAAGCGCCTGCGAGAAGGATTTCCGCTTTCGCTCCGCCTCATTCGCGAGATGCACGAAATCCTCCTTCACTCGGGGCGCGGCGCCAGCAAGCAACCAGGCGAGTTTCGCCGCTCGCAGAACTGGATTGGTGGTACGCGTCCCGGCAATGCATTGTTCGTGCCGCCGCCTCCTGACCGACTCAATGAATGCCTCGACGCGTTCGAGAAGTTCCTGCACGTCGACAACCCGCCGCTGCCGCCTTTGATCAAGGCCGGCCTCGCGCACGTTCAATTCGAGACCATTCACCCATTTCTTGACGGTAACGGGCGGCTTGGACGCCTTCTCATCACGCTCATGCTGTGCGAGGCAAGTGTTCTTCGCGAACCCATCCTGTATCTCAGCCTCTACTTCAAGGCGCGACGGCCCGATTACTACCGTCTGCTTCAGGAAGTTCGTGAGAACGGCGCTTGGGAAGCCTGGATGGAATTCTTCCTCACCGGCGTGCGCGATACCGCAACTCAGGCGGTCGACACGGCACGCGATCTCATCGACATGTTCGATCGTGATCGCGAGGCAATCCAAACACTGGGACGAAGCGCTGCGTCGGTCTTTCGCGTGCACGACTTCATGCAGCGTCGCCCGATTGTCACGATCCAGGCCGCATCAAGAGAACTGAAGCTTTCACTTCCCACGGTTGGCAAGTCGCTCGAGCACCTTATCAGGCTCGGCATCGTTCGTGAACTGACCGGCAAACAACGCCATCGCGTCTTTGCCTACAGCAAGTATCTCGCCGTGCTCGACCAGGGTACCGAGCCATTACCACCCAATGCGTAAGCGAACGGCTGCGTGGCTAAGAGAAAAGTGTCTTGCAGACACTTTTCGTGCGGACAAAAGCGCTCGGAATCGATAGTCTTGTCGGCATGATCACGGGACGCGCGCACGCAAGCTTTGCGGGTTTGTTTCAGGCAGCGCGCGGAGTGACCTCCTGTTCGATCTTGCGACGAACCGTGCGATTGGCGACGTCGAGATCGTAGCGCGCTTGCAGATTGATCCAGAATTCCGGCGACGTCCCGAAATAGCGTCCCAGCCGCAGGGCGGTGTCCGTGGTCATCGCGCGCCGGCCGAGCACGATGTCATTGATGCGCGACCGTGGCGCCTTGATCGCCTTGGCAAGCTCGTAGACACTGATCTCCATCGGAGTCAGAAATTCGTCACGGAGGATCGTGCCCGGATGGACAGGCGGCAGGCGTCGGCCGGAGCGCACGTCAGAGAAGTCGATTGCCCCTTTGTCGATATCTTCACGCTTGGTGGTCATGCACTTTGCACTCCCCTTGCCTTCAAGCCGCTCGATCCTCGGGCATCTTGATCAGGGACTCGGCCAGAATGCCGAGCTCATTGTGGAGTCGCCATACCATCCGAAGCGTTAGTGGCCGCTTGCGATTGAGCACTTCATACACGCGATTGCGATTGCCGATGTAAGGTAGGAGGTCGCGAGGCTTAAGGCCTTTCTACTCCATGTGATGCTTGATCACCCCGACCGGGTCAGGCAGGCCGATCGGGTAGTGCTTGGCTTCCCAGGCTTCGACCAGCGTGACCAGCACATCGAGCCGATCGCCTTCGGGCGAACACCGTTTCGCATCCATGAGCCTGTCGATTTCTTTGAGCGCGCGGTGATAGTCATGCTTGGTCTCGATTGGTGCTACCTCCATCGCGCCTTCTCCTCAAAATCGTCTAAAAGTGGGAGTGATCAAACCCTCACCTCGAAGGGGTTGATCACCTTCGCACCCAGATCCGCAACGTCACCGATGTTACGTGTCGCGAGCGTCAAACCGTGCACCTTGGCGGTGGCCGCGAGCAGCGCATCGATCGTCGACACCGAGCGCTTGGCGCTCATGCGGCCCCATTCATCCGCAACCGTCTGATCGATGGGCAGAATACGCTCGCTGAAGGATTGCACGAGCGTTGTGAGCCATGTCTCCAAGGCACGGGCACGCGTCACATCGTTGACACGAGTACGCTCAATGCCCTTACGAATCTCGCCGAGCACCAAGACGCTGAGATAGACCTCTGCGTCTTCGATCGACTCCCACCAAGCCGCGACATTGGGATCGCACCTTTCGCCCTTGCGGACTTCGGAGATGATGTTGGTGTCGATGAGATAGCTCACAAGCCAATGTCCCGCCCAAAGTCGCGCTCCCGGGCAAGGTCGATGCCCTCGAGCGGCGCTGCCGCCAACAGTGCCTTGAGGCCCTGTGCCGCGGGCGCAGCGAAGTGTTCCCGCAGCACGGCGCGCGCTTCGGCTTCGCGAGCCGGATCGGCGAGCGCCCTCGCCACACCGCGCAGGAGGGAAGCATCCTCCTTGCGCACCCGCACTTCGACGCGCACGAGGCCGCGCCGTTTGAGGCGGCGACGATGGGCGGAGAGACGTTTGTGTTGCGCACTTGGCATGCGAGTGACCCCTTCCTGCGTATCCGGAAACGTATCCGGAAATTAAAACCGCCGCAACGCGCGGCTAACTGATTGATCTTGCGGGTCCTTTCTGGCACCGAGCGTATGCGGGGGGCAATGGCGCGAAATCTCGCCAGCGACAGGCAAAAATTTTGGGAAGCCACCTTTTCGGAAGCCGCCGGAGGCGGCCGTAACGCTTTGACGTTTCGTGGTTTTTTCTCTGGCTTCCCGGTGGACTCCAAGGTGGCTTTCTGGAGTCCAGCGACACACGCGCTCCCTTTGATCACGCGAGGATTTCCCCCGCTTGGCCAGCGATCGGGTTCGACTTCCGGGAGCCGGCGCGATTGAGCCGCAGTCCCCTCGTTTTCGCGGGCGGCGACCTTGCCTCGCGCGGTCGGCGGCAAGCCAAGCCAATTGCAAGGACGATGACTCCGCACTTTGCGCCGGAACGGATCGAGCACTGGCGTCTCGAGCGGCTGCGCGATTACGGGCGCAATCCGCGCACGCATTCGGACGAGCAGGTGGCGCAGATCGCCGCTTCGATCCTCGAGTTCGGCTGGACCAATCCAATTCTGGTCTCGGCCGACGGCGAGGTCATCGCCGGCCATGGCCGGCTCGAAGCGGCGCGGAGCTTGGGGCTTACGACCGTCCCCGTGGTTGTGCTCGACCATCTAACGCCGGCGCAGCGCCGCGCCTATGTGATCGCGGACAACAAGCTCGCGCTCAATGCCGGCTGGAACGAGGAGCTGCTGGCAGCGGAGCTGCATGCGCTGAACGGCGAGGGCTTCGATCTCGCGCTCACCGGCTTCGACGAGGGCGAGCTCGAGCATCTGATGGCGCCGTTCGATGAGGCGGAGGCGACGTCGGGCGATGCGAACGAGGCGGACGACGACGCCGATGTCCTCTCCTCGCCGCCGCGTCATCCGGTTACGCGGCCGGGCGATCTGTGGCTCATGGGTGCGCATCGCCTGTTGTGCGGCGACAGCACCAAGGCGGATTGCGTCACGCGCGTCATGGACGGTGGGCGCGCCGCGCTCCTGTTCACGAGCCCGCCCTATGCGCAGCAGCGCGACTATGCGACCGGCGGCATTCGCGACTGGGACGCGCTGATGCGCGGCGTTTTTGCCAACGTTCTGGTCGCCGATGGCGCACAGCTGCTCGTCAATCTCGGGTTGGTCCACCGCGACAACGAATGGCAGCCGTACTGGGAGAGCTGGGTCGCCTGGATGCGCGAGCAGGGTTGGCGCCGCTTCGGGCTCTATGTCTGGGACCAGGGCCCGGGCCTACCGGGCGACTGGAATGGTCGCCTGGCGCCAGCCTTCGAGCTCATCTTCCATTTCAATCGCAAGGCGCGCAAACCGAACAAGATCGTGCCCTGCAAGTGGGCGGGGCACATCAACAATGCCCATGGCGGCATGCGCCACCGCGACGGCCACGTCGGGGAATGGACCCATGCTGGGCAGGGCGTGCAGGAGACGCGCATCCCCGACAACGTCATCCGCATCACGCGGCACAAGGCGCGTGGGCTGGAGACCGAGCACCCGGCGGTGTTTCCGGTCGCGCTCCCGGAGTTCGTGATGCGCGCCTACAGCGACGAGGGCGATATCGTCTACGAACCCTTCGCAGGCTCCGGCACGAGCCTCATCGCCGGTGAGCGGGCCGGGCGGAAGGTGCGCGCGATCGAGCTTGCGCCGGCCTACGTCGACCTCGCGATCCTGCGCTGGCGGCGGCTCTTTCCCGATCAGCCCGTGATCATCGATGGCGAAAGGCAAGATTTCGAAGCGGTCGCGAGGCGACGCGGCATCGACCTTGCGGCCGACTGATTCGCTGCGGGTCGAGCGCTGGCCCATCGAGCGGCTCCTGCCGTATGCGGCGAATGCCAGAACGCATTCGGACGAGCAGGTGGCCGAGATTGCGGGCTCGATCGCCGCCTTCGGCTTCAACGTGCCGTGCCTCGTGGACGAGCGCGGCGT
>DATLXW010000235.1:0-4303 GCA_035575415.1 Methyloceanibacter sp. | reverse complement strand
CGCTCCCCAGCACGCGCCGCACCAGCCGGTCCAACACACGCAGCCGGAGATGGCCTCGCCGCATCAGCCTGTACAGCACGCGCAGCCGCAAATGGCCGCGCCGCAGCCGCAGCCGCAGTTGCCGCTTGCAGATTTTCTCGTGCGGAAACTCAACGAAGCCGGCGCCATGTCACGCGACGACCTGAGGCGCCTCAGCCTACAGGAAGGCTATTTCATCGACGCCGAGTCGGCCGATCGCGGCGTGCACACGACGCTGTTGAGCGTCGTCAAGTCGGGGCTGATCCGTCAGCTTCCGAACGGCAATTTCGCGCCCGCGACCGTGCTCGACACCATTCGTCTCAGACGGGCGATGTAATCGCCACGGCGCGCTAGGGCGTCGGCGCGTCTCCAGCCGCGCCGGCGCTCTAGCCGTCTTGTGTCTGACGCCTGCCGCTAGCCAGAAACGGAGGCGGGCTGAGCGCGCAGGAGGTCGAGCACGTCCTTGCGGACCTTTTCCTCGGCATAACGGGCGAGCGCCTTGCGGTCGGGAAAATCGTCGAGCGGGACCGGAGGCCCGATGCGGATATGCGCGTCGATCGGTCCCAGGCCGAGCAGCCGCCAGGCATGGCTTGCCATGTCCATGTCGCCGTACCAGGCGATCAGATGCCGCCCGCGGCGGCAGAGCGGCAGGCCGTAAATACGTGGATAGGTGATCGCGAGCGTCTGCGCCGAGACCTTGGCGCCCATCGGCGCGCCTCCGGGAGGCTTGGCTGCCGCGAACAGCGCCGTCTTGAACGGCACCACGCTATTGCCGTCGCTCGAAGTCCCTTCCGCAAATAGGACGATATGGTCGCCTTTTGCCAGCCGCTCCAAGATTTCATTGGCTTTTTCGCCGACTTCGTTGCGCCGGTTGCGGTCGATGAAGATCGAGCGCTGCAGCTTGGCGAGCCAGCTCACGAACGGCCAGGAAGCCACCTCTTGTTTGGCCACGAAGGAGACCGGCGCCACCGCCGAAAGCACGGTAATGTCGAGCCAGGAGACGTGGTTGGAGATGAGAAGAACCCCTTGTTCTTCCGCGACTTTTCCCTCGACCGTGAGGCGGATGCCGACGATCTTGCAGACCTGCCGGTGATACCAATGGGGAAAGCTGCGGGCGAAGCGCGAGCCGCTCCAGAGAAACAAAAGTTGCAGCGGCATCAAGGGGATGGTGAAGGCGAAGAAGGCCAGAAGCACCAGAAAGGCGCGCACATTCCGCATGGCCGGCTCTACGACGCGGTCAAATTCAAAAGCTCGGTCAGAGACTTAGTAGCAGGTGCGCCGCCCGTAAAAAGTGGTGCAGATGCCTTTCAGCGCCTCGGTCGGCTTGTCCGCTGCAATCGCCCGGTAGCGGCAATCGGTGCGGACCCCATCCAAACCCCAAGCGATGGTGGTGCACATCTCCCGCGTCCCAACATAAAGTAGTTCCGCCTCTGGCGCGATGGCATGCTGGGCTTGTGCCGTCCAGCCCATCGTCGCCAACAAAGCCACCAGCAATCCCCGTTTCAACATCGCGCCATCCCTCTTTGTCCCCGTTATCCGGCCCCAGGTTGGCGCGGGGCGAGAGGAGAGTCAAATCGCGCGGATTTGCTTCCCTATCCACTTCCATGACCGCGCCAAGACGCCCCTGAACACGTCCATTGGCCGCCTCGACGCATTCAACATGCAAGCAAACGCGTCCACACTGCGCTTGGACGGAGTTGCTATCGCTCATTACCGCTCTTGAGCGGGATTCCGAACAATTCGAGCCGGTGCCCGATCAGTTTGAAGCCGAGTTCGCGCGCGACCGCCTCTTGCAGTTTCTCGATCTGTTCGTTCGAGAACTCGATCACCTCTCCGGTCTTGACGTTGATGAGGTGATCGTGATGGCCGGGCCCGGCCGGCTCGTAGCGGGCGCGCCCGTCGCCGAATTCGTGCCGGTCGAGAATGCCCGCGCCCTCGAACAGGCGCACGGTGCGATAGACGGTCGAGAGCGAGATGCGCGGATCGCGTTCGCTCGCCCGCCGGTGCAGCTCCTCGACGTCGGGATGATCGTCGGCTTCCGACAACACCTTGGCGATGGTCCGCCGCTGTCCGGTCATGCGCATGCCGCGCTCGGCGCACAGCCGCTCGAGCCTGCTTTCAGCCTTGGCCCTTTTCGGCATGATCGAATGCCTTAAGCCCGTTCCTCGCCCAGCCGTGCGGCATCATCTTCGCCGGCGGCTCAAAGGGCAAGGCTCAAGATCGCTGCGTCCTTGCCGCTCTCGTAATAGCGCGCGCGCTTTCCGGCGCTCGCCGCGCCGAAGGAGCGGTAGAGCAGGAGCGCTTCCTCGTTTCCCTCTTCCACTTCGAGGAAGAGAGTCTTCGCCCCGGCGCGGCGCAATTCTGAGATCGCGGCTGCAAGCAGCGCGCGGCCGAGCCCCAAACGGCGATAAGAGGGCGCGACGCAGAAGGTGAGGGTCTCGGCTTCGTCCGCGGCCTTGCGCGCGATGAGGAGGCCGGCCGCCGCGACACCCTCGGACTCCGCGACAGAGCCGATCAGGCAGAGCGTTTCCGGCGCGGCAAGGAACACGGCCATCGTCGCTTCGTCCCAAGGCTTGGCGAAGGAGGTCTTGTGCAGCGCGGCGAGCGCAGGCGCATCGGCAAGAGAAGCGCGCCTGACCGCGAGCTTTCCCCGCATCAGCGCCTCGCCACTTGTTGCGCCTGCGGCTTCGCATCCGGCGGGCGCAGATAGAGCGGCCGCAGGATCCCGGTCGTCTCTCCGCGTTCGAGCGCGATCGCTGCAAGCGAAGCGGCGTCGGGCTGCAAGTCGGGCAGCGCCGCTTCGACCTGCTGTCCCCGCCGCGCGGCCGCTTCGGCAAGGAGAGTGGCGCCGCTTCCGGCGGCATGGCGGAGACCGGCGGGAAGCAGCGCGGCCGCCTCCTCCGGAGAAAGCAGGAGCGGGCCTGTAAGTCTTTGCCCAGCCTCGCCGTAAAGCCCGAGATAGAGCATGCCGCGCCGCGCATCCGCCGCGATCGCGAGCGGAGCGCCCGATAACCCGCGCTCGCGCGCCGCGCGCGCCATCACCGTGAGGCTGTCGGCGCCGAAGAGCTTGGCCCCGGTCGCGAGCGCAAACCCGCGCGCGGCGGCGATGGCGATGCGCACGCCGGTGAAGCTGCCGGGGCCGGTGCTCGCCGCGATCAGATCGAGCGCGGCGAAATCGAGCCCCGCCTCGGCCATGACGGAAGCGGCCATCGGCAAGAGCGCCTCGGCGTGGCCGCGCTCCATCCGCTCAAGCCGCGCGAAGAGCTTTGGCGCGGCGTCTCCGCTTGCGCGGGCGCTGCCGGCGCACAGCACCGCGGCCGAGTAGGCGCCCATGCTGGTCTCGAGCGCGAGGATGTTCATGGGGCTGGTTCTTGCGCCAGCGAGGAGGCGATGTCTATGGGGCCGGCGCGAATAAGATCCGGCGCGAGATGGCGCTTGGAGCGAGAGTAGCGTTGCAAGAGCAAGGGCTCCAGTGGGAGGCTTGGCAGCAGCCCCTTAGAACCTATTATTCTCTCGCGTCAGTTGTGCGGGGGGGTCATGAACGAGCGCAAAGCATTACCAGCTGCCGACGCAGCCGAAGCGCGGCCGAAATGGCGCGAAATTGCGATCAAAGCCGCGCCCAAACTAGGGAATGTCTATTGGTGCCGCTTCAACGATGCGAAACTCGTCCCGCTGCCAGAAATGTGGAAACAGCGGCCTGTCATCGTCGTGGGACACAAAGGCTTGGTTTTACGGGGCACGTGTTTAGTGGTGCCGACGTCAACGGATAGGCAAGAAACAAATCAGTGGAAATGGCTACTGCCGGATTATATTTCAGAAGAAATTGACGGGCGGGAGTCGTGGGTGCTTTATAGTCATTTAATCACTATTTCAACAAGCCGCCTCTTGCAGATCAAAAGTAAGGTTCTTAGACTTAAGCAAAAGGACATAAACGAGCTTTTAGTCTTGATCCGAAACTGGCTGCCGTCCCCTTCGGGTTGACAGGGAGGACGCTATGTCCTAAATATAGGCCACTTGCGGCGCTGCGTTTTCGTAGCGTCCGTCGCCCCGAAAGGGGAGCTACGAGCCAAGGGAGCCTAGCGGCTCCCTTTGGTCGTTTTGGGAGCCTGTGGAGCCTTGCCCCACGTGACTGTCAGCGCGCCCGACGTTGGTATCAAGCGCTACAGCTAATCGTCAGTTTCGATATGCTGAAACGTCTCGGTTCGGATGGGGCAGCCAGCGGCCTTTAGAACTTGTGAAAGGGACTTATCGAGGCTGTAACACGTCTGCGATAAGGCGCGAAGGG
>DATLXW010000234.1:0-15414 GCA_035575415.1 Methyloceanibacter sp. | reverse complement strand
CCGGCCGGCCCCGAAGGTGATGAGGCTCCCGCCGCAGCAACGAAGTCCGAAACCCCGCCGCCCGCCGATCAAAACGACGAGACTGCCCCCTCGACCGAGGCTCCGGCCGATGCCGATGAGCCATTTCCTTCGCCGGACGTGCACCGGCACCGCCCCGGCGCCTGCCCGGAAGGCCCACCTTGCAAGGATGACGACGAAGACGATGGAGGAGAAAAGAACGAATAGCTTCGCATAACGCTTGTCTCGCAACGCTGCGGCTCTGGACGCGAAGCCCCGATTCTGACAAAAAGCGCCCCGGGGAACATCCGCTGTGCGGTGGAGCGGCCGCAGGGCGGCGTCTATAAACTTCCAAATCGGTCGGGAGAGGGTTTATGCATCGAATTTTGCGAATGGGTTTTGCCGCACTCGGATTCGGGCTCTTAGCCGTTGGCGCGGGCGATCCCGCCATGGCGGCATGTCAATTGGTCAAGGCCACACATAGCGCCGGCTCGAAAGCCGAGGCGGCCAAAGCCTCGCAGGCGCTGGTCCTACAACAAGCCTCGCAACTGAAACGCGCCAAGCGGTGGAGCTATGTCTCGATCAGCGCGCGCCGGGTGAAGGGCGATCCCTTCTGGAAAGCCGTGCGACCTGACGGCGTTCCGCCGGAGGCGATGCTCAAGCCGGATATCGTCACCGCACGGTTCTATACCACCTGCTTCACCGGTGTCGTGGTGCCTTATGTCTGCACCACCGGCTCCGCCGTGTGCGGCAATTAGCCGTCGCCAAGCGAATTTGCGCGCTGCGCCGGGGCCGCTTGCGGTCCTGGCGCTTTTTGCAGGCGGCGCGTCGACGAACGAGCCACGCCGCATGCATTGATGCCTCAACGACGCCACATCGCGGGGTAAGCTAATTTGAACCTTTCTCCGCGCTAATGCGTCATAGCGACATGCACCGGATCAAAGACAAAATTCCCGCTTTCCCAACTTATTCGCTTCGCGAACGCATCGCCGACGGCTGCATTCACGCCATCGGGGTCTCCGCGAGCCTCGTTGCGCTCGCCACTCTTCTCATCATCGGCGTGCGGTCGCAGACGATGCTCTGGGTGGTGAGCCTCACGATCTATGGTCTCGCGCTGGTGGCGACTTTCAGCTTCTCGGCCGGCTACCATCTCGTGGTGCGCCCGAGAGTCAAGGAAATGTTGCGCCGCCTGGATCACGCGGCGATCTTTCTCATGATCGCCGCGACCTATACCCCCTTCATCCTGATCAAACTCTACACGCCATGGGGGCTTGGGCTCTTGGCGGTGGTGTGGGCCATGGCCGCCATCGGCATTGCCATCAAGCTGTTCCTGCCGCGTTTCCTCGAGGGGCTGTCCACCGCGCTCTATCTAGTGCAAGGCTGGGCCGTGCTCGCGGCCTGGGAGCCGATCACCTCGGCGCTGCCCGGTCAGGCGCTGACCCTGCTCATGGCTGGCGGCGTTCTTTACACCATCGGCGTCGTATTCCACTTGTGGGAACGTCTGCCCTACCAGAACGCCATCTGGCATGGGTTCGTGTTGTCGGCGGCAAGTTGCCATTACGCCGCCGTGCTGTTCGTGGTCGGCGCCTAAGGCGAAAAGCTTAAGCATTTCCAAGCAAAGCGCCGTAAGATCGGGCCATGACCGCGATCATGGCCGGTGCCGAGCGCGATTCGACGAAAGAGGGGAAGCAAGCCTTGTTTTCGGAGCTTGCCACTCGCTTCGGCGCGCGCTTTTCACAAAGCCAGGCGCTTCGCGAGCAGCACGCCAACACGCTGACCTGGTTGAAACGCCAGCCGCCAGACGCGGTGTTCTTCGCCGAAACCGAAGCCGAGGTTTCCGAAGTCGTGCGGCTTTGCGCTTCGGCGCGCGTGCCGGTAATTCCTTTCGGCACCGGCACTTCGCTCGAAGGCCATGTCAACGCGCCCTTCGGTGGCATCTCGCTCGATCTCTCGCGCATGAATCGGATCCTCGCCGTGCATGAGGCCGATCTCGATTGCGTGGTCGAACCCGGTGTCACCCGCAAGACATTGAACGATCATCTGCACGGTACCGGGCTCTTCTTTCCCGTGGACCCCGGCGCCGATGCGAGCCTCGGCGGCATGGCGGCGACCCGCGCTTCCGGCACCAACGCCGTGCGCTACGGCACCATGCGCGACGCCGTGCTTGGGCTAAGCGCGGTGATGGCCGACGGCAGCATCATCCAAACCGGGGGCAGGGCGCGGAAATCCTCCGCAGGCTACGACCTCACCCGTCTCCTCGTCGGTTCTGAAGGCACGCTTGGCATCATCACCCGCCTCACGCTGAAACTTTACGGTATCCCCGAGACGATCCTCTCTGCCGTCTGCCCGTTCGATTCGGTTGAAGGTGCCTGCAATGCGACAATCGCCGCGCTTCAAAGCGGGATACCGCTGGCGCGCATCGAACTTCTCGACGAAGTGCAAATCCGCGCCTGCAACGCTTATTCGCGTCTCAACCTTCCGGAGACGCCGCATCTCTTTCTCGAATTTCACGGCACGGCGGCGGCGGCGCGCGAGCAGGTGGAAAGCTTTGCTGAGATCGCGCGCGGCGAGGGGGGAGGCGAATATCGCTGGGCCGAACACGCCGAGGCTCGCACCAAACTCTGGCAGGCGCGGCACGACGCTTATTGGGCAGCGCGGGGTTTGCGGCCCGGCGCCGACGTGCTCTCGACCGATGTCTGCGTGCCGATCTCAGCCCTGGCCGCTTGCGTGACCGAAACGCGGTCAGATATCGACCGCCTCGGTTTACTTGCCCCCATCGTCGGCCATGTTGGCGACGGCAATTTCCACGTGATGCCCCTGATCGACGCCGCCAATGCGGAGGAACGGCACAAAGTCCAGACTTTTCTCGACCTGTTGGTCGAGCGGGCGCTTGGCTTTGGCGGGACCTGCACCGGCGAGCATGGCATAGGCCAAGGCAAGATTAACTACCTCGCCGACGAGCATGGGGCCGGAATTCGCACGATGATTGCCATAAAAAAGGCGCTCGACCCGCTGAATATCCTCAATCCTGGCAAGCTTTTTGCGTTACCATGAAAGCGCGTTACGGGGGGCCCGGGGACCTCGGCGCCAAGCTTTCGTCAAACGCGCCTTAAGCCTTGGGTCTAGACGGCGGTGAATTCATTCCTGCTGGCATTGGCGGCCTTTCTGATTCTGGTGCTGAGCGCGCTTTTCGCCGCGCCGCTCTTCATCGATTGGAACGACTATCGGCCGGCGTTCGAGACCCAGGCGTCCAATCTGCTGGGGCGGCAAGTCAAAGTCGACGGCAAGGTGCATCTCGTGCTCTTGCCCGCGCCAGAGCTCAGATTCGACCAGATCAAGGTCGCCGGCGAGAACGGGCGGCTTGATCAACCCTTCCTCGAAGCCCGTTCGCTCGAAGCTTGGCTGAATATCGGCGCGCTGCTGACCGGAACCATCGAGGCGCGCAAGATCGCCATCGTCGATCCGGTCTTGCGTCTCGACGTAAAGGCCGACGGCAGCGGCAATTGGAGCGATGTCGGGCGTCGCGGCGTTGCCCTTCCTTTCGCGCCAAAAGACGTGATGCTCGACGAGGTTTCGGTGAGCGGCGGCCGCATTGAGATCACCAAGGAAGGCGTGCGGCAATTCACGCTTGAAGACATCGCTGGACAGGCAAGCGGTCAGTCCTTGTCCGGTCCCTATAAAGTGTCTGCGGCCTACTCTTATGCCGGGCGCCGGCAGGAACTTCGCTTCTCCACCAGCGCGCCCGATTCCTCCGGCCTCTTCCGCGTCAAGTCCGCCCTGCGCGATCTCGACCGCAACATCACCTATGTCCTCGACGGGGAGGTGAGCGGATTGGGCGCCCAACCTCTCTATGAGGGGACGATTCTGGTCCGCGCCGCCAAAGCCGCGTCTACCGGCGAAGCCGTCGAGCCGCCGCAAGGCGACGACCAACCCGTTGACGTGCCCCGGCCCGACAAAACCTTGCGTTATGAGTTGAAAGGTCCGCTCAAAGCGACGCCCACCGGCGCCGAGATCGCCGATCTCGATCTCACCGTGCATGCCAAAGGGCCGCCGCAAATCTTCAAGGGGCGCCTTGCCCTGAGCTTCGACAATCGCATCGAGGCAAAGGGCGAGCTGGTGGCAAGCTTCATCGACCTCGATGTGCTCTTTGCCGGCGCCGGCGCCAAAGACCGTCCGTCGCCGTCGACCGTCCTTTACATGTTTGCCGACGACGCGATCGAGGCTGCAAGCGAGTTTGGAGAGGGAAGCCTCGCCGTCACAGTGGAACAGGCGGGGCTTGGCGGGGATCTTCTCACCGCCGTCGAGCTTGCGCTTACCTCGAAGGACGGCGCGGTTCAGATCGACAGGCTCAAGGCAGTCTTGCCGGGAGCCAATCAATTCGAGGTTTCTGGGCGTTTGCAGCGTGGCGAATTCGGTCCGGTCTTCTCCGGTCCGGTGAAGATCGAAGGCTCCGGCCTGCGCCCGCTCATCCGCTGGGCCGTCGGTGATCGCGAGGTCTCCGGCCAGACCGCGCCCGGCGGCTTCACCCTCGCCGCCTACGCCACCATCGGCGACGGGGTGCTTTCGCTTGCCGATGCCGAAGGCAAATTGAGCGGGACGAGCTTCCGCGGCGCCTTCCGCTTACAAGGAGGAGAGCGCCGCCTGATCGAACTCAGCCTGGACAGCGACCGGCTCGATTTGCGCGAAGTGCTGGGCGAAGAGCCGCTTTGGCTGTCCTGGCTTCCGGCCACTCCCGAGCCGGCGCAGACCGAGACCGCAACGGCAGGCGAAGAGACCTTCTTTAGCCAGCTCCGCAACGACGACATGCGGGTCACTTTACGCATCGGCGAACTTCTGCTTCCCAACATGCCGCCTGGCAAGCTCGACGCGCGCTTCTCGCTCGATCGCGACACGCTCGATGTCTCCCAGCTCGATTTTGCCGCGACCGGAGCGCTAACCCTCAATGGCAGCGGCCGCATCGAGAAGCTCAGCCAGTCGCCTTCTGGCCGGGTCGATCTCGCACTGTCGGCCGTGACGCCGCAAAGCCTCAAAGTCGCCGCGGACCTGTTTGGCTTATCGAAAGAGGTGAGGGGATCGGAGCATTTGGCCGCCCTTGCCCCCCTCGATCTGCGCATAAGCCTTACTGCCTCCCGCCGCAATGGCGCGACCCAGGCTGCCATCGGTCTTACTGGAAGAGCCGGGGGCTCGGATATTTCGCTGTTGGCGCGTGCCGATGGCGATCTTGAGAAGCTGGCGGGCGCCAAGATCAATCTTTACGGCAATATCAGCGGCGAGCGGCCGCACGCGTTCCTCGTCTTACTCTTCCCTGAGCTTCCGGTCGAACGTCTTGCCGCCACCGGCCGCACGCGCGGCAAATTCGCCGTGAAGCTTGCGGGCATCCCCAACCAGAAGATGGTGGGAAAGGCCTCGCTCGAAACCGAAACCATCGGCCTTGCCTTCAGCGGCGAGGGATCGCTGGCGGCGAATGGGGCTACCTTTAGAGGAAAGGGTGCGGCGGTGAGCCCCGACGCCGCGCTCGCGCTCATGCTCGCCGGCTTCGAATCCCCTCCGAGCGCTGCCGGCGTTCCGCTGCAACTCCGCTGCGACATCGTCAAACAAGGGCCTGTCATTAACTTCGAGAACGTCGCCGGTAAAATCGCCGGTGAGAACGTGACCGCAAACGGTCAAGTCGATCTTGCCGCGCCGAAACCTCGCTTCAAACTTGAGGCGAAGGCGCCCACCGTCTCGCTGCCCTCTCTGCTTGGCCTCTTGGTGGCTTGGCAGCGCAGCCCATCGACCGAAGAGATGCTTGGCGCGATCGGTTCCGGCGCCGTCGAGCTGTGGCCCTCGCGTGGCTTCTCGCTCGCGCCGATCGAGAAGGCAGAAGGAACGATCACGCTCATGGCCGGCACGCTCTCGATTGGTTCCTCCGTCAAGATCGGCGATGCGACACTCCTCGCCAGCGTCGGCAAGCAAGGTCTTTCGATCGCCGATCTCAAGGGACGTCTGTTCGGCGGGACGCTCTTGGCGTCGGGCACGCTCTCGCCGCGCGGCAATGGCGCCGAACTTGAGGCCAAGGCCGAGGTGAAAGGCGGGCGGCTCGATCTGCTTGCCAAAAGTCTCGCCGGGTCTGGCCTCGCCAGCGGACCCTTCGACCTTGCCTTGAATGTCCAGGGCGAAGGCTTGAGCCCGCCCGGACTTGTGGCCGGACTGAGCGGGGAGGGCAGCTTGACGCTGGGCGCAGGTACGCTCCTGGCTCTTTCGCCCGCTCCGCTGCGCAAGGTCGCCGCCACCGCCGCCAAGAAGACGATCAAAGCCGGCAAAGAGGAGATTGAGGCCGAGGCGAAGGCCGTGCGCGAAAAGATCACCAAAGGCACTTATACCTTCGCGCCGGTGAAAATTCCCATCGAGGTGAAAAACGGCACCCTTCGATTTACGCCATCGGTGCTCACGGGATCCGGCGCCGAGACCAAAGTGAACGCCTATGTCGAACTCGCGAGCCTCAAACTCGACAGCGAATGGGCCATGAGTCTTTCCGGCGGAGCGGGTAAGGATGTGCCCCCCGTGAGCCTCGTGTTCACCGGAGCGCTCAACAAGGCGGACCAGATTACGCCTTCGATCGATACTGCGGCGATCGAGGCCTATCTCACCATGCGCCGCATGCAGGAAGACGTGGAGCGGCTGGAAACCTTGGATGTAAGCGGGCGCACGCCGCCACCGGAGGCGTCCCTCGGCGATCAGACCTCGGCGGTCCCGCAAGAAGAGCCGGCGCCTGAGATGCCCGAGCCGCCGGCGGCGCAGCCGATGGCCTCGGTGGAATCCGCCCCGCAACCCGAGCCTGAGCCAGTGCCCTCGAACGAAAAGCTTCCCACCGCAACGGAATTGCTGGGCGAGACGGTGGAGGAGGACGTCGAGCTCATCACCGCGCTTCCGCCGGCTCCGTCGGAAATGCCGCTGCCCGCGCCGGCCGGTCCGGAGCCGCAAGCGCCTCCGGCCCAGTCTTCGCCGCCGGCGGCCGCTGTGCCCGGCGCCGCGCCTGAAGAGCCGGCGGCGCAGCAGCCGGCAACGTCTGCGGCTCTACCGGCCGCGCCGGTCGCACCAGCCGCATCAGCCGCACCAGGGCCTCAGCCTGAAGGGCCTGCCGCCGAGCCGGTGCCGCTTCCTTTGCCACGGCCTGCGCCCGCTCCCGCGTCCGAGGCCGCGGAGACGCCCGCGGCGGCCGAAGCTGAAATCGCGCCCGAGCCGCAAGCGAAGCCGCAGAAGCGCCGCCGGCAGAAACGCGCCGAACCTCCCGATGCCTGGAAGAAGGGAATTCCCATTTTCGGCTATTAGCGCGTCCCGCGCCTCAACCGTTCAAGCACATAGAGCCTGATCGCCCCGGACAGTCCTGGCCGCGGAGGCGGTCTTTCGCTTCGTCTCCGGTCGATCTCGCCGATCAGGGCCGCCACCGACTTTCCGTCGCTGCGGGCGAAATCGGCCAAGGCTTCCCAGAATTCGTCTTCGAGCGAGACCGAGGTCCGGTGCCGCGCGATGGTGAGCGATCGTTTGCTGCGCGATAGAGCCATGAGCGGCTACCGCTTCGGTCCGATCATGTCCTCAGGCCGCACCAGCCGGCCGAACTCTTCCGCCGCCACATGGCCGAGGCGCACGGCCTCTTCGCGCAAGGTCGTGCCGCGCTTATGCGCGGCCTTGGCGATTTCGGCGGCCTTGTCATAGCCGATATGCGGCGTGAGCGCCGTCACCAGCATGAGCGAATTTTCCACGTGCTCCTTGATGCGCTCGCGGTTGGCCTCGATGCCGACGATGCACTTCTCGCGGAAGCTGTCGGCGACATCTGCAAGCAGGCGAATGGATTGCAACATGGTGTAAGCGATCAGCGGCTTGAAAACATTGAGCTCGAGATGACCCTGGCTGCCGGCGAAGGCGATGGTGGTGTTGTTGCCCATCACTTTGGCCGCCACCATGGTGACCGCCTCGCACTGGGTGGGATTCACCTTGCCGGGCATGATCGATGAGCCCGGCTCGTTCTCCGGCAAGAGAAGCTCGCCGAAGCCGGAGCGCGGGCCGGACCCGAGCAGCCTGATGTCGTTTGCGATCTTAAACAGCGACACCGCCAGCGTGTTAAGAGCGCCATGGGCGAATACCATGGCGTCGTGACTGGCGAGCGCCTCGAATTTGTTCCTGGCGCTGACGAAAGGAAGTTTCGTCATCTCGGCGATTTTCGCGGCAAATGCGTCGGCAAAAAGCGGGCTGGTGTTAAGCCCAGTTCCGACCGCTGTGCCGCCCTGCGCAAGTTCGTAAAGCCCTGGAAGGGTCAATTTGATGCGCTCGATGCCGTGGTCGATCTGCGCCGCATAGCCGCCGAATTCCTGCCCTAGAGTGAGCGGGGTCGCATCCTGCAAATGAGTGCGGCCGATCTTGAGAATGTCTTGGAAGGCTTCGGCTTTGTCCTTCAGCGCTTGGTAAAGACGGGCGAGCGCGGGGTTGAGCCGGTAGGCGATTTCATAAGCCGCGGCAATATGCATCGCCGTGGGGAAGACATCGTTGGAGGATTGACCGAGATTAACGTGATCATTGGGGTGAACCGGACGCTTTGAACCAAGAGAACCGCCCAACAATTCGCTTGCGCGATTTGCAATCACTTCGTTGAGGTTCATGTTGCTCTGGGTTCCCGAGCCGGTTTGCCAGACAACCAGGGGGAAATGACCATCAAATCTGCCTTCGATCACTTCGTCGGCTGCGGCGGCGATGGCCTTGGCAAGGCGTTCTTCGAGAAGCCCGATTTCGCCGTTGGTGAGCGCGGCGGCCTTCTTGACCAGGGCGAGGGCACGGATCATTGGCCCGGGCATAACCTCCTCGCCGATCTTGAAATTCCGGCGCGAACGCTCGGTCTGTGCGCCCCAATAGCGGTCTTCCGACACCTCGATCTGGCCAAGGGAATCGGTCTCGATGCGCACGGACGTTCCAGACTTGCCTCCGGCATCTTCGTCATGGGGCATATTTTCATCTCCTATCGGCGGCACTTGGCGGCAAGGACGCCCGTTGCCGGCGCGCCTGGCGCTGAATGCCCTATCGGCTCCATGGGGGCTAGGCTATAACACGCTCACGGGGTGGGAGAACGCGCTCGTTCGCTTGCGTTGCGGCCTTCCGCCGCGAAGCGGTAAGGCTTCCGGCGTCCTTTTCCACGAATTGGTGAGGAAGGCGAGTGGCGGGTGAAGTTGCAGTACGAATGGCGCTGCCGGCGCCGCGCGCAGAACGCATGTCGCTGCTCGTGGCACGGCTGGTCGCCTTTGCCGTCGCGTTGGTCGGCGGGATGATCCTTGCGGCCTGGCAACTGAATGTGCCGGAGCTGGTCGAGGCCTTTCCCGCGCTCGCCGGCATGACGCCGGCGGCGGCGGCGGCCATGATTGCCGCGGCGGTCGGCCTGTTTTGTTTGACCTTCCGCGCCATCCGTCCGCTCGCGAGGCTGATCGGTTTTGCCCTTGTCGTGTTCGGGCTTGCCGTTCTCACCCAGGATCTGCTCGGCTTCGATCTCGGCATTGACCGGGCGCTCGCCCCGCACAGCAACCTCGCCGCGACTGCGGCGCAAGCGGGAGAGCTGCACATGTCCCCCGGCATGACCGGGCTCCTGATCGTCTTCGGGCTGGCGCTGCTTTACGCCAAGCAAGGGGGCATCCCCTCCGTGTTCAGCCAGGTGTTAGCTCTCGTCATTCTGGCGCAGGTGCTGATCGTGCTTGCGGGCTACGCCTATGGCGTCGCCACCTATTACTATCCGTTCCCCTTCACCGCCATGTCGATCACGAGCGCCGTCTGCGGCTTTCTACTCGCGCTTGGCCTGCTTGCCGCTTCGCCCGACTACGGCATCGCCGCGGCGATCGTGGAGCAATCGCCGGCCGGCGAGATGCTGCGCCGTCTCCTGCCGGGAATCGTGGTCCTGCCGCTCGTCATCGGCTGGTTCGCGCATCAGGCCGAAACGCACGAATATTATGACAGCGCGGCCACGCTGGCGATTTTTGCCGTGGCCAGCATCATCGTGCTTGCGCTGTTTGCCTGGACCACGATCGGCGCCGTACGCCGCGCCGACCGCGACCGCAATGCCGCATTGATGGAACTGCGCGGCCAGCGCGAATGGCTGAGCACGACGCTGGCCTCGATCGGCGACGGCGTTATCGCCACCGACCCGAATGGCAGCGTGCTTCTCCTCAACAAGATCGCCGAACAAATGACGGGATGGGCCGGCGCAGAAGCGCGCGGCAGGCCGATCTGGGAGGTCTTCCGCGTCATCAACGAGACTACGCGCAAGCCGGTCGACGACCCGGCGCTGAAGGCGCTGCGCGAGCGCGCGGTAACCCGCTTCGAATCCGGGGCCTTGCTCATCACCCGCGACCGGCGCGAGCTTCCGGTCGAGCATTGCGGCGCGCCGATCATCGGCTATGACGGCTCGCTAGCGGGCGCCGTGCTCATCTTTCGCGACGTGACCGAACGCAGGCGCACCGCGCAGCGCCAGACCATGCTCGTCGGCGAACTCAATCACCGCGTCAAAAACGCCCTCGCCATCGTGCAATCGTTGGTGCAGGCGAGCCTCCGCCAAGCCACCAGCAAGCCGGCGCTGGCCATGGCCCAGACGCTCGCCGAACGCTTACAGGCGCTGCATCGCGCCCACGATCTCTTGCTCGAATCGCAATGGTCGGGCGCCAGCCTCAAGGCCATGGTCGAGCGCGAACTCGAGCCATATCAGCGCGAGGGCGGCCCCAAGATCCTCATCAAGGGACCGGATGTGCTCCTGCCGCCGCAATGCACTTCGATCATCGCCATGACGCTGCATGAGCTTGCCACCAATGCGGTGAAATACGGCGCCTTGTCCTCCAACTCCGGCCAGCTCGCCATCGCCTGGAAAATGAGCCGCGGCAACCGCCTCTTCCTTACTTGGGAGGAGCGCGCCGCCACTGTGCAGCCGATTCCCGCTCGCCGCAGCGGCGGCGGCTTCGGCATGCAACTTATCGACAAGGGCATCCGCCACAATCTTGGCGGGGAAACCAAGCTCGAATTCAGGCCGACGGGTCTCTATGTGGAGATGAATGTTCCGCTCGAGCCGTCAAAAGAGCCGCGGATGAAACCGCAGGCGGCCGCGGCCGAAGCCTAGGTCTTATTCCAGAGATCGGCAGAAATCGTGCCTATTAACGCGGCTAGGAGAGCCCGGTTTCCCGCTGCAAGGTTGAGGCAGGCGCATCTAAACTTTATGCAGAGGCAGAAGCCTATTGCTGCGGCAGTTATTTCTTGCGGAAGCGGTCGAGATGCACAATTTCCGCAGCGGGCCTCGACACAACCGTTTCGGCCGGAGCGTCGTGATTTTCCTCATGCGGCGCTTCGAGCGCAGGCCGGGGCTCTTCAACTTCGCCGGCCAGGTCGGGCAGCGCCGCTGCGAGATGCTGCCGGGCCGAATCGTTGGCCGCGCCGGGCTTGCCGAATTGCAGACCGAACTGCGCCGACGGGTCGTAGAATGCTTTGATCGCCGCGAAGGGGACGACCAACCGCTCCGGAATGTTGGAAAAAGAGAGCTTCACCTCGAAGCGATCGGTCGTGACTTGCAAATCCCAGAACTGATATTGCAGGACGATGGTCATCTCCTCGGGATACTGCTCCTTCAGGCGTTTGGAGATGGAAACGCCCGCAGCGCCGGTGTCGAAGGCAATGTAGAGATGATGCTCGCCCGGCAGTCCTTCGCGCTGGACACGCGCCAAGACTTGCCGCACCACGCCGCGAAGCGCCTCCTGCGTGAGCAGGTCGTATCTGATGACGTCCTCTGCCATCTGGTCCGCCGCCTGTCCCTCCCGCGACGTAAGGCAGTCTCGTTAAAGTGGAGGGCTTCTGTTGCCCGGTGCCCTCCGAAACCGCGCCTAGCCCCTGCGAAGGGACTGGGACTTGAGATTTAGGCTCTCGCGCCGCTTACGCAGCGAGACGAGCCTCCGCATAGTTGTCGTTGGCAACTATTTGGTTGGCCCGATAACGGCGGTACCATGCCGGGCGAAAGCGCGTCCTTTACACCCTCGTCGATCCTATTTCGGCCCCTTGTTCAGAAGCCAGAAGTCAGAAACCGGAAACCAGAATCAAGGGCTCGAAGACCTCCCGCTTTTTCTTCTGGTTTCTGGCTTCTGATTTCTGTCCTTCTGAATGGTGGAGCCGCCGGGTACCGCCCCCGGGTCCGAATGGTTTATTACGACGGCTGTTTATCGCCATAGCCGGCTTGCGCCGGCGACTCTGAATATAGGCCTCCCAGCCGGCGAAAAAAAGATTGATGCCGCGGTAACCCCCAGTCGCGTATCGGCGGCGATGAGGGGAGGGCGGTCGCGGGCTTAATCGCGCTCGATCTTGATGATGAAGCCGGTCGCGGCCTCGATCTCCATCTCGATGTCGCGGCCGCGCGCATCTTCGCCTTCCACCTTCCACACTCCGCGCTTGAGCTTTACCTCCTCAAGTTTGACGATACCCTTGTCGAAGGCCATGGCTCGGACGGTCTCGATGTCGAGCGGGGCGGCGGCGGCCGGCAGGGCGAGACCAAGACTTAAACTGAGGAAAATCGGGATGAAACGCATCGAACGCACCCTATTTTAAGGCTATCAAATGGGAGGGGGCGGTCTGGACGAACGAACCTCCGCCTGACCGGACCGGTCCTGCTATCATAGAACAAGAGAGTCGCGTTGCACCAATATCTTCATCTGCTTGGAAAGGTCCGCAAAAGCGGCCTGCGCAAGGACGACCGCACCGGCACCGGCACGCTCAGCCTGTTCGGCGAGCAGATGCGCTTTGATTTGGCGGAAGGCTTCCCGCTCGTGACCACCAAGAAGCTGCACGTGAAGTCGATCGTTCACGAACTGCTATGGTTTCTACAAGGGTCGACCAATATCCGTTACCTCAACGAGCACGGCGTGACCATCTGGGATGAGTGGGCCGACGCCGAAGGCGAGCTTGGTCCGATCTATGGGAGGCAATGGCGCTCCTGGCCCGCGCCCGACGGGCGGCACATCGACCAGATTGCGCAGGTCGTCGAAGGTCTGAAGCGCAATCCCGATTCGCGCCGCCACATCGTCAGCGCCTGGAACGTGGGTGAGCTCGACAAGATGGCGCTCGCTCCTTGCCACTGCCTGTTCCAATTCTACGTCGCCGGCGGCAAGCTCTCCTGCCAGCTCTATCAGCGCTCGGCCGATCTCTTTCTCGGCGTACCCTTCAACATAGCGTCGTACGCGCTGCTTACCCTGATGATGGCGCAAGTCACGGGATATGCTCCCGGCGAGTTCGTCCATACCTTCGGCGATGTGCACCTTTACCTCAACCACCTCGACCAAGCCGACGAGCAATTGCGGCGGCAGCCTCGTCGGCTTCCGCGCATGGAGATCAATCCCGAGATTCGCTCGCTGTTCGACTTCGCCTATGAAGACTTCAAGCTCATAGGCTACGATCCGCATCCCGCCATCAACGCCAAGGTCGCGGTGTGATTGCTTCGAGCGGCATGGCCGAAGAGCCCACCATCGCTCTTGTCGTCGCCATGGGTGAGAACCGCGCCATAGGCAGGAGCGGGGGCCTCCCCTGGCATTTGCGCAGCGACATGCGCTACTTCCGCGCCCTCACCATGGGCAAGCCCGTCATCATGGGACGTCTCACCTTCGCCTCGCTCCCGCGCCTGCTCGACGGGCGCGTCAATATCGTGCTCACCCGCAACGCTGCCTTCGAGGCGAAGGGCGCGACCGTGGCCTACAATCTCGAGGAGGCGCTCGACGTCGCCCGTAAGGCCGCGAGGAAGGCCGGCCAAGCCGAGATCATGATTATCGGCGGCGCCGATCTGTTCCGTGAATCCTTACCGCTGGCAAGCCGCATTTATCTTACCGAAGTGCATGCCTCCCCTGACGCCGATACCTGGTTTCCGGAACTCGATATGAGCGAGTGGAAGGAAGTGTCGCGCGAGAGCCATCCCGCCGGTCCCAACGACGACCACGATTTCAGCTTTGTGGTTCTCGACCGTATCCGCTAAGGCGCCCGTCAGCCTGCATTGCGCCTCTCCGGGGACTGGCCTATAACCCTCGCGACCCTGTCGCAGGACCGCCATTTTGCTGCGGCTAGTTCTGACGCAGTCAAAGTTCTGGCGCAGGCTACGAGGGCGGCTCCCTGCGCCATCCCCAGCACAGCAGGAATTGACCCGATATGCCATGGAGTAATCAGAGCGGCGGCGGTTGGAAAGGCGGCGGCCAAGGCCCGTGGGGACCCCGTCCCGGCCCCGGACAGCAGCCCGACCTCGAGGAAATTTTGCGCCGCAGCCAAGACCGCCTGCGTCAGGCCATGCCGGGAGGCCGTCTCGGCGGACCCTTGGCGACCTTCCTCGCCGCCCTGCTCGTCGTGGCGATCGCCTTTTTCGGCTTCACCGTCCGCGTCAACCCCGACGAGCTCGGAATCGTGCTCCGCTTCGGCAAATATGTGCGGCAACTGCCGCCAGGTCTCAATTTTCGCTGGCCCTACCCGATCGAACAGGTCGAGCTGCCAAAAGTCACTCGCATCAATCGCATCGAGGTGGGCATGCGCGGTTCCTCCGACACGCGCGATTCCTCGACCACGATCCGGGATGTGCCCGAAGAAAGTCTGATGCTGACCGGCGACGAGAATATCGTCGATATCGATTTCGTGGTGTTCTGGCAGATCAGCAACGCGCCGGACTATCTTTTTAATATTCAGAATCCGGAAGGTACAGTGAAGGCAGTGGCCGAGAGCGCCATGCGCGAGATCGTCGGCCAAAGCGACATCGAGCCGATCCTGACCGCCGCGCGCGCCAAGACGGAGCAGGCTGTGCAGCAACTCATCCAGCGCGTCTTGAACAGTTACGGCGCCGGTATTCGCGTCGTGCAGGTGCAACTCCAAAAGGTCGATCCGCCCGCGCAGGTCATCGACGCCTTCCGCGATGTGCAGGCGGCTCGGGCCGACCAGGAGCGGTTGCAGAACGAGGCGCAAGCCTATGCCAATCGGGTGGTGCCGGAGGCGCGCGGCGAAGCCGAACGCATCTTGCAGGCCGCACAAGGCTATCGCGATCAGGTCATCGCCGAGGCCAAAGGTGAGGCCGACCGCTTCCTCAAGGTGCTCGGCGAATATCAGAAGGCGCCGGATGTGACGCGGCAGCGCATCTTTATCGATACCATGCAGCAGGTTTTATCCAATACCGACAAAATCATTATCGACGACAAGAATGCTGCTGGCGTGGTCCCCTATCTGCCGCTCACTGAACTCAAGAAATACACCCCGGCGCCAGACAACGAAGAGAAGGGACAGCAATGAACCGCGCCGTTCTCTCTTTCCTCGCCTTCGTCGCCGGCCTTCTGGCCGTTGCCGCCTATCTCACCTTGTTCACGGTGCACCAGACGCAGCAGGCGCTTGTGCTCGAATTCGGCAAGCCGAAGC
>DATLXW010000233.1:0-8351 GCA_035575415.1 Methyloceanibacter sp. | reverse complement strand
GGCATTGGCGATGCCATGCGCTTTCCCGGCTTGCATGAGCGCGTCATAGACGCTTGCGGCGAATTCGACCGGAATATGCAGCTCGAAGCCGAGCTCGCCCACATAGGTGACGCGCAGCGCGAGCATCGGCGCGCCGGCGAGCGTGATGCGCTCGATCCTGCCGAAGGGAAAAGCGGCATTGCCGAGGTCGTGTTCGGTCAATGCCTGGAGCACCTCGCGCGACCGCGGCCCCATCACCGACAGCACGGCGTTGGCTGAGGTCACGTCGCTGAGCCGCGCATCGAGTCCGGCGGGAATCGAGCGCGCAATCCAATCGAAATCGTGGGTGGCGAAGCCCGTGCCCGTGACGATGTAATACGCCGTCTCCGACAGCCTGCCGGCGGTGAGATCGCATTCGATTCCGCCGCGCGCGTTCAGCATCTGCGTATAGACGAGATGGCCGGGCGGCTTGGCCACGTCGTTCGCCGCGATCCACGACAGCGCCTTCTCCGCATCTTTGCCCGACAGAAGAAACTTGGCGAAGGAAGTCTGGTCGAACACCGCGACCCGCTCGCGGCAGGCCTGGTGCTCGCGGCCGACCGCCTCGAACCAATTCTGCCGCCCGTAGCTGTAGACGTCTTCCGGCTTTTCGCCGCGGGCCGGATCGGCGAACCAGTTAGGCCGCTCCCAGCCGAGCTTCTCGCCGAAACAGGCGCCTTGCGCTTTCAGCCTTTCGTAGAGCGGCGATCGCCGCAGCGGGCGCCCGGAGCGATATTCCTCGAACGGCCAGGCCATAGTGTAGTGCTTGGCGTAGGCCTCCAGCGTGCGCGTGCGCACCCAATTCGTGTCGAGGTGGTTCTTGCCGAAGCGGCGGATATCGACCGGCCAGAGATCGTAAGGCGGCTCGCCCTTGGCGACCCATTCCGCAAGCACCATGCCTGCGCCGCCGCCCGAGGCGATGCCGAAGGCGTTGAAGCCGGCGCCGACAAAAATCCCGCGCACCTCCGGCGCCTCGCCGAGAATGAAATTGCCGTCGGGGGTGAAGCTTTCCGGTCCGTTGATGAATTCCTTGATGCCGGCCGTCTGCATTGCGGGCACGCGCCCGGCCGCCAGCTCGAGCAGAGGCTCGAAATGGTCGAGGTCGCTGTCGAGAAGCTGAAACTCGAACGTTTCCGGAAAACCCTCGACCGCCCAAGGCTTGGGGTTCGGCTCATAGCCGCCCATCACGAGTCCGCCGACTTCTTCCTTCCAATAAGTGAGGCGGTCGGGATCGCGCAGGGTCGGGAGCGTGGAGGTCACGCCGTCGATCGGCTCAGTGATGAGATATTGGTGTTGCACCGGCACGAGCGGAATATTGACTCCCGCTTTTCGCCCAAGCTCTCGCGACCATTGCCCGGCGCAGATGACGAGCTTGTCGCATTCGATCCGGCCCTTGCCAGTCAGGACCGCGCGCACACGTCCATCTTCCACTTCGATATCGTTGACGGCGACACCCTCCGCGATGGTGACCCCTCCCATGCGCGCGCCCTTGGCGAGCGACATGGCGATATCGGAGGGCGAAGCCTGGCCGTCGGTCGGCAGAAACGCCGCGCCGACCACGTCGTCCACCTGCATCAAGGGCCAGAGCTCCTGCGCTTCCTTCGGCGTGAGCAGATGCATCTCCAGCCCGAACGAGGTGGCGGTGGTGGCTTGGCGCTTGACCTCGGTCCAGCGCTCCGCGTTGCAGGCGAGTCTGAGCCCGCCATTGCGCTTCCAGCCGGTGGCGAGCCCCGTTTCCTGCTCCAGCCGGTCGTAGAGCGCGACGGAATAGCCGAGGAGCTGGGTGATGTTGGCGCTGGTGCGGAGCTGGCCCACCAATCCGGCCGCGTGCCAGGTCGAGCCGGAGGTGAGCTTTCCGCGCTCTAACAGCAGCACGTCGGTGATGCCCATCTTGCCGAGATGGTAGGCGACCGAGCAGCCGACGATGCCGCCGCCGGCGATGACGATCTTTGCGGAAGAGGGCAGCTCGCTCATGCCGCGTCCATGGCTTGAAAAGCGGCGTAGGCGGCTTCGAAACGCCGCAAATTCTCCGCCGTATAGGCGCTATAGTCGAAATCGACGGTGGAGTGGATCTCGGAGACCATGCTCCACATCGTCTCGCGCAACAGCGAGGCCGCCGTCATGGCGGCGGCGCGGTAGCGCAAGTCGTCGCCGGCCGGCCTGCCGAAATAAAGCGTCAGCGCCGCTTCGGCCTGCGCGGCGGTCAGCTCGCTGTTCGAGGCGAGGCCGCCGAGATCGAACAGCGGCGAATTGAAGCCGGCATATTCCCAATCGACCAGCCAAAGCCGCTTGCCGTCGTCGATGAAATTGGCGGCGAGCAGATCGTTGTGACCGAATGCGACGTCGATCGGTCCCACGGCCGCTTCGAGCCTCCCGGCGCGAGCGAGCAGATCGGGGAGCAAAGGCACATGCCGGCTCTTTCCCTCGCGCAAAGTGTGGGCGTAGTCGCGCACGACGTGAAACACCCAGAACATCGGCGCCGGCCCACGCAAATAGTTCGGAATATCGCGGTGGCATCGCCGCACCAGCTCGATCAGCCGCTCGAGATTGGCCGGATTGCGCACATCTTCCGGGGTGAAGGTGCGCCCTTCGATGAAATCGAGCACCAGGATTCCGGGTTCGGCGTGCACGACACCGGGACTTAAGCCGGCGAGCTGGGCGGCGCGGCTCGCCGCCAATTCGTTCGCGCGCACGATCCCATGCGCCGGGATGTCGTCGCCGACCCGCACCACGTAACGGCGTCCGCCATCCTCGACCTTGAAGTTCTGATTGGTGATGCCGCCGGCCAGCGGCTCCGGCTCCACCCGTCCGCGCCAGATCGCCAGCGAAGCGACGCGCGCGGCCGCACGCTCTTTAGGGCTCACGCGCGCGTCCTCCTTGTCGGGCGGCAAGGCGCCGCGCCCCGGTCTGGATCAGCCTGTCGGCGATGATCGCGATCGCCGCCACGCATAGCCCGGCGACTAGGCCGCGTCCAACGTCGGCCTTGGTCAGGGCGATATAGACCTCCTGGCCGAGATCGCGGGTGCCGACCAGCGCGGTGATCACGAGCATGGAGAGCGCCAGCATCACCGTCTGATTGACGCCGAGCAGGATCACCGGCGCCGCGAGCGGCAGGCGGATCTTGGTCAGGATCTGGAAGGGGGTGCAGCCCGCCGCCGTGCCGGCCTCGATCAGCGTCGGTTGGATGTTGCGCACCCCATGCGCGGTGTAGCGTACCGCCGGCGCCAGCGCGTAAAGCACGATGGCGATTATGGCGGTGAAATCGCCGACCCGGAACAGCATCACCACCGGAATGAGATAGACGAAGCTCGGCAGCGTCTGCAACGTATCGATGATCGCCTCCAGCACGCGCCAGATGCGGTCCGACAGACCGCCGGCAATGCCAAGCGGAATGCCGATGATTGAGGCGACGATGACGGAAATTCCCACCAGATAGACGCTGATCATCGCCTTCTCCCACTGCCCGTTGAAGGCGATGAACAAGGCGAGCAGAGCGACCAGAGCGGCGAGCCGCGCGCCGCCTAGTTTCCACCCGGCAAAAGCGAGCGCGGCGGCTATGAGCGGCCAGGTTTGGGCGATCATGAAGCGCTTGATCGGGATCAGCACGTTGAGGAGGAGAGCGTTCTTGATCGCGTCGAGCGCGTCGAAGAAATGGATGTTGATCCATTTGACCGCTTCGCTCCACCACGGAGCGGTCGAGATTTCCAGCGAGGCGGGATAGACCGCCACCGCCGGAACGAAGAGTCCCACAACGTAGGCGAGCGCCGTGAAGACGAGCAGGGCAAGCGCAAAGCGCCGGCCCTGTTCCTGCTCTTGCGCGGTCCGCCGCTGCGTCGCGTAGGCCTGGCTCAGGCGGTCGAGGGCGATCGCAAGCACCACGATGGCCAGGCCCGCCTCGAGTCCCCGCCCAATATCGAGCCGCCGCAGCGAAGTCAGGACGTCGTAGCCGAGTCCACCGGCCCCGATCATCGAGGCGATGATCACCATGTTCAGCGAAAGCATGATGACCTGATTGACGCCGACGAGAAGCTGGGGCCGGGCCGAAGGCAGCATCACCTTGAACAGCATCTGCCGCTTGGTGGTGCCGGCCATGGTGCCGTATTCGACGATCTCGCTCGGGACACCCTCGAGGGCCGTCATCGTCACGCGCACCATCGGCGGCATGGCGTAGATCACCGTGGCTAGCAGCGCCGACACCGGCCCAAATCCGAACAGAAACAGGATAGGGATGAGATAGGCGAAGATCGGCACCGTCTGCATGAGGTCGAGGATCGGCTCCATGATCCGCCGCGCGAGCGGAACGCGATAGCCGAGAATGCCGAACAGCATTCCGCCGAGGACTCCGAGCGGCACGGCGATGGCGATGGAGGCGAGCGTGGTCATGGCGCTCTCCCATTGCCCAAACGCCGCGAGATAGAGAAACGCGCCGCCGGCCAGGAGCGCGAGGCTGAAGCCGCCGAAGCGGTAGCCGAGCGCCGTGACGATGCCGACCACGGCGATCCACGGCAAAGGCGGGGCAAGCTGCAACGCTGTCGATCCGCTGCCGCGTAACAACCCCGTCGAAAAGATCGAGGTCGCCGCGGTAAGCGGTACCGCGAGCAGATCGCTGAGCGCGCGCGTTGCCTCCCGGAAAGTAAACAAGCCGAACGTCGCGTCGTTCACGAGCCATTTCATAAAGCTGGAAATGGCCGTGTCGAGCCCGAGCCGCCATTGCGGCGGCACTTCCCGCATCCAGGCAGGAATCGTGCCGTCGGGAAGAGCGAAGGACACGGCTGCAAGAACCGCGATGCCGGTCCAGATCGCAAGCGAAACCTGCGCCTTGACGCCGGACGTCTCCTCACTGACCGCGATCGCCGCCGTCATGACGCCTCCGTGCCGATCAGTACTGACATGACGGCCGCGCGGTCGACAACGCCAATGAGTTTGCCGTCAGCATCGTGCACGGCGAAAGCGCCGGATGCAGCTTCGACGTCCTTGGCGAACTCCGCGACTTTCTTGTCGGCGGGGAGGCTGCCCGCGATGGTTTCTCCATTGCGCTTGGCGCGCGCGATTGCACGCGCCGAGAGAATCTTTGCCCGCGGGGCCTCGCGCGTAAATTCGGCGACATACTCGTCGGCCGGCGAAAGCACGAGCTCCTCCGGCGTGCCGATTTGCTTGATACGGCCGTCTTGCATGATGGCGATGCGGTCGGCGAGCCGGATCGCCTCGTCGAAGTCGTGGGTGATAAAGACGATGGTCTTGTGCAGCACCGACTGCAGCCGCAGAAACTCGTTTTGCATTTCGCGCCGGATCAACGGATCGAGGGCGGAAAAGGGTTCGTCGAGAAACCAGATGTCCGGATCGGTGGCGAGCGAACGGGCGATGCCGACGCGCTGTTGCTGGCCCCCGGAAAGCTGTTGCGGCAGATTGTGTTCGCGGCCTTTAAGCCCGACAAGCGCGGTCATCTCTCTCGCGCGCGCCTCCCGCTCCTTGCGCGGCACGCCCTGTATCTCCAGCGGGAAGGCGACGTTGTCGAGCACGGTGAGATGCGGCAGCAGCGCGAAATGCTGAAACACCATGCCCATCTTATGCCGCCTGAGTTCGATCAATTCCTTCGGCGACGCTTTGAGCAAATCGCGTCCGGCAAAGGTGACCTCGCCTGCGGTCGGTTCGATCAGCCGGGCGAGGCAGCGCACCAAAGTCGACTTGCCGGAGCCCGAAAGGCCCATGATGACGAAGATTTCCCCGCGCGAAACCGACAGAGTCGCGTCGGCGACCGCTGTGACGTAGCCCGCCTCCTTGATGGCAGCTTCGCTCGGCTGTAATCCGTACTGGGCGAGGAAGCCTTCCGGATCGGGTCCGTACAGCTTCCACACATTGCGGCAGGCGAGAGCGGCGTCGTTCACGGATCAAGAGCCCCCGTGCACCCCTCGGATTGGGCTGCAGCCTGCCGAGTTTAGCAGGCTGCAGGCGCCCTAATCGAGAGAGTCGCCGATTATTGGCCGATCCAGCCCTTCCATCTGGCTTCGTTGGCCTTCATCCACTCGGCCACCACATCCTCGACCGATTTGCCTTCGAGGTCGACCTTGGTGATCAGTTGGCCCATCTCATCGTTCGAGATGTTGAACTTCTTGATCGCCTCATAGGCGCTAGGCCATTTGTCCTTCACGCCGGCCCAAGCCACTTTCCAGATCGGGCCGCGGGGTTTGCCGCAATCGTGTGTCGCCGATTTGTTGATGCCCCAGGCGGGATCTTTATAGCAATCGGGTTCGTATTTCGGGAATTCGATCCACTCGCCCTTATATTTGATCGGCGCCCAATGCGGCGCATACACCCATTGAATGATGGGAGCTTGGCGCTGATAGGCGGACTCAAGCTCGGCGAACAGCGCCGCGTCGGTGCCGGCATGCACCACCTCGAAGGGAAGGTCGAGCGCCGCCACGCGCTCTTCGTCGAATCCACCCCATGTCACCGGCCCGCCGAGATAACGGCCCTTGGGCTTCGTCTCGGCAGTGGAGAATTGCTCCGCGCATTGCTTCAGAGCCTGCCAGTCGGGCAGGCCCGGGCATTTCTCCTTCATATATTCCGGATACCACCATTCCTCGATGGCGAGCATGCCGGTCTCGCCTAGATTTTCGACCTGCCCGGTGGCGGTGGCTTCATCCATCGCCTCGCGGCCCGTCGTCTCCCATATCTCCATCGCCACATGGAGATCGCCGGTCTTCAGCCCAGCGAACTGCGCGAGATAGTCGGCCTGCACATATTCGACATTGAGGCCAGCCGCCTTCAGCGCCTCGCCCATGAGCTTGGTTGTGATCAACTGACCCGTCCAGTCATGCAGCGTGAGCTTGATTGGGTCTTTGGAATCTTCGGCTAGGGCCGGCGCGCCCAGCATAAGCAAAGACAACACCGTTGCTACGGTGGCGACTCGTCTAGACATTCTCCCGATCCCCTTTGCGAGGTTCGGCGCTTCCGACGTCCTGGCGCTTACTGCCAATACTCGGCGGCGCCGCAGCCGCGTGCGCGGCCTTCTGCAAGGCTCCCCCGAAACTCTCGACGGCGTCAACTCAATTTCGGAAATCGCCGCCCGGTAATTGGCGCTCAAGGCCCACTTTGGTGCCGGCGCCACCTTGGCCAAGCTTGCACACGAATGCGGCGTCCGCCGGCAAACTTTTGCCGGTAACGAGCCGGTCGTTGCGCCCATTGGAGCTGTAAACGCGAACCGCCCCGGGGGCACCGGCAAGGTTAATGCGGAGCCGCATCTCGAAAATGCCACATGCTTGAATTCATTGCCCGAATTGATCCCAACATGGGCACCTTCCCGACATCAAATCAGCGCTTTCCTGCGTCGAATCCGCCTCTTCAGCCAAACACGGATGGAGATGCGCTTTGCGGATTCGACGCACGTTGTTCGTTTTGTCGCTGACGCTTCTCGGCGGCGCCACGCCGCCGCATCAGGGGCCGGTCGCTCCTGGGCGCTGCCTCTCCGGGCCGGCGCCGCAACGCATGGCGGAGCACACCTCGGATTTCTTGGGGTCCAGCCTGCATGCGCCGATGCCTCTGCCCCGTTACGACGCGGAGGCGCGCGACTATCTCATCAGAACGCTGGTGTTCGAGGCGGCCGAGGAGCCGGACGAGGGCAAGGCGGCGGTCGTCCATGTCATTCTCAACCGCATGCGCAGCAAGCGCTGGGGCGACAGCGTGAAAGAGGTGGTGACCGAGCCTTGGCAGTTCGAACCTTGGATGACCAGGAAGAGGGAGATCAGGAATCTCGCGGTCGACGACCCGCGCTATATCGAGGCGGCGCGCATCACCGACGCCGTGCTCGCCGGCATTCTGCCCGACCCCACCGAAGGGGCGACCCACTTTCTCAATCCGGATATTGTGCGCAAGCGCCGCGGCGGATCATTGCCCCCCTGGGCGCGCGGCCGAGGTCAAGCCATCGGCAAGCATACCTTTTACATCGTGGACGAGGAGCTGGCGCTGCCACGCGACGCCATACTCTCTTTGGGCGAAGCGCTCGACTTGGACGCAACGCTTAAGACTCGTCCGCGCTGCTGACACCGGCGGCGGTGGCTCAGCTTCCCGGTCGCGCGTTGGGGAAGAAGAGCTGCTCGCCGCCGATCTTGAAGCTCGCGATCGCCGCCTGACCTTCGGGTCCCGTCAGCCAGTCGATGAAGGCCTGCCCTTCCCCGGCTTTGACGTTCTTGTGCTTGGCCGGATTGACCAGGATCACGCCATACTGATTGAACAGCTCTGGATCGCCTTCGACCAGGATCTTGAAATCGTCCTTATTGGCGAAGGAGAGCCAGGTGGCGCGATCGGTGAGCGTGTAGGCGCGCTTACCGACGGCC
>DATLXW010000232.1:0-15894 GCA_035575415.1 Methyloceanibacter sp. | reverse complement strand
TAACGGGACTTGCTTCATTCGGGGCTTCCGAACTGTGCCAGCCATGATTGAGCCTCCGATTTAGCGACAATCGCCAAAACTTCGACGGTTTCGCCTGATACATCGTAAAAGATTCGCACTTCACCGACGCGAAGCCGATATTGCGGGCGCCGCAATCCGCGTAGCCGCTTGATCCGGCTTCTGCTCGTCCTAGCTGGCTCGTGCCGGAGATGCGTTTCCAACGCTGTCCGCACCGTGGCGCGAAGATGTGCCTTGAGCCGCTTTAGGTCCTCGACTGCCTCGGGAGCAAGGACAATGGCAAAACGCATTCTGGCCAGACTATAGCCAGAACGGCGCCGCCGTCAATGTAAAGCGACTTTCCATATCCGGATCTAGCCCGCGCGGGTGGTCGAGCACAGCGCCTGGCATCGGAATCGGCGAAAGCGCGGAGCCCGCAGTCGCCACATCACGCCCCCTGGCTAGGCATCTCCCGTTTCTGCTTTTGGCTCTCGTCTCTTTGCCCGCCGCTCTTGCGCCAGTTTGAGTCGTGCAGGCTCCGTGTAGATGCGCTCAAGCAACTCATTGTGAAGTCGAGGAGATCCTCGGCATCGGCCTTTTCGAGTAGCGCAGCGTGAACGCCGTCATTGCCATCCTCTCGAATACATGCCGAGATCGATTCAAGATCACGAGGCAAAAGGCCGTTCTTGAAAAGCCAGGGAAGTCTAAGCCCGAGATCTCGCCTTACTCTCTTGTCGAGGCCCTCCGTGTCTTCGTTTGGCAGCATGGCACGCGTTGCGAGATCAATCGTTGTTCTTAACATGGCACCAGCCGCATTCCAACACTCGACTGCCACGCATGTCGCCGCTTCGCGGAACGCGCGTGCCACATCTTCCGGAACGTGATCGGGCGGTTTCTGGGTGGCAAGGTCCTTCAGGTTTACGAAGCTCTCCACTTCGAACCACTGCGTGATCACCCAATCTCCGTCGAAAACATTCCCGCCGTTCGGAACCTCAGTTTTATCCTGCGCGATACGGAAAATTGTAGGCCGTTGGCAATTGCGGCACAAAGCGCTGACCTCATAAACGAACGCCCAACCCTTCCGCTTCTGACAGAACACTGGGTAGCCGTTGAGGTCGAAGGTCATCTTCGAGACGCCACAGCGCGGGCAATCAGCAACTAGAGTCGACATATCCGCTTCTTAGTTGAGAGGCCAAAGAGTCGCAACCTGTCGGATGACGCTGGTTGGTGAATGGTGACGCTAACCTGCGGCACGCGGCGCCAGCGTTATTCCGGAGGGGCGCGCGAGCCCCTTATACACCCGCACCATGAAGGAGGTGGCGAAGAGCGGCGTCACCAGATTGAGGATCGGCACCGAGGCGAGCCCGGCGATCAGGAGTCCGCACAGGAAAACCGTGAGCCGGTTCGCCTTGCGCAAAGTGCGCGCCTCGGCGGGGGGAAGATGGCGCATGGCCGCAAGCTCGAAATATTCGCGGCCGAGCAGATAGCCGTTGCCGATATAGAAGGCGACGAGATTGACGCCGGGAATAAGGAGCAGAAACAGCGCGACGATATTCACCAGCAGGACGACAACGAAGAACTTGATGGCGAGTCCGATCGCCGGCAGCGTCGCAAGCTCCCTGCCCGGAGCATCGGAGGGAAAATGCTCGCGCTCCACCACTGCGGCGATGTCGTCGAGATAAAGTCCTGCGATCAGCGAAGTGACCGGCGGGATGAGGAAGATCGACCCCACCACCAGAGCGAAGCCGCCGAGCCATTGCACGGTCTTCTCGATCCAGTCCGGCCAAGCGACGAAATGGCCGAACGACCATTCGACCGCGACGATGAGAAGAACGAGGAGCGCGATGGTGAAGCCCACGCATTTGAACAGCACCGCCCGGAAGGGCGGCGTGAAGAGATCTTGAAGGGCTTGACCTGCGGCTCTCAGCATGACCTGTACCCCCGCGAGCACGATCCGGAAAATGGCCTCCGGTTTGCAAGACCGGGCTCGACGATAAGTCCGGGGGAATATAGTGAGGCGATCCGGCAGCGCCAGTGCGAATGAAGTGGGGAACGGCATCACATGGCTGAAAAGCGCTTCGACGTGGTCGGCATCGGCAATGCCATCGTCGATATCATCGCCCGTTGCGACGAGGCCTTCATTTCCAAGCACGATCTGATCAAAGGCTCGATGCGGCTCATCGATGCGGCGGAGGCGAACCGGCTCTATGCCGCCATGGGTCCCGCCGTCGAACGCTCCGGCGGCTCGGTTGCCAACGCCATCGCCGGGCTCGCTTCTTTCGGCGCGCGCTGCGGCTTTATCGGCCGGGTCGCCGCGGATCAGTTCGGCGGCATCTTCCGTCACGACATCCGCTCGCTCGGTGTCGCCTACGACACGCCGCCTGCGCCGGGCGGCGCACCGACGGCCCGCTGCCTGATCCTGGTGACGCCGGACGGAGAGCGCACCATGAACACGTTCCTCGGCGCGAGCGTGGATTTCGAGCCCGAGGACCTCGATTTCGGCATGATCGAGACCGCAAAGATCGTCTATCTCGAGGGCTATCTCTTCGACCGCGAGCCCGCCAAAGCCGCCTTCCGGGCTGCCGCAAGGGCGGCGAAGGAAGCCGGCGCCAAAGTCGCGCTTTCGCTCTCAGATGCCTTTTGCGTCGATCGCCACCGCGAGGATTTCCGCGCGCTGGTCAAGGATGGTGCCGACATCGTCTTCGCCAACGAAAAGGAGATCACGAGTCTTTATCAGGTCAACAGCTTCGAGGAAGCGGCCGACGCCGCCTTGAACGATTGCGAACTCGCCGTCCTGACCCGCTCAGAAGCCGGTTCCGTCATCGTCAGTGGCGGCGAGACGATTGCGATCGAGGCCGAGAAGGTCCCGCAAGTGGCCGATCTCACCGGCGCGGGCGACCTATATTCCGCGGGGTTCCTCTACGGTCTCACAAAAGGCGCTTCGCTTCGGCAATGCGGGCGGCTTGGCAGTCTCGCCGCGGCGGAAGTGATCTCCCATATTGGCGCGCGCCCTGAGGTCTCCTTGCAAAAACTGGCCAAGGACAATGGTTTGATCGGCTAGGAGCCCTCCTGGGTCGCCTCGAGGCCTGTGTCTTTTCGGCCACGGAAGACCGAAATCGTCTTGCCTCACCGAGAGATAGCAAGTTCGAAGCGGTTTTGACTGTTATCTTCCCCGAAATCGATGCGGGGGGTTCAATGCGTGATCCGATTCGCCTTGTTGCCGCGGCGGTAGTGAGTACGGCAGCATTCGCTGCAAGCGCGCAGGCGCAAACGCCGGTGACGGCGACCTACGGGAATACCACGATCTCGGTTGGCGGCGGCGCCCAGCTCCTCTCGCTCCCGGACATCCGCTACACCTTCCTAGTCGCTCCCGGCGGCGCCGCGGTTCGCACGCAGAAGAACAGCGATCTCGACGACTATGGCGGGGTCGTCGTGGGTTCCGTCGAGTCGCTTCTCGGCTATTGGGGCAGCACGCCCGTGACCGGCGTCGTCTCCGGCTTCTTCGCCAATGTCGAGGACACCGATCGGAAGCATTGCACGAGCGGCAGGCTTGGCTGCTTCGCCGAGGACATCGTCGATCACCCAGGCCAGGGCGATAGCTACGGCTTCAATTCATTTACCACCAACACCAACCGCGACGTGGACTATTGGGGCGCCAACGGTGAATTCCGCTTCGGCAAAGCGCCCGAGCCGATGCCCGACAGCGGCGGCTATCTCTTCCGCTTCGCGTATTGGGGCATTGGCGGCGATGTAAGGGGTATCGATCAGGATAACCGTATCCACGTGCGTGGCAACGGCAACGTCCCCATCGACTACAGCGAGACGCTGGACACGACCTATGCCGGCGCCTTCCTCTCGATTGGCGGCGAATACAACATCCTCGGCTATCTCGGCATGGGGTCGAATTGGGGCATTCGCTCAATGCTGTCGTTGAAGGCGGGCGTCTATAATGCCGATACCGATTACAACGGCCACTTTCAGGCCCCGGCCACTCCGTTTCGCGGGGCTCGCAATACGCGGCTTGGCCTTTCCGATGACGAGGTCGCGTTCATCGGGTCCGCCACCTTCGAGACGCGCAAGCAATTCGGCCCCCGCACCTCTCTCTCGCTCGTAACCGACTATGAGTACTACTCGTTTGCCCCGCAGATGAAATACGTGAATGCGGACGGGACCAATCCCGGAACCGTCAACGTCACCCACATCGCCGACGACGACGCCTTCGAGGTCCGCACCACGCTTCGTCTTAATATCGGCCTCGGGTCGGCGCAGCTTTACGAACCTCCACTGAAATAAGCTCGAATAAGCTCTTTCAGACTGCCCCGGCGCTTGTGGCTTTTCGGCCACGCTTGCGGTGCCAATGCTAGCGGGGGCTCCCCTTGCTCAGCTCTCGCGGTTATCTTTCCCCGCCGTTGGAATAGAGGGGGATTGTATGCGCCGGTGTTTTGCCGCCACCGCAGCCGTTCTGACCATGGCGGCTCTCCCCATGGACGCGCGGGCGCAGCAGCCGGTGACGGCGACTTATGGCAACACGACGATTTCCGTCGGCGGCGGCGCACAATATCTGAACCTTCCCGATTTGAATCTCACGGCGATCTTCACGCCGACGGGAAGGTTCGTCCGCCACCGCACCGATGGCGACATTGACGACTACGGCTGGGTGACCGGCGGCGAAGCGGCGACGCGCCTCGGCTTTTGGGGGCCGATGGTGGTCACCGGCGGTATCAGAGGTTTCTTCTCCGAACTCGACGTCGACGACACGAAGCGTTGCACCACAACGCCATCGGCTTTCTGTACCGTCGTGATTCCGACCTTGCCGCCGCCATCGATCACGCCGGGCTCCTTCCCCGGCGTTACCCTAAAGACGAAGACCTCCCGTGACGTCGATTATTGGGGCGGCGCCGCCGAGATTAAGATTGGCAATCCCGCCGCCCCGAATATCGTGCCCCGGCTTTACCGCAACGACTTCTTCATGATCGGCGCCGACATTCGCGGATTCGACCAGGATAACACCGTCGATGGCTCCGTCCATGTACCGCTGGCCTTGCCGCCCTTCTTGAATGGTCCCCTCTACCATTACCGGGAGCAGCTCGATACCACATATACCGGCGGCTATATCGGGCTTGGCGGCGAATACAGCCTTCTCAGCTATCTCGGCTTGGGCCTACAAGATCGCCTTGGCCTCCGCTCTTTCATCACCGCCCGCGCCGGCCTCTACAACGCCGAGGTCGATTACGACGGTCATTTCATCGCTCAAGGACCGGGCCACCCGCCGCCCTCGAGGCTTTCCCTCTCCGGCGATGAGCTCGCCTTCATCGGCTCGATCACGCTGGAAACGCGCAAGCAATTCGGTCCGCGTACCAGTCTCTCTTTAGTGACGGATTACGAGTACATCTCTTATGCGCCGGAGATGCGCTACAATAACGAGACCGCCCCGACGCGGATCGGCGATGACGATGCATGGGCGATTCGCACGGCGCTGCGCCTCAATATCGGCTTCGGCCCCTCGCAGCTCTACGAAGAACCGCTGAAATAGCCTCGGGCATCTCCTCACTTCAGCGTCTGCGGGAAGAGCGGTTTCATGTCCTCCGGCAGTTGACCTCTGATCTCGTCGACTTCACCAGCCGCAATCGAGGCCGTTATCGCATCGCAAATAGCTTTTAGCGTGGCCGCAGCGGTCGGCGCGTCGATTCCGAGTACCGAGGCGAGTTCGTTTTCGATCGTTTTGGCCGTCACCTTGCGGTCGGGACCGTCGAGGCATTGGGCAAGGCGCGGCTGCAGCATAGAAGGAAGCTGGGCGACGAGCTGGTGCGCCTCCTGCGGCGACAGCCGTCGGCACAGCATGCAGATACCGACGAGTAGAGCGCGTTCGGCGCGCTCACGGTCGAGCCCTGTGGGGCCAGTGACCGCTTTCACCAGTTTGGTGTAGCTCGCCTCTGCGCGCGCCTTCGCCCGCATCAGCGCTCGGGCGCGGCCCGCAGCCTGCCACTCGGGGCGGCTCGGGCCTTCGGGATGCAACAGTCCGGCCGGTTTGTGCGGCGCCTCGACCTCGAGTTGCGCCGTGACGATGGCGCGGAGATCCTCCACGGAAACGGACCCTTCGACGATCAGATCGTCGAGCGTGATTAGACCCACCGGCCGCCCATTCTCGGTGATGGGGATACGCCGCACCGCGTGCTCTTGCATGAGGCGGATCACATCGCTCACACCCTTTTTTATGTCGCAGGTCACCATTTGCTCGGACATGATCTCGTCGAGTGGCGTCGTACTCGGGTCGAGACCGCCGCCAATAACGGCAAGAGCGAGATCGCGGTCGGTGACGATGCCCACAAGCCCATCGGGGCTGCTTACCAGTATCGCGCCGATGTGATTGTCGGCCATGGCCCGGGCGGCCTGATAGACTTTGGCCTGCCGGTTGAGGATCACCATCCTCGTTCGGCGAAAGGACTCAAGCGACATATGCACCTCCTTGCAGTAACGGTAAGTGCCGGTCGCCGCTCGAAAACGCGCCAAAAATTCGGCGCGCTCTCCACGGGACGATCGCTTAGATGGCCTGAAAGTCGGATCTCTCGCTTTGATTCCGGTCAAAGCTTCCTGAGAGCCACCGTTTCCACGGCGTGATCCTCGCCTTTGCGCAGGATGAGATCGGCGCGCTGGCGTGTGGGAAGAATATTTTCGCGCAGATTGACGAGGTTGATTTCGCGCCAGATGGCGAGCCCGGTTGCCCGCGCTTCTTCTTCCGACAGCATGGAGTAACGGTGGAAATAGGAGGCTGGATCGCGGAACGCGGTCTGGCGCAGGCGCAAGAAACGCTCGACATACCAGGCCTCGACCAGCTCTTCCGCCGCGTCGATATAGATGGAGAAATCGAAGAAATCGGAGACGTACGGGATCGCCTCTCCGTCCTTCGGCAGCTTGGCCGGCTGGAGCACGTTCAGGCCTTCGACGATGACGATGTCGGACTGCTCGATCACGAGCTTCTGGTCCGGCAGCACATCATAGACGAGGTGGGAATAGACCGGCGCCTCGACTGGGCTGTTGCCCGACTTTACCTCGGCGAGAAAGGCAAGCAGCTTGTTGAGATCGTAACTCTCGGGAAAGCCCTTGCGGTTCAGTATGCCGCGCTCCTCGAGCACGGCGTTGGGATAGAGAAAACCGTCGGTCGGCACCAGATCGACGCGCCTGTGGCTCGGCCAGCGCGCGAGCAGCGCCCGGAGCACGCGCGCCGTGGTGCTCTTTCCCGCCGCGACGCTTCCCGCCAAGCCGAGCACGAACGGGACCTTGGTATTGCCCTTGCGCAAGAATCCTTCCGTGGCCCGATGCAGCCGCTGCGTCGCTTCGACATAGAAATTGAGCAAGCGGCTGAGCGGCAGGTAGATCTCGACCACCTCCTTGGTCGAGATCCTTTCGGTCAGGCCGCTCAAGTTCTCAAGTTCGGCCTCGGTGAGCGGCATGGGCGTGTCGGCGCGAAGCCGCGCCCATTCCTCGCGGTGATAAAGGGCGTAGGGCGATAATGCGGCGCTCGCACGCTCGTTCATGGCATAGGCCCAGCCGCAGGCGATTAGCGCGAGGCCGCCTTCGTTCTCTTCTCGCCGACTGCCGTCAGCGTCATCCGGCGCTCGAGCTCCTCGAACACTTCCTCGAGCGTGACCTCGCGCGATTCGAGCAGCACGAGCAAATGGTAGAGCAAATCGGAGGTTTCTCCGATCAGCGCCTTCTTATCCTGGGCGATGGCGGCGATGGCGACCTCGACAGCCTCTTCGCCAAGCTTCTTGGCCGGCTTGACCGGCGCCTCGTCCAAGAGCCGCCGTGTATGCGAGTCTTCCGGCCGCGCGCTGCGGCGCGACTTGATGATGGCGGCGAGCCGGCTCAAGACATCCTTGCTCATGCGTTGGCTCATACACCCAGAGGGGAAGCGTGGGAATAGTTGTGTAGTGACAATCCTTACTAAAATTCGGGCCTCTGCCCGCTCGCCGGGCAGCCCACCCACCCGGTTCACGACCCGCGTCGTTCAGGGGTCGAGGCGCACCGGCAACCCTGCCGCCGCCATATGGCGTTTGGCCTCGCCGATCGAATACTCGCCATAGTGGAAGATCGAGGCGGCCAGCACGGCGGAGGCATGGCCGTCACGCACCCCCTCGACCAGATGCTCGAGCGTGCCCACACCTCCGCTTGCGATTACCGGCACCGGCACGGCGTCGGCAATCGCCCGCGTCAGCTCGACGTCGTAGCCCTTGCGCGTGCCGTCGCGGTCCATGGAGGTGAGCAGGATTTCGCCGGCGCCGAGTTCGGCCGCCTCGCGGGCATAACCAATCGCCTCGATGCCGGTCGGCTGCCGTCCGCCATGGGTGAAGATCTCGAAGCGGGGCGCGCCGCCATTGGCCTTCACCCGCTTGGCGTCGATCGCCACGACGATGCATTGGGCGCCGAATTTCTCGCTCGCAGCGCGCACTAGCTTTCTGTCCTTCACCGCCGCCGTGTTGATCGATACCTTGTCGGCGCCGGCTTCGAGCAGCGCGCGTACATCCTCCACGCTGCGCACGCCGCCGCCGACGGTGAGCGGCATGAAGCAGCGCTCTGCCGTGCGCGCCACCACGTCGAGGATGGTGCCGCGTTTCTCGTGGCTCGCGGTAATATCGAGGAAGCAAAGCTCGTCCGCGCCCGCCTCGTCATAGGCCGCGGCCGCCTCCACCGGATCGCCGGCGTCGCGCAGATCGACGAAATTGACGCCCTTGACCACGCGGCCTTCCTTCACGTCGAGGCAGGGTATGACGCGGATTTTCAACATGGTCAGAAATTATGCTGCGCGCCGAGAAGCGCAAGCGCCTCGCGCGGATCGAGGCGCCCGTCATAGAGCGCGCGGCCGGCGATGGCGCCTTCGAGCTTGGCGTAACGCGGTTCGAGCAGGCGCTTCACATCCTCGATGCCTGAGAGGCCGCCGCTCGCGATGACGGGAATCGTCACCGCGCCGGCAAGCTCGGCCGAGGCTTCGAGATTGAGTCCCTCGAGCACGCCGTCGCGCGCAATATCGGTGTGGATGATGGCGGCGACGCCAACGTCCTCGAACCGGCGCGCGAGGTCGATCGCGTTCATTTCGCTCGTCTTGGCCCAGCCCTCGATCGCCACCTTGCCGTCGCGCGCATCGATGCCGACGGCGACGCAGCCCGGAAAGTCGCGCGCCGCTTCTTTCACCAGCTTCGGATTGCGCACCGCCGCCGTGCCCAGAATGACGCGATCAACGCCCTTTTCGAGCCAAGCCACGATCGTATCGAGGTCGCGGATGCCGCCGCCGAGCTGAATCGAAATATGCACCGCGTTGAAAATCGCCTCGACCGCGCTGGCATTGACCGGGCGGCCTTCGAAAGCGCCGTTAAGATCGACGATATGCAGCCACTGGAAACCCGCCTCCTCGAAGGCGCGCGCCTGTGCCGCCGGATCGGTGTTGAACACCGTCGCCTGCTCCATCTCGCCTTGGCGGAGGCGCACGCATTGCCCATCCTTCAAGTCGATGGCCGGAAACAGGATCATGGCATCCATCTGAGGAAGTTGCCGATCAGCGCCAGCCCAAGCTTCTGGCTCTTCTCCGGGTGAAACTGGCTGCCGGCCATGTTGTCCTTGGCAACGAAAGCCGTGATCGGTCCGCCGTAGTCGGTGGTGGCCACGAGCGCATCGCGCGCCGTCGGCACGAGATGATAGGAGTGGACGAAATAGGCGTTAAGTCCGCTCTCTCCGGTCGGAATGCCGTCGAAGAGCGCATGCGGGCGGACGAGATCGAGCGTGTTCCAGCCCATATGCGGAATCTTAAGCGCAGGGTCGGAGGGCTCGAGCGCCCGCACCTCGCCTTCGATCCAGCCGAGCCCCGGGGTTAGCCCATGCTCAAGCCCGCGTTCGGCCATCAACTGAAGCCCGACGCAAATGCCGAGAAAGGGCCTGCCCTTCTCCCGCACCGCCTCCTCCAGCACTTCCATCATGCCGGGAATGGCAAGGAGACCGTTGCGGCAATCGGCAAAGGCGCCGACGCCCGGCAGCACGATTCTCTCGGCCGACCGCACATCCTCCGGCCTGGCGGTGACATTGATCTCGAGCGCCGCGCCGCTTTCGCGCGCCGCGCGCTCGAAGGCCTTGGCGGCGGAGTGCAAATTTCCCGAGCCGTAATCGATGATGGCGACGTGCATGGGATTCAAGGCCGCGGGAAGAGCCCGATGACCTCCTCGCCTTCACTCCGCGCGGCGGCTCCCGGAATCTCGCTCTCCTTCCGCGGGGCGTCATTGCGCTCGACGCTCTTCGGCTTCGCCTGTACACGCGGCAGCCACATCGTAAAGAAGGCGCGCTCGGCTTCGGTGCGGTCGCGTCCGCTCGCCACGCCCGCGAGCCTGTAACCGCGCCGCGCCAGCGAAGCGGCGCGGAGATCGTTGGCCTCGAAGGCGAACAAGACGCCGATGCCGAGACTCGCCCAGGCCGAGACCGCCTGCCCCTGCGTCTCGGTTCCGAAGATGAAGGGCAGCGCGAGATAAACCAAGAGCAAGAGGCCGAACTCGATCCACATGCGATAGTAAAGCAGCCACAGCAGCGGCACGAAGAAGGCGGGCCAGGAAAAGCCCTCCTTCACGAAGGCGAGATTCTCGGCGCGCTCGAAAAGTTCGGACGCTTCCTTCGGCGGCTCGTAGACGGCGTACACAGCCACGGTCTGTCACTTCAGTTCACTCGTCATGCCCGGGCTCGACCCGGGCTCCCAGGGCGACAAGCACTAAACCTGCGGCTCTGGATCGCCGGGTCAAGCCCGGCGATGACGTATCCCATTTTCGCAACGTTTCAAAGCTGACCCTTGGTCGAGGGCACGCGGCCGCCTTGCCGCGGATCGAGGCTGATCGCCTGCCGCAGCGCCTTGGCGAGCGCCTTATAACAGGTCTCGGCGATATGGTGGCTATTCTCGCCGTAGAGCGTCTCGACATGCAAGGTAAGCCCGGCGTGCTGTGCGAAGGCCTGGAACCACTCACGGAACAACTCGGTGTCCATCTCGCCGATCTTGCCGCGAGTAAAGCCCACCTTCCAGACGAGGAAAGGGCGCCCCGAAACGTCGAGCGCGACGCGGGTGAGCGTCTCGTCCATCGGCAGATAGGCATAGCCATAGCGGGCGATGCCCTTTTTCTCGCCAAGCGCCTTGGCGATCGCCTGACCGAGCACGATGCCGGAATCCTCCACCGTATGGTGCTGATCGATATGGAGGTCGCCCTTGGCCTTCAGCGCGATGTCGATCAGGGAATGGCGGGCGAGCTGCTCGATCATATGGTCGAGGAAGCCGACTCCGGTCGCAACCTCATAGGCGCCGGTGCCGTCGAGATCGACGGTTGCCGTGATCGCCGTTTCCTTGGTCTTGCGCGCAACCGTCGCACGGCGGATTTCGGCGGATTTCGTGGGTTTCTGCATTGGTAAAGCCTAAACCAAGCGTCTTACCAATTCGCTGCCATCCTTGCGAGTCTTCCGGGCATGATTCCAGGCATCGTTCCCTCGCCAGCCAGAATCCAGCGGGCCGGTCGCCGGTATAACGAACTCGGAGGACGAGGATCCGGAAGCTTGACGAACGGCCTCTTTCTTCCGATATCGCCTTGGACCATGGGCGTTTCTTCCCCCGAGATCTGGCACGGCACCACCATTCTGACCGTCCGCAAGGGCGGCAAGGTGGTGATCGCGGGCGACGGCCAAGTGAGCCTCGGTCAGACCATCATCAAGGGCACGGCCAAGAAGGTTCGCCGTGTCGGCAATGGCAATGTGATCGCGGGCTTTGCCGGCTCGACTGCCGACGCCTTTACGCTCTTCGAGCGGCTCGAGCAGAAGCTCGAGCGCTTTCCCGATCAGTTGAAGCGCGCCTGCGTCGAACTTGCCAAGGACTGGCGCACCGACCGCTATTTGCGCCGGCTCGAAGCCATGATGATCGTCGCCGATCCGGGCGAGAGTCTGGTGTTGACCGGCACCGGCGACGTGCTCGAGCCCGACGACGCGGTGATGGGCATTGGCTCCGGCGGAGCCTATGCGCTCGCCGCCGCGCGCGCGCTGCTCGACACGCCGCTCGATGCGGAGCAGATAGCGCGCAAAGCCATGGCCATCGCCGCCCAGATTTGCGTCTACACCAATAACGAAGTCGTCTTCGAAACCTTGGATGCGACGAAATAGAGTTGCCAAAACTTCCACGTCATGCCCGGGCTTGACCCAGGTATCCAGAGCAACAAATGCAGAGCAAGTGGCCTGGATCGCCGGGTCAAGCCCGGCGATGACGAGTAAAGGGTAAGATAGTACGTCAATGACCAGCTTCTCACCGCGCGAGATCGTCTCCGAGCTCGACCGCCACATCATCGGCCAGCGCGACGCCAAGCGCGCCGTCGCCATCGCGCTGCGCAACCGCTGGCGCCGCCAGCAGCTCGACGAGGAGATGCGCGAAGAAGTTCTGCCCAAGAACATCCTCATGATCGGACCCACCGGCGTCGGCAAGACGGAAATCTCACGCCGCCTCGCCAAGCTTGCCAATGCCCCTTTCATCAAGGTTGAGGCCACGAAATTCACCGAGGTCGGCTATGTCGGCCGCGACGTCGATCAGATTGTGCGCGATCTGCTCGAGGCCGGCATCGGGCTTGTGCGCGACGCGAAACGAAAAGAGGTCGCCGCCAAGGCGCAGCTTAACGCCGAGGAGCGCGTGCTCGACGCGCTGGTGGGTTCTGGCGCCGCAATCACCACGCGCGAGGCCTTCCGCAAGCGGCTTCGCGCCGGGGAGCTCGACGACAAGGAGATCGAGATTCAGGTTGCCGACGTCCCAACCATGCCGTCTTTCGAGATTCCCGGCATGCCCGGCAGCCAGGTCGGCATGATCAATCTCTCCGAGGTGCTCGGCAAGGCTTTCGGCACGCGCACCAAGCCGCGCAAAGTGACCGTGCGCGACAGTTTCGACATTCTCATGAGCGAGGAGTCTGACAAGCTGATCGACAACGACGCGATCGTGCAGGAAGCGATCAAGAACGTGGAGAATAACGGCATCGTCTTTCTCGACGAGATCGACAAGATTTGCGCCCGCTCCGAGCGGATCGGTGCGGACGTTTCACGCGAAGGCGTGCAGCGCGATCTCCTGCCGCTGATCGAGGGCACCACCGTCGGCACCAAATACGGGCCGGTGAAGACCGACCATATTCTCTTTATCGCCTCCGGCGCGTTTCATATATCCAAGCCCTCCGACCTTCTGCCCGAGCTTCAGGGCCGGCTTCCGATCCGCGTCGAGCTTCGTCCGCTCACGCGCGAGGACTTTCGCCGCATCCTGACCGAGCCCAAGGCTTGCCTCATCAAGCAGTATGTGGCGCTGATGAAAACGGAAGGCGTCGACCTCGAATTCACCGGCGACGCGATCGACGCGATCGCCGATATCGCCGTCGAGGTGAACACCAATGTCGAGAATATCGGCGCGCGGCGTCTCTCGACGGTTATGGAGCGCGTGCTCGACGACATTTCCTTCGACGCCGCCGACAAACCCGGCGAGAAGATCGTGATCGACGCCAAATATGTGCGCGATCACATCGGCGACCTCGCCAAGAACGCCGATCTGTCGAAATTTATTCTGTAACCGCCCCGTTCCTCGTTATGCCGGACCGAAGTGGCCCGCGAGTGCGCTTGCGCTCAAGGAGCGAAGCGGTAGCGCGTTCATGACGCTCGCAGATGGCCCGCTCCTCCAGACCGAGCCAAGTGCGCTTAGGCGTGATAGGCTCTCCTCCTCGGCGGCGGGGACCGGCTCAAGGAGGCCCGCTCATGCGCAAAGGCTTGTTGCTCGCTTCACTTATTCTGCTCGCGGCCCTGCCGGCGCAAGCCGTGCAGCGCGGCACGGGAACCGGATCGGACGACGCTTGCACCGAGATGTTTCACGAATGTCTCAGGGGCTGCGGCGCGCCTGGGTCCAATCTGCCCTGCCAGAGATATTGCGAGGAAGAGGTCCTGGCGCGATGCAGAGCCGGCGGCGCCGCCAAGGGCGTGACGGTGAAGCCCGGCATCGTCAAGCCGCAGATCAAAACCGCGCCAAGTCAGTAGGACGCAGCACAGCTTTTAGTTTGGCGAGGCCTTGTCGATCTGCTTCGTGACGTTCAGATCCCGGAGCGGGACCTTGCTCTTGCTTCCGGTCCCTCCCTGAACGCCGCCATCTTTCAACACGATCGTGGTGATAGACACCACTTCGCCCTTCTCGTTCTTGCAGGTAGTGGTCGAACACACGCGTGTCTCTCCCGTCCGGGCGTCAACGCAAGGGCCGGTGTTGACTTCGCATTTGGTCTCGGCCAATGCCTGGAACGGTGGCGCTGTCACTAGCAGGAGCGGCAATGTGGCCGAGGCTCGAGCGAGGATATGTCTAAGCATGGCGCCTCCTCCTTTCCAGAGAAGCCAGATATAAGGCTGCGATCCACACTTCAGTACTGCTGAATATTGCCGCTGGGCTTTGGAATCGTCGTTGACGGTGCTTGGTGGACAGCGGCCTTTTTTGTGCACGAGCAGTAGGAGCCGGTGCATTTAATTTCGTCTTTGCAGTAACTCTCCATATCCTTGCAGTCCGGGTACGTGCCATTGCAGATGCACGTCGTGCCCTCGCAGGCGAACCCGGCTCCCCGCCTCCTCCACTTTTAAGCGCCTGGGCTTGTGAACTGATCAGCGTAAACAGGACGATCAATATCGCGCGCCAAACCATCTCTTGCCTCCGGTTGCTTTCCGCGCTGAGCGAACGAGCGGGGCGCCCAAACTCCGGTGGCGCCCACGGCGCGCCTTGGGGCGGCGCGAGCTCCCGGGCTGATCGCTGATCCTGGCCGATTTTACCACCGCAAATGCCGGCCCGTGAGGGGGTTCCTCGCCCCGGGCCAAGACGTGAAAGGCTGGATCTCAAGCCTTGCGCCGCAGCCGCACATAAAGCGCGCCTTCGCCGCCGAGCCTGCGCGGCGCTTCGGCATAGCTCACGATCAGCGGCGCAAGCTCCGGTGCCGCGAGCCAATGCGGGACGGCGGCGCGCAAGACCCCGCGCGAGTCCTCTTCGTAGAAGGGCCTGGCGCGATCGGGTTCAGCGCCCTTGCCGGTGATGATCAGCACGTGGCGGTAGCCCTTGCCTTGTGCCGACTTCAAAAAGCGGCGGAGCGCGGCATGCGCCTCGTTCTGCCGCATGCCGTGCAGATCGAGCCGCGCCTCGACCGCGACGGCCCCGCGTTCGAGCTTCCGCGCCGTCTGCCGGTCGAGCGCTTCCGCGCGCGCGATGGCAAGCGGCTTTGGTTGAACCTTCGGGACCGGCTTGGCGGGCGCGGCCTCTTTGCTCGGCTTGGAGCGCGGCTTGGGCGGAACTGCCTTCACCAGCCTTCCCTTGTGCAGCGGCTTGGCGCTCCGCGCCACCCGCTCCCACAATTCTTCCTCGTTCTCGTCTCCCATGCGCTGAGCATAGCGCACGACCGTTCTAATTCTTAAATCCTTCTGGCGGGGAGGTCCGAGTTCTCTGCAAGTGAAGTCGCGGGCGGGGGCTTTCACTCCACGCGGCTCAGCGCTCGCTGCGCTCGCGCTTCGCCACCCTCTTCATCAAGGGGAGCGATGCGGGCAATGACAACACCGCGGCAGGCCCGGCTACTCCTTCGGCAACAGGATGTAGAACTTGGCCTTGTGCTTGGTGATGCCGGCGATCGCGCCGGCCTCCGCTCCCGTGCCCCAGAAGATATCCCCGCGCTCCTTGCCGCGGATGGCGGAACCGACATCCTGGGCGATCATCAGCCGCCGGAACGGCTTGCCGTCCGGGGTCGGCGCTTTCGGCGCGGCGACGAAGATCGGCGTGCCGAGCGCGTGATAGGCGGCATCCACGGCGAGGCTCCGTCCCGGCGTGAGCGGCGCGCCCTGCGCCCCGACCGGGCC
>DATLXW010000231.1:0-3516 GCA_035575415.1 Methyloceanibacter sp. | reverse complement strand
GGGAAATAGACGGCGATTGAGAACCGGTAGCGTGTTCCGTCGGCGCCTTCGCGCACCTCGAGCTTGGGCCACAATGTGCGCGGCAGCGTCAGGCCGAGAACCCGGAAGCCGACGAGGACTTGGGTCACACCGGCCCCGTCCCGATCGAGTCGCGAGGCCACAAAGCGCGCAAAACCGCTGCAGAGAACGCACACGCCGTCAAATACGATGAGCTTCCTCGTGTCTGGGAAAGCCGGAACGGTGGGATCGGCACGATAGGAGTGCGGCGCGAAGCCGGAGAGATCGCGCGGCCGCATTGCGGCTCAACCCTTGCCGGTCTGGCCGCGGTGGCGGAGGTAGTGGTCGGCCAGCACGATCGCCATCATCGCCTCGCCGATCGGCACGGCCCTGATGCCGACACAAGGATCGTGGCGGCCCTTGGTCGAGATTTCCGTGTCGTACCCCTGCGCATCCACCGTATGCCGCGGAATCAGTATTGAAGAGGTGGGCTTTACCGCAAAGCGGGCGACGATCGGCTGCCCGGTCGAGATGCCGCCGAGAATGCCGCCCGCATTGTTGGACAAGAATTCAGGCTTTCCGTCGGGGCCCATGCGCATCTCATCGGCATTCTCTTCGCCCGAGAGCGAAGCGGCGGCGAAGCCCGCGCCGATCTCGACTCCCTTCACCGCGTTGATGCTCATCATCGCCGAGGCGATATCCTGATCGAGCTTGGCGTAGATCGGGGCGCCGAGCCCCGGCGGCACCCCCTCGGCCACGATCTCGATCACGGCACCGGCGGAGGAGCCCTTCTTGCGCACCTGATCGAGAAAATCGCCCCAGACCCGCGCCGTCTTGACGTCCGGACAGAAGAAGGGGTTGTTGCCGATCTCCTCCCAGTCCCAATTGCGGCGGTCGATCTCGTAAGGCCCGATCTGCACCAGCGCGCCGCGCACTCTCATCCCCGGCACGACCTTGCGCGCGATCGCGCCGGCAGCGACCCGCATCGCCGTCTCGCGCGCCGAGGCCCGGCCCGATCCCCGCCAATCGCGCAAGCCGTATTTCATCAGATAGGTATAGTCGGCGTGGCCTGGGCGAAACTTGTCCTTGATCTCGTTGTAGTCCTTCGAGCGGGCATCGACATTTTCGACCTCGAGCGCAATCGGCGTGCCGGTCGTAACCTGCGTTCCGGTCTCATCGGTGAACACGCCGGAGAGAATGCGAACTTTGTCCGGCTCCTGCCGCTGGGTGGTGTAGCGCGACTGGCCGGGGCGGCGCTTGTCGAGATAGGCCTGGATTTCCGCCTCGGTAATGGGAATGCCGGGCGGGCAGCCGTCGACCACGCAGCCGATTGCCGGCCCGTGGCTCTCGCCCCAGGTGGTGATGCGGAAGAGATGGCCGAAACTATTGTGCGACATGGCCTTCTTATGCGCGCAGGTTCCTACTTTGTCATTACCGGATAGATGAGGAGCTAATCGGCAAGCGTGGGCTGAGAGCAGCGTCCAAGGCAAAGATCGACCGCCTGCTTCGCACTTTTCGCATAGCGGATCATAGGCTTCTGCAGGCCGGCCCGCAGCAGCGAGCGCCTTACTTTGATCGAAGCGCCAGTCAGACACACAAGCGTGCCTGAGGCAGTGAGCTTCTCAGCCAGCCGCTGAAGCGCCTTGGCACCCGTGCTGTCGACCATCGGTACGTCGGAGAAGTCAAGCACGAGCACACGCGGCCTGCCGATCCGGTCGAGTACGCTGGAAACGGCGGCGGTCGCACCGAAGAAGAAGGCGCCGCTGATGCGGTAAACCACCACATCACGGCTGGAAAAGGCCGCCGGGTCGTATGCGCTACGGCCGGCGTAATCGTCGGCTTGGTCGTCGGCGATGAATTGTGCCTGACCCTCGACTTCCACGCTCTCCGCCATCCGGTGGAGGAAGATGAAGGCGCTGAGCGCCACACCCACTCCGATTCCAACACTGAGATCGACGAACACTGTCAGAAAGAAAGTCGTGAGAAGGACGAGCCGGTCGCCGCGCGAACTGCGGAGCAGCATGATGAAATCCTCGCGCTCGGCCATGTTCCAGGCGACGATGGCGAGGACCGCCCCGAGCGCCGCGAGCGGCAGGAATCCCGCAAGCGGCGCAAACGCCAGCATGAATAGGAACAAAAAAACCGCGTGCAGCATGCCGGAGATCGGACCGACGGCGCCGGCTCGGACATTTGTGGCCGTGCGCGCGATTGTGCCTGTGACCGGCATGCCCCCAAAGCAAATGGATCCGGCATTTGCTATGCCTTGCGCGACAAGCTCGCAATTCGAGCGATGCCGGCGGCCAGACATGCCGTCCGCCACCACGGCGGAGAGGAGCGATTCGATTGCGCCGAGCAGGGCGATCGTTGCCGCGTCGGGAAGCACGGCCTGCGCCTTCGCCAAACTGAAGGGAGGCAGTCCGGGCTCGGGCAGGCTGCGCGGCAGCTCGCCGAAACGAGAGGCGATGGTCTCGACATCGAGACCGAAACCAGAAGCGAGCGCAGCGGCGACCGCGATGGCAATCAGGAAGCCTGGCCAAGCGGGTCTCCATTTGCGCAACCCGACGATGATGAAAAGCGTAAGGACACCGATAGCGACGGCCTGTACGTTGACCGTTGTGCGCGCGTCCCACAGCGCGGCGAGCTTCGGCAGGAAAGATGCGGGTTCGCTCGGCAGCGTGAGTCCAAGCAGCTCCTTGAGTTGACTGGCAAAGATGACCACGGCGATGGCCGCCGTGAAGCCGACGGTAACAGGAAAGGGAATGTATTTGACATAAGTGCCGAGCCGCATAAATCCGACAGCCAGCATGATCAGCCCGGCAAGCAGCGTGGCGAGCGCCAGCCCGTCATAACCGTGCCGCTCCACGATGCCCGCGGCAAGCACGATGAACGCGCCTGCCGGGCCGCCGATTTGGAAACGGCTCCCTCCGCATGCCGAAACCAGAAATCCGCCGATGATTGCCGTGTAAAGCCCCCGCTCGGGACTGAGGCCGGAGGCAATCGCAATGGCCATCGACAGCGGAAGTGCGACGATCGCCACCGTCAGTCCGGCGATCGCATCGGCGTGAAATTGTTTTAGGCCATAGCCCTCCCTGAGGACCGTCACCAGCTTCGGCGTGAAAAGCTCGGTGAAGCTCGGGTTCCGCCTATCTGTCCTCAATTGATTTTGCATGGTCGCGACCCCGTCGGCCGCAGGGCCAAGAGAAAAGGGAGGAGGGAGATGGTTGCTAACGGCTTGGTGGGTCTCGCACAATGTGCCGAAGCGGCGCAGGGGATCGGGTTGCCACACTCAAAGCCGACCCTGTTCAGTGAATTCGCTTCGCAAGACACAAGTCTCCATTACCGCGGCGCGCAAGCGCGTCCGGTCTATGCTCATTTCCCGTCCCTTCGCCGAAGCGAAAGGCCCCCCACCGGCTTGACCCGAGGGGTGGCGCGCCGAAAGGCGCAGTCCATTATGGTTCGTGCCTTGCGGCACGCGGGCGCCTCTCGGCGCGCCACAAGCGCTCAAGTAGCGAATGCGCT
>DATLXW010000230.1:0-2572 GCA_035575415.1 Methyloceanibacter sp. | reverse complement strand
GGTTCGATCAGCACCACCTTGATCCTTGCCGGCGCAAGCTCCATGCGCAGCGCGTCGGCCAGCGCTTCAACCGCGAATTTCGCGGCACAATAGGCGCCACGATAGGGCGCCGAAATCATGCCGAGGACGGACGAGCAGAACACGATGCGGCCATGGCCCTGCTTGCGCATGGCGGGAATGACGCGGGCGGTGAGATCATGCCAGCCGAAAAAACCGGCCTCGAACTGGGCGCGCAGCACGTCGCGATGCAAATCCTCGACCGCACCGGGCTGGCCATAGGCGCCATTGTTGAACAGCGCGTCGAGCCTGCCGTCCGTCGCGGCGAGAACTTGAGCAACCGCCGTCTCGATCGAAGAGGGCTCGGCATAGTCGAGGTAGAGGCTGTCGAACCCCTCCCCCTTCAGCCGCGCGATGTCGCCACCCTTGCGCGCCGTGGCGAACACGCGCCAGCCGCGCGCTTTCATCTCCCGCGCCGAGGCAAGCCCAATCCCCGAGGAGCAACCGGTAATGAGGACGGTGCGCTGGGCCATCAGCGATTGAGGAACCAGATGGCGAAATTGAGCCCGGCGGCGAAGGCGACCCAGAGCAGAAGCGGCAGAAGCAGCAATGCGGCCGGACGGCTCAGGCGGTCGAACAGCACGATGGTTATGGTGATGGCGACCAGAAGCGCGAGGATGACGACAAGCCCGAGGCCCGGGCTGTGCAGAAAGAAGAAGGCATACGACCAGATCACACCGATGGCGAGCTGCCAGAAGAACCAGGTGAAGGCGGGCCGCCGGTCTTCTTCCTTCCCGGGCGCACGCCATAGCAGCCAGGCCGACATCGCCATCATGGCGTAGAGGATCGTCCATACCACGGGAAAGACTTCGTTTGCCGGCGTGAAGCCCGGCTTGGCGAGCGTGGCGTACCAATCGAGATTGGGCCTGGTCAGTACGCCGCCGAGAACCCAGGCGGCGAAACACGTCAAAGCGGCAACGACCGGCATCGCATAGGATTGCGTTGGATTTTGCTCGGCAGTGGGCATCGACGTCCTCTCTCCCGCTCAACCTTCAAGCAGGCGGCGGGCGATGACATGGGCTTGGATTTCGGCCGCGCCTTCGAAGATCGAAAGGATGCGCGCGTCGCACAGCACCCGGCTCACCGGATATTCGAGGGCAAAGCCGTTGCCGCCGTGAATCTGAAGCGCGTTGTCGGCGGCTCCCCATGCCACGCGCGCGGCAAGCAGCTTGGCCATGCCGGCTTCGAGATCGCAGCGGCGGCCGGCGTCCTTCTCGCGCGCGGCGAAATAAGTGAGTTGGCGCGCGAGCAATATCTCCGCCGCCATCATGGCGAGCTTGTCGGCGACGCGCGGGAAGGCGATGATGGGCTTGCCGAACTGGATCCGTTCCAAGCCATAACGCAGCCCGAGATCGAGGGCCGATTGGGCGACGCCAATGGCGCGCGCGGCGGTCTGAATGCGCGCTGCCTCGAAGGTTTGCATCAACTGCTTGAAGCCCTGGCCCTCGACCCCGCCGAGCAAGTTCGCGGCCGGAACCTCGAAGCCGTCAAAGGAGATATCGAACTCCTTCATGCCGCGATAGCCGAGCACCGGAATTTCGCCGCCCGACATGCCCTTGGCCGGAAATGGGTTATCGTCGGTGCCGCGCGGTTTCGGGGCTAGGAACATTGACAGGCCGCGATAGCCCTTCTCATTCGGATCGGTGCGGGCAAGGACAGTCATTAAGTCCGCACGGGCGGCGTGGGTAATCCAGGTCTTCTGCCCGGTGATGCGATAGACGTCGCCGTCGCGCACGGCGCGGGTGGTGAGCGAGGCGAGGTCCGAGCCGGTATTGGGCTCGGTGAAGACGGCCGTCGGCAGCACTTCCCCGGATGCGATGCGCGGCAACCATTCCTGTTTCTGCGCCTCAGTGCCCGCGTTCAGGATCAACTCTTCGGCGATTTCCGAACGCGTGCCGAGCGAGCCGACGCCGATATAGCCGCGCGACAGCTCCTCGGAGACGACGCACATCGCCTCCTTGCCGAGGCCGAGCCCGCCATATTCCTCCGGCAAGGTGAGCGAAAACACCCCGAGCTCTGCCATCTGCTCGATCAGCGGCAGCGGGATATATTCGTCCTTCAGATGCCACTCTTGGGCATGGGGCTCGACCTCGGCGAGCGAGAAGCGACGCATCTCGTTGCGAATGTCCTCATAGGTCAGGTCGAGTCCCGGATCGCCGTAATTGGCGGCGCCGGCAGCTTGCGCCTCCTGGATCAGCTTGACGGCGCGGGCGCGGAGCTTCGGAGTCACCCCATGGATAAGGGCCACGACCTCCTCGGTGAGAAAAGCTTCGCGGGCCGATTCCGGCAACCCAAGCTCGTGCAAACGGACGAATTCGCCCTGGCTCATCATCACGCCACCGGCAAGCTGGCCGAGATATTCGCCGGCGCCGATTTGCGCGAGCAACGCCTCCATCTCGCCGAAGCGCTCCTCGCCCTGCATACGCTTGGCATAATCGGCAAGCTGGCGGATCGCCTCGACATAGGTCGCAAGCCAGGCAAGGCCGTGGGCGGCGTGTTCTTCCGCTTCGAGCGT
>DATLXW010000229.1:0-10288 GCA_035575415.1 Methyloceanibacter sp. | reverse complement strand
TTTGCAACCCGCAACGACTTGATGCATTTGCTTTTTTCCTAAGATTCGGGTAGGGCCGACGGCGTGCTTGCGAGGGCCGTTAGGGCTCTCCTTTGCATCGTGCGGCAGGACCAAAAATCGGCCACAAAAGGCGGCGACGTTCGCGACTTAGAGCCGTGCGGCGGCGGGGATCGGCTTGAGGGGAAGACACCAGTAATGGTGCGGTGGACGTTGACGAGAGGGCTGTTCGCGGCCCTCATTGTGTTGAGTACCGTCCCGCTCTCGCTGGGTCTTGGCGCGGGCTTTGGCGACTTCTCCGCGCAAGCGCAAGGCGTCATCCAGAGCATTCGCATCGAGGGCAACAAGCGCGTGGAGCCGGAGACGGTGCGCGCTTATCTGAGTTTTTCCGTTGGCGACACCTACGATCCGGCGCTGATCGACGAATCGCTCAAGACCCTGTTCGCGACCGGCCTGTTTCAGGACGTCCGCATCCGGCGCGACGGGGCGACGATCATCGTGATCGTCGTCGAAAACCCGATCGTAAGTCGCGTGGCCTTTGAAGGAAACCGCGAAATCGACGACGAGACTTTGTCGTCCGAGGTCCAGATCAAACCGCGCGCCGTTTACACCCGCGCGCGGGTGCAAGCCGACGTAGGGCGGATTCTTGACCTCTATCGCCGTCAAGGTCTCTACGCGGCGCAGGTTGACCCCAAGATCATCAATCTCGACAACAACCGCGTCGACGTCGTGTTCGAGATCAACGAAGGCCCGACCACGAAGGTCCGCGCCATCAATTTCATCGGCAACCACGCTTTCAGCGACTCGCAGCTGCGCTACGTGATTTCGACCACGCAGACCAATATTCTAAGCTTTCTGAAGGGTACGAATATCTACGACCCCGACAGACTGAGCTTCGATCGCGAGTTGCTTCGGCAGTTCTACATGAAGAACGGTTATGCCGACGTTCGCATTCTCTCCGCAACTGCCGACCTCGATCGCGATGGCCGCGGCTTCTTTATCACCTTCACCATAGATGAGGGTCAGCGTTACCGCTTCGGCACCATCGAGGTCGAAAGCGCGCTGCCGTCTTTGCGGGTCGAGCAGTTGGGCCGCTATCTTCTCACCCGAAGCGGCCGCGTGTTCAACTCCGAGAAGATCGAGAAAACCGTCGAGGCCTTGACCGTCGGCGCCTCCGAGCAGGGCTATGCGTTCGCGCAAGTCAAGCCGCGCTTCGAGCGCGACGAATCGACGGGCACGATGAACGTGGTTTACGTGATCGAGGAAGGTCCGCGCGTCTATATCGAGCGCATCAACATCGTCGGCAACTTCCGCACCGAGGACCAAGTGATTCGGCGGCAGTTCCGGCTGGCCGAGGGCGATGCCTTCAACCGGCTGCTGGTGGAGGCGGCGCGCAAGCGATTGCGGGCGCTCGGCTTTTTCAAGTCGGTGGAAATCGAGACCGAACCTGGGAGCTCGCCCGACCGCGTCATTATCGTGGTCAAGGTGCAAGAGCAGCCGACCGGCGAACTGTCCTTCGGCGCGGGCTACTCCACGAGCGAGGGTGTGATCGGCGACATCAGCGTCACCGAGCGCAATTTAATGGGTAAGGGCCAATATGTGCGGCTCGGTTTCTCGGGTAGCCTCGACCGCGCGCAAGTCGACTTCAGCTTCACCGAGCCCTATTTCCTCGACCGCAATCTCGCCGCGGGCTTCGACCTCTTCTACAAAACCGTCGACCTGACCAGCGTGGCGTCATTCAGCCAGCGCGACGCCGGCGGCAATCTCCGCCTTGGCTTCCCGATCGCCGACGATACGCAAATGGGCCTGCGCTACCGGCTGCAGGAGGAGGAGATCTTCGACGTCACCAACAACGCTTCGCTCGCCGTGAAGCAGGCCGCTTCCGAGGGCGCGGTCCTGTCTTCAAGCGTCGGTTACACCGTCGCTTACGATACGCGCAACGTGCCGCAATCGCCGACGAGCGGCGTCTTTGCTTCCTTCTCGCAGGACCTGGCAGGCGTCGGCGGAGACGTGAATTATATCCGCTCGGTTGCCGATGGACGCGCTTATTACCCAATCACCAATAAGATCACGTTGGTTGGGCGCGTGCAGGGTGGCAACGTTTCGGGCTGGGGCGGCCAGGACGTGCGTATGACGGATCTTTTCTTCAAGGGCGGTGAAACGATTCGCGGCTTCGAGCGCGCCGGCTATGGCCCGCGTGACGCCTGCGAAGATCCTGTGACCGGCAGGAAGGTTCCGCGTTGCTCGCGCGACGCGCTGGGCGGCGAATTGTTCTGGGCGACCACCGCGGAAGTACGGTTTCCATTCCCGTTCGTTCCGGACAGTCTCGGTATGCAGGGCGCGTTCTTCGTCGACGCCGGGTCGCTCTGGGAGCCGAGCGGGCTTGCAACCGCCGCAGTGACGCTACCCCGCCAGCCCGGCGGATGCACCGAAAAGAATCTCGGCAAGACCTGCGGGGAGGGCAGCTTCATCCTCGACACGGCCGACGTCCGCATGTCGACCGGCTTCAGCATCATTTGGCAGTCGCCGCTTGGTCCGCTGCGCGCCGATATTGCCCAAGCGCTGCTGAAGGCGGATTGGGACAAGACCGAAATTTTCCGCTTCGGCGCTTCGACCAACTTCTAAAGGCAGCGATTTCCCGTTATGGCTTCGCGTCATGGCCATGTCGCGGCGCGCCGCTGAGGCAGCGATGGAACATCCCGGATTTTTCGAGCGTGCCGGCCCTTTTACTTTGGGCGCCATCGCCGATGCTGTGGAGGCGAGGCCGCCGGAAGGCGCCGATCTCGGTCTGGTGATCAAAGACATCCGCCCTCTCGACCGCGCGGGCGCGGGCGATTTGTCCTTCTTCGACAACCCGAAATATCTTCCTTTCTTCGTCAACACGAAGGCTAGCGCTTGCCTGGTCGCAAGCAAATTTGCGAGCCAAGCGCCTGCCGGCACGCTATGCCTCGTCACGCCTGAGCCCTACCGGGCCTTCGCCAAGGCGCTTTATCTTTTTTACCCCGACGGGCTCAAGCCAAAGGCGGGGCTCGATGCGGGTGCCCATGGCCCTTCGGCAGTGCACCCGAGTGCAGTGATCGAAGCCGGAGCCGTGGTCGAGGCTGGAGCGGTCATCGGCCCTGAGGCCCGCATCGGTGAAGGAACCATAATTGCCGCGGGCAGCGTGATCGGCTATCGCGTGCATATCGGCCGGGGATGCTACATTGGGCCTAATGCCTCGATCACCCATGCTCTCATCGGCAATCATGTCACCGTTCATGCCGGGGCGGCGATCGGTCAGGATGGGTTTGGCTTCGCCATGGGCCGGTCCGGTCACCTAAAAGTCCCGCAAATTGGTCGTGTGATCGTTCAAGACGGGGTGGAAATTGGCGCCAACACCACGATCGATCGGGGTGCCCTGCGGGACACGATCATCGGCGAAGGCACGAAAATTGATAATCTCGTCCAAATCGGGCACAACGTGGTGATTGGAAGGCATTGCATCATCGTGGCGCAAACCGGTATTTCCGGGAGCGCCGAACTCGGCGATTTTGTCGCCCTTGGCGGCCAAGTTGGCGTCGTTGGCCACGTCAAGATAGGCACTGGCGCCCAGATCGCTGCGAGCAGTAATGTGCGGGGCGACGTGCCGCCGGGGGTTAGATGGGGCGGAACTCCGGCCAAGCCGGCGCGCCTTTGGTTCCGGGAGCTTACCCTGTTGCGAAGGCTTGCGGAACGCAAGGATTTGAAGCTTGATGATGGCGATGACGAAAGCGGCAAAGAGCCGGTCTGAGGCGTGAAGGGAGCCGGTGACCGATGAATGAGAGCGGAGTGAAGCCGAAGCTCGGAACGGCAGAACCTGCCGACATTCTGAAGCTTTTGCCGCATCGCTATCCCTTCCTTCTGGTCGACCGCATCGTCGACATGGATGGCGACCGGTCCGCCATCGGCATCAAGAACGTCACGGCCAACGAGCCCTATTTCCAAGGTCACTTCCCGGGAAACCCGGTGATGCCTGGCGTGCTCATCATCGAGGGGATGGCGCAGACGGCGGGCGCGCTCTGCATGCGTCATCTGGACGTGCAGCCGCCGCCGCTCGTTTACTTCATGTCGATTGACAAAGCGCGCTTCCGGCGTCCGGTCTTCCCTGGGGATACGCTGCACTATCACGTGCAGAAGATGCGCAACCGCGGCCGCGTCTGGCGCTTCCGCGCACAAGCGCAAGTCGACGGCAACCTCGTCGCCGAAGCCGAGGTCAGCGCCGTGATCGTCGAGACATAGCCAGGACAAGCATGGCCAATATCCATGCGACCGCCTTGGTCGATCCCAGCGCGAAACTTGGGTCGAATGTCCGGATCGGCCCATTCAGCGTTATCGGCCCCGAAGTCGAACTCGGCGACGATGTCGTCGTGCACTCGCACGTCGTCATCACCGGCCGTTCGAAGCTCGGAGCGGGCTGCCAAGTCTATTCCTTCGCCGCCATCGGCCATCCGCCCCAGGATCAGAAATATCGCGGCGAGCCGAGCATCCTCACCGTCGGGCCGAGAACCGTCATTCGCGAGCACGTCACCATCAATCCCGGCACCGCCGGCGGCGGAATGGTCACGAGCGTAGGCGCCAATTGTCTGTTGATGATCGGCTGCCACATCGCTCACGACTGCCATATCGGCGACAATGTCGTTCTGGTGAACGGCGTGGCGTTGGGCGGCCACGTCACTATCGGCGATGGTGCGATCATCGGTGGCCTGTCGGCCGTGCATCAATTCGTTCGCATCGGCGCCTATGCCTTTATCGGCGGCATGTCGGGCGTGGCGGGGGATGTCATTCCTTTCGGCATGGCGGCTGGGAACAACCGCGCCGCGACCCTGTCCGGACTCAATATCATCGGCTTGAAGCGAAAAGGGTTCCCCCGCGAGCAGATCCACGAACTCCGCCAAGCCTACCGTATGCTGTTCTCAAGCGAAGGAACCCTCAAAGAGCGGCTCGAGGACGTCGAAAGCATGTTCGCCTCCAACCCGCTCGCAAAACAGATCATCGACTTCATGAAGACCGATTCCGACCGGTCGTTCTGCGTGCCCAACAATGTCGCTCCGACGCCCCGCTGATAGAAGAGCGCCACCGTGGCCGAGCCGGCGAAGATAGAGGGCCCGCTCGGCATCATTGCCGGACAAGGGCCGCTGCCTTGTGTTCTGGCGGCAGCCGCGCAAGCCCGGGGGCTTGCGCTGCATATCGTCGCCATCCAAGGCGAGGCGCGGGAAGAGATCGAGCGCTTTCCCCATACTTGGATCAAATGGGGCGAGATCGGCAAGATGCTGCGGGCCCTCGACGAGCACGGCTGCGCCGATCTCGTCATCATCGGAGGCGTCAATCGGCCCGACATTTCCAAGGTTCGGTTGGACGCGGGCGCGATCAAAGCGCTTCCTTTCATTCTCAGCCTCGGCAGAGGCGGCGACGATCACGTGCTCTCCCGCATCGTCCGCTTCTTCGAACAGAAAGGTTACCGTGTGCATGGCGCTGGAGACGTGGCCCCCGAGCTTTTGGCGGGGGAGGGCGTTTTGAGCGCAAGAAACCCTTCGGCCGAGGACAGGTCCGATATCGAGCTCGCCTTTCGCGTGGTGGAGACGCTTGGCAAGCTCGACATCGGTCAAGCCGCCGTCGTCGCCCAAGGTCATGTGCTTGCGGTGGAAGCGGCGGAAGGGACTGACGCCATGCTTATCCGCTGCGCTGAGCTGCGCACAAGCGGCAGAAACACACGTCGCATTCCCTCCGGGGTTCTCGTTAAGGCGCCGAAGCCGGGTCAGGAGGAACGTATCGACCTTCCGACCATCGGGCCCGAGACCGTGCGCAAATCGGCTGCGGCGGGGCTCTCCGGCATTGCCGTGGCAGCAGGCCGTGTCCTCATCGCCGAGCGTGACGCCACCATCGCCGCCGCGGACGAGCTCGGTGTCTTCCTGCTGGGCGAGAGGCTGGAGCGCCCTGAAGCGCTCTAACGCTTGTCAATCGGCACGTAATCGCGCTGCGTCGGGCCGGTGTAGAGTTGCCGTGGGCGTCCGATCCGCTGGGAGGGGTCTTCGATCATTTCTTTCCACTGGGCGATCCAGCCCACCGTGCGGGCGATGGCGAATAACACGGTGAACATTTCGGTCGGGAAGCCGAGCGCTTTCAGCGTGATGCCGGAATAGAAATCGATGTTCGGATAAAGTTTCTTCTCAATAAAATAGTCGTCCGACAGTGCAATGCGCTCGAGCTCAAGCGCAACCTTCAAAATCGGATCGTCGCGGTGGCCGACGGCTTCAAGCACCTCGTGACAGGTCTTCTGCATGATCTTCGCACGCGGGTCATAGTTCTTGTAGACCCGATGGCCGAATCCCATCAGGCGGAAGGGATCGTTCTTGTCTTTGGCCCGCTTGATGTATTCGGGAATGCGATCCACCGTGCCGATCTCCTCCAGCATCTCCAGTGCCGCCTCATTGGCACCGCCATGCGCCGGACCCCACAGACAGGCGATGCCGGCCGAGATGCATGCGAAGGGATTGGCGCCGGATGAGCCGGCGAGACGTACAGTCGAGGTCGATGCGTTCTGCTCATGGTCGGCATGGAGGATGAAAATGCGCCGCATCGCCCGCGCCAGCACGGGCTCCACCTTGTATTCCTCGCACGGGACGGCAAAGCACATGTGCAGAAAGTTGGCCGAATAATCCAGCTCGTTCTTCGGATACATGAAGGGCTGGCCGATCGAATATTTATAGGCCATCGCCGCGATCGTCGGCATCTTGGCGATCATGCGGATGCTGGCCATCTCGCGCTGCGCCGGATCCCTAATGTCGATGGAGTCGTGATAGAAGGCGGAAAGCGCGCCGACCACGCCCACCATGACTGCCATCGGATGCGCGTCGCGCCGGAAGCCGGTGTAAAACCGAGTCATCTGCTCGTGCACCATCGTGTGCCGCGTGATGCGGTCCGTGAAGTCCTTGAGCTGGGCCGTCGTGGGCAGTTCGCCGTAAAGCAGGAGGTAGGCCGTCTCGAGGAACGTGCCTTGTTCGGCAAGCTGATCGATGGGATAGCCGCGATAAAGCAGGATGCCCTTGTCGCCGTCGATGAAGGTGATTTTCGACTCGCAGCTCGCCGTGGAGGTGAAACCCGGGTCGTAAGTGAAGCAGCCGGTATCGTGATACAGCGTTGCGATGTCGATCACGTCGGGCCCCATCGTGCCCTTGCGTACCGGCAAGTCGTAGCGCGCGCCGTCGATCACCACTGAGGCCTTGTCGGCACCTGATGCGCGGAAATTTTCTGCGACGCTCATCTAGGGACTCCTCTGACTTTCCGAGGGACCAGGCATTTAAGCCCTGATCGACCGTTTTTGCGTTGCCGCATAATCGCGCCGATTGTCCCGCAGTGCAACAATTCGCCTTGCTCAAATGTTAAGCAGGCGCGCCTGCATGCACCTGATCGCGGATACGGGCAAGCGATTCCTGGCGCCCGAGCACGGCGAGGACATCGAAGATACCAGGCGAGGTTGATCTGCCAGTTAAGGCGGCACGCAGCGGTTGGGCGACTTTCCCGAGCTTGCAACCTGAGTCTTCGGCGAATGCTTTAACGCAGTCTTCGAGCGAGCTTGCCGACCAATCATCCAGCGTCTCAAGCCGCGGGAGGAGTTGGCCAAGCGTTTGCCGCCCCTCGGGGTCGAGTAGCTTCTCCGCCTGGGGCTCGAGTGCGATCGGCCTCCGCGCAAACAAATAACCTGCATTGTCGATCAGCTCGACAAGCGTCTTGGCCCGCTCTTTGAGCCCAGGCATGGCGCGCTCCAACTTGCCCCATCCGTCGCTGCCGATTCGCTCGAGCAGCGCGGCGCCGTCGGGCAGCTCCGGGATCAGCGCTTTGATCCGCGTCACCAGTTCGGCATCGGAAGTCGTGCGAATATAATAGCCGTTCAGATTTTCCAGCTTCACGAAATCGAAGCGCGCAGCAGACCGCCCGATCGCGTCGAGATCGAACCATTCAATCATCTGCTCCGTCGACATGATTTCGTCATCGCCGTGACTCCAGCCAAGCCGGACGAGGTAGTTGCGAAGCGCCGCAGGCAGATAGCCCATCGCCCGATAAGCCTCCACGCCGAGCGCGCCATGACGCTTCGATAGTTTGGCACCGTCGGGCCCATGAATGAGTGGAACATGCGCATAAACCGGGGTGTCCCAGCCGAGCGCTCTGAAAATTTGCGTCTGGCGCGCGGCGTTGGTGAGGTGGTCGTCGCCTCTGATCACATGGGTAATGCCCATATCGTGATCGTCCACCACCACGGACAGGTTGTAAGTCGGCGTGCCGTCGCTGCGCAGGATGACAAGGTCGTCGAGATCCTTATTGGCGAACACGACCCGGCCCTGAACGCGATCCTCGATTACCGTCTCGCCTTCCCGCGGCGCCTTGAAGCGAATAGCCGGTTCGATTCCAGGCGGCGCCTCCGAGGGATCGCGATGCCGCCACGTGCCGTCATAGCCGGGCGCGCGGCCTTCTGCGCGGGCCCGCTCGCGCATGGCTTGCAGCTCCGCCGCAGTCGCATAGCAGCGATAGGCTTTGCCCTCGGCAAGAAGCTTTTCGGCGATCTCCCGATGACGCTCCGCGCGCGTGAGCTGATAAATCGGCTCTCCGTCCCAATCGAGCTCCAGCCAGCGCAACCCGTCGAGAATGGCGAGAATTGCCCCTTCGGTCGAGCGTGCCCGATCGGTATCCTCGATGCGCAAAAGCATCTTCCCGCCGGTATGCTTGGCGTAAAGCCAATTGAACAACGCCGTGCGCGCTCCCCCGATATGCAAATAGCCGGTGGGCGAAGGGGCAAAGCGGGTGATGACTTCTCTGCTCATGACTGCCGAAAGCGGCTTAATCTGCGCTGGGGATAATTGCGCGGGTGATGTAGCATGGAGCTGGGTGCGGGGTAAGGGCAGGGAAGAGGCCGCCTCTGCCGGTTCCGGGCGTCGATCATGCCGGACCGGAACGAAATGGGTTGGGGGCCGGAGCACGCCGCTTGCGCGCGGCGCGATGGGGTTTTGTCCGCGCTTTTGTCCTTTGGCGCGCGCAGCCTCGAAGCCGAATCCGACCGCTGGTTCCTCTGGCTGCCAGTGTTGTTCGCCGGCGGCATCATCGCCTATTTCGCGCTGAACGACGAACCGTCGGTAAGGGTTGCATTCGCCCTCCTCTTAGCTGCGTTGGGGCTCTATCTCTTCGCCCGGCATGCGCCGCTTGGCTTCTGCCTCGGGGGCGCGGCACTTGCTCTCGCCGCCGGCTTCGCCACAGCCAAATTCCGCACGGAGACGGTACGGGCGCCCGTCCTTGCGCAAGAGCTTCGCTATGTTCAGGTCACGGGTTTCGTCGAATCGCATGAGCTTCGCGACAAGGCGAGAGCGCGGCTCACTTTGCGCGTGCTCAAGCTCGGAGATCTGCCGGCCGAGCAGCGTCCCTATCGGGTTCGCCTCACAATGCCCGCAAGCGAAAGCGTCGGCCTTTCAATCGGAACAGTCGTCGCGCTGCAAGCGACGCTTGCTCCGCCCCCCGAGCCCATCGCTCCGGGCGGCTTCGACTTCGCCCGGCAAGCCTGGTTCGACCGCCTCGGTGCCACAGGCTATGCCACGAGCAGCGTCACCGTGCTGGAGCACGCCAAGCCGCCACCTTGGGATCTCGCCATTTGGGCGCGGATCGACGCTGTGAGAGCCGCCGCCAATGCGCGAATTAGAGCGGTCTTGCCGGGCGAGACCGGCGAGATCGCCTGCGCACTGATCACCGGCGAGCGTGGCGGCATCGGCAAAGACGTGACGGAAGCGATGCGCGATTCGGGTCTTGCCCATATCCTGTCCATCTCGGGTCTGCACATGGCTTTGATGGCTGGAACCGTGTTCTGGTTCGCGCGCGCCCTTCTTGCTCTAATTCCCGTCTTGGCCTTGCGTTATCCCATTAAAAAATGGGCGGCCGCGATTTCGCTCGCGGCGGCCTGTTTCTACCTCGCGCTCTCCGGCGCTGCAGTTCCCACCGTGCGCTCCTGGATTATGATGAGCATCGTGCTGGTCGCCCTGATGCTGGACCGCCCCGCGCTTACTATCCGCAATGTTGCCCTCGCCGCCCTCGTTATTCTCGTCGCTGCGCCGGAATCGCTGTTCGACCCGAGCTTCGAGATGTCGTTTGCGGCCGTCATCGCGCTCGTCGCCCTTTATGAATGGATGTCGCAGCGGCCGCGCCGGCAACTGAGCGACGTAAGTCCTTTTTTCCGCGTGTTGAACAAGGGCTGGTCCCTTTTCGCCGGTGCGGCCCTGACCACGCTCGTGGCGGG
>DATLXW010000228.1:0-3842 GCA_035575415.1 Methyloceanibacter sp. | reverse complement strand
CTTCGAGCTGCGGGCCGGCGCCGACCAGGACCTTGCGGCCGGGCAGATCGAGGGAAAGAAACGCCTCGATGTTCTTCTCCACCGCAATGCGTCCGACATAGAGGAAGACCGGGCCCTCGCCGAACAGTCGCGCCGGCCGCGGGCGGTAGAGGTCGGTGTCGACCCCGCGCGACCACGGCATCAGCCGGGTAAAGCCGCGCGCTGCAAGCGCCTCGGCGACCGATTTCGTGGCGACGAAGGTGCCGGCGGCGCCGTTATGGAAGCGCCGCTGGAGCGCGTAGCACCAGCGCTCCGGCACAGGGAGCCGCGCCGACACATATTCTGGGAAGCGGGTGTGATAGCTCGTGGTGAAGGGCCATTTGCGTTTGCGGCAATAGCGCCTGGTCATGAGCCCGATCGGTCCCTCCGTGGCGATGTGGATGAAATCCGGGCGCGCGCGCTCGATGTGCCGGGCGATCGCGGCCGGCGTGGCGAGCGCGAGCCTGATCTCGGGATAGGTCGGACAGGGCAGCGTGCGGAACAGCGCCGGCGACAGAAACACGATCTCACAGCCTAGCTTCGGCGCCTCGAGCGCGAGCCGCTCATAGGTGCGCACCACGCCATTGACCTGGGGGGCCCAGGCGTCGGTTGCGACCAGGACCCGCATCAGGCGGCAGCCTCGAGCTCCTCGACGCGGATTTGCGGCGAACGCGCGGCGGGCCGCCAGCGGATGATCTCGAAGGCGCCCTCCTCGGTCTCGGCCACGGCGGTCAGGCTTTCCACCCAGTCGCCGGTATTGATGTAGAGCACCTCGCCCACCTGGCGCATGGCGGCGTGATGGATATGGCCGCAAATCACCCCTTGGGCGCCGTGGCGGCGCGCTTCCTGGGCGAGCGCCGCCTCGAACTCGCCGATATAATTCACCGCGCGCTTGACCCGCTGCTTGAGATAGGCCGAGAGCGACCAATAAGGCAGGCCGAGCAGGCGGCGCAGCCGGTTGAAATGGGTGTTGAGCCAGAGCGCGAGCGTGTAGCTGAAGTCGCCGAACAAAGCCAGCCACTTGGCGTAGCGCACCACCACGTCAAACTCGTCGCCATGAATGATGAGATAGCGCCTGCCATCGGCGCCCTCGTGCACGGCGTTGCGGGCGAAGGCGATGCCGCCGAAATGCGCGCCGCAATAGTCGCGCATGGCCTCGTCGTGATTGCCGGGAATATAGACGAGGCCGGTGCCTTTGCGCACCTTGCGCAGGAGCTTCTGCAGCACGTCGTTATGGGTCTGCGGCCAATAGATGCCGCGCTTGATGCGCCAGAAATCGACGATGTCGCCGATGAGATAGATCTTGGGGGCGTCGTTGAGACGGAGAAAATCGAGAAAGGCTTCGGCCTGGCAGGCCTTGGTGCCGAGATGGAGATCGGAAACGAAGATCGCGCGGTAACGCTTCACTCCCGGCTCATGCTGCACGTCGTCTTGGTCCCATGTGTTCAACACTTTCGCGCGAAATAAAGTGATTTTGTTTCAGCGATGTGACAGCCGCGGGCGCCGAGGGTTAATGCGGCGCGCGCGCACGCGCTTTCCTCCGCGTCGGAAGGTCCGACACCACGAACGGGCGTCGAGATACGGGGAAGCAGCACCAGAGGTTACCGCCGCCCGCTCGGAGCTTGGCTCCGCTCTGCCCGGCGCTTATGCCGCCTCCGGCAGGTAATGCAGCACAAGCAACTGGTCTCGCGAGCAAGGTAAGAGCGCGTAGGCGCGCCCCTCGTCGTCGCTGAATTCAACCAGCACGTTCGTCTCGTCCAGCCGTTCCACCACTGTTCCGACCTGCCCGCGCGCCAATCCCTCGGCCCGCTTGTCGGCAAGCAGCGCAACAGTATCGAGCAAACGCGGTTTGCGGTCGCCTTCTCTCTCGGCCATCACAACACCCAACAGGTGATAAAGCGGGGAACGGTTTCCCCGGAGCGTTCGATCCACACCGTCCTTACCACAGCACGCCGCCCTTGTCTTTCCAGCGGGACATCGATGCGGTAGCGTTTACCAAAGGCGTCGGCGGCTGTCGCGACGGCATCACCCTTCTTGATCCCCTCCAGCAAGGCTTGCCGGAGCCAGACCGCATCGCTTCGCTCGATTCCGAGCGTTTGCTTAAAGACCCTCGCCTTATGCCGACCGCGCGGGTGGCGAGGATTGAGAATGTAGCGATCGAGTTTTTGAAGCTCGAGAATCGCTGCTTCGACACGCACGGTGGTCTAGGCCTCAACGTTGAGCGAGCGCCGTATGTGAGCTTACGTCCATTGCACCTCTTATTCCTGTAACGAATTCACTTGGGGCCATTGCTAGTCTGGCAGCAGCATTCGTCCGGCCGTAATCGGCCTCATAGTGGCCTGCAATGCGAGGCTTAGGCAACCTTGCCGGGGTCGACGATGTGGCATCGGCGACAATATGTGCTCAGCTCCCCCTGTGGCGGCGGCGCCACGGAGGAGGAAATTCGCGCGGGGGAGCGTTATGCGCGCAAACGCCCGCGTCAATTCCGTTCTAAGCTTTCCGCTTCGAGTCGCTTTGCTTGGCGGACCTCTCTGAAAGGAGAGTGTGATGCGGCTCCTTGCGGCGCCCTTTCGCGGCCGGACACGCGCGTGCCGGCTCATCGCCGCGCTCTTAGCGGCGGCCTTGCTTTCGCCCGCGGCGGCGGAAGCCGCCCCCGCCTGGGGCACGACCGGCGAGGCGCCGCAGACCGGAGACAGCGCGCATACGAGTGGGGCCGCTTTCAAGGCGAAGATCGTCGTACTCATCGACAAGGAAGCGCAAGCCATGCGCGTCTTCGTCGACGGCTTCGAGCGCCATCGCTGGAAGGTCTCGACCGGAATTGCCGCCTACGACACGCCGGCCGGGAGCTACCCCGCGCGCTCGATGAATGAGATCTGGTACTCGCGGCAATGGGACGATGCGCCGATGCCGCACGCGATCTTCTTCACCCGCAGGGGCCACGCCATTCACGGCACTCTGGAGACGCGAAAGCTCGGGCGGCCGGCTTCACATGGCTGCGTGCGGCTCGCGCCCGAGAACGCGCGCACGCTGTTTGCGCTGGTCAAGGCGGAAGGGCTTACGAACACGGCGATCGTGCTCCACGGCGCGCTGCCGCAAACGGCGGCGGCTGCGGGCGGGGCGAAGAAGAAGCTCGCGCGGGCGTCCGCGGGAGGCAGCGCCAAGGCCACTCCCGCGCGGAACAAGGCGTCGCGTTTGCAGCTCAAGCGGCAGGCGAGGCAGCAAGCGGCGGCGGAGGAAGCGGCGCAACGCGAAGCGGCGAAACGGGCTTCCGCCAATGAGGCGGCGAAGGCAAAGAAGAATGACCGCAAGAAGACGGTCGCGCCCTTCGATCCTTATGCCGTCGGCGCGCCCCGCCGCTTGACCCGCAAAGAGTGGCGCGCGCTTTACGGCGGCGCGTCACCGCCTCCCCCGCGCTGAGTACATCCTCGCCGTCATCGCGCCCGCGGGGGAAGCCCTTCCATACCGAGAGTGCCGAAAGCGATGATGGACCTGTCGCTTGGTTCATCGAACCTGCCGGAGCGGCATTTGAACGCGTCAAATGGCCTCGTGAACCTGGGCAAAAAGAACCGGCCCGGGCTGAGCCGGGCCGGTCTTCCCTGCGAAACGAGCCGAGCGCCAAAGGCATGGCCTTCGTATCGGGCTTCGGCTCGCCCCCCCATCTTGTTCCCGAGCCTCGCTTTTTTCGCTCCGGAGTCCCTCTAGCTTCGCCGCGTTCGGTCGGGTGAAAAGGCCCCCCAGCCCCGTCCCCCGTTTTGTGACAAAAGGCTAGCCAGCCCGCCGCCAAGCTTCAACTTTGCGCAAGCAGTCGCCAAAAAATCGCTCCG
>DATLXW010000227.1:0-10438 GCA_035575415.1 Methyloceanibacter sp. | reverse complement strand
AGTCGAACCACGACCGAGCAAATTCGCAAGCGGAGCGCACACGGCGCAAGCATGCTAGGGTCTGCGCATGGATACCCCGGTGGAGAATGCCTTGTCGGCGGAACGAGCCCCGCAATTCGATGCGGGGTTTCGAGCGCGGTTCTACGAACTGCTGAAATGGCGGCGCGACGTACGTCGCTTCAAGCGCGATAAGCTGCCGCAAGGAACCCTCGAGCGGCTGATTGGGATCGCCTGTCTTTCGCCTTCGGTCGGCCTGTCGGAGCCGTGGCGCTTCGTCATCGTCGAGGATGGCGCGCGGCGGGCGGCGATCCGCGCCTGTTTCGAAGCCTGCAACGAGGAAGCGCTGGCGATGCAGGCGCCCGATCGCGCCGCGCTCTATGCGCGGCTCAAGCTCGCCGGTCTCGACGATGCGCCATGCCAGCTCTCGGTCTTTTCCGACCGCGGCACCGCGCAAGGCTCTGGCCTCGGCCGCGCCACCATGCCGGAGACGCTCGATTATTCCGTGGTGACCGCCATCCACACGCTCTGGCTTTCGGCGCGCGCGGAAGGACTCGGGCTTGGCTGGGTGTCGATCCTCGATCCGGCACGCATGTGTTCAATCCTCGATGTGCCGGAGTCCTGGGCTTTTATCGGCCATCTCTGCATCGGCTATCCGGTCGCGGAGGATGACACGCCTGCGCTCGAGCGCTCGGGCTGGGAGCGGCGCTCCCCTCCGGCCCACGTCATGCTTTACCGCTGATCTGAAGGGCGCTTGATCATCGCCCCGGCAACGGGCACTCTACTCCGGGGACTGAGAGCGCCGCGGGATCGCGGCAATGGGGGCCTGAATGCGCAAAGCATTGGGGATGCTCGGTGTGGCCGCATTGCTCGGCGCGGGCCTTCTTCTGCTGCTGGCGCCGGAGGCGAACGCGCTCATCTGGAAGGATTGCCAGCGCATCGCCATGTGCACCGGCTGCAAGCCTTATTATCGCTGCCGCTCCTGCGAATATAAGCGCACCTGCCAAGGCGGCGTGTGCGGCTGGGGCGATGTCTGCGTCTGGGGGCCTTATTTGCGAGTGCTGCCGCGCGGCGCCCGCGTCACTCGGTAAGAGCGCGGCATTCCGCGCCTTACGCCTAGCTTCTACCCCTTCGCCCTTGTCATTCCCGCGAAAGCAGCAATCAGCTAATCCCTGTGCTCATCCCCAAAAAGAGGGCGGTAGTTACTGGATCGCCTGGTCAAGCGGCGATGACAAGTGAACCTGCAAGAGTCCGCTTTGGGCGCGGATTCCTGAGGAGAATCAGAGTGCATGCGCCGCAGAAAATGTGGAAGATGATCGGCAGCGTTCCACGTTCACCGAGTAACTGCCACATGCCGCAAGCCGTAGAACCTATCCTCCAGGTCCGCAATCTGGTGCGCAGCTTCGGCGGCATCATCGCCGTCAACAACTTCAGTCTCGACGTCTATCCCGGCACCATCCATGGCCTGATCGGTCCGAACGGCGCCGGCAAGACCACGACCTTCAATGTCATCAGCGGTTTCTACGCGCCGTCCTCGGGCCACGTGATCTATTGCGGCGAGGATGTCTCCGGCCACGCCACCAGCGCGCTCGCCGAGCGCGGGCTCATCCGCACCTTCCAGGGGACGACCTTGTTCCACGAATTGTCGGTGCTCGACAATGTGCGGCTCGGCTGCCATCGCAGCGCCAAGGCCGGCCTGATTAGTCGCATCTTCCGCCGCGACCGCGCCAGCGAAGCGGCCGCTGACGAAAAGGCCCGCGGCATTCTCTTCTTCTTCGGTTTGCAGGATCTCGCCTCCGAATTCGCCGCCAACCTGTCCCACGGCCATCAGCGCGCGCTCGGCATGGCGGTCGCGCTCGCCGCCGGTCCCAAGCTGATGCTGCTCGACGAGCCGTTCACCGGCATGAACCCGGAAGAGACGAAACGTATGGCGCGCCTCGTGCGGCGGCTCCGCGACGAGCAGGGCGTCACCATCATGCTGATCGAGCACGACATGCAGGCGGTGATGGGGCTGTGCGAGATCATCACCGTGATGAATTTCGGAACGCGGCTTGCCGAAGGGACGCCGGCGGAAGTGCGCGCCAACCCGGCCGTGATCGAGGCCTATCTCGGGAGCGCCGTCGATGCTGCTTGAGATGAGGAACGTTCACGTCCACTACCACAAGGTGGCGGCGCTCAAGGGCATCGATATGCAGGTGCCCAAAGACGGCGTCGTCACCATTATCGGCGCTAACGGCGCCGGCAAAAGCACGACCCTGCGCGCCATTTCAGGCCTCGCGCCGGTGAGCCAAGGCGAGATCATCTTTGCAGGGACGCGCATCGATAGGCTCGCGCCGGAAAAGATCGTCGCCCTCGGCGTCGGCCATGTGCCGGAAGGGCGCCGTGTGTTTCCGGACCTGACCGTGGAGGAAAATTTGCGCACCGGCGCCTTTCTCCGCCGCGACGCGGCGCAGATCGAAAAGGACCTCGACGAGGTGTTCGAACATTTCCCGCGGCTGAAAGAGCGGCGCCAGCAATGGGCGCGCCAGCTCTCTGGCGGCGAACAGCAAATGCTGGCCATCGGTCGCGCGCTGATGTCGCGCCCGAAAATGCTTGTCCTCGACGAGCCGTCGATGGGCCTCTCGCCGGTGATGGTACAGGAAATCGCGCGCATTATCCGCGACATTGTGGAACGCGGCGTGCCGGTCGTGCTGGTCGAGCAGAATGCCGAGCTTGCCTTGAAACTCGCGCGCTATGCCTATGTGCTCGAGACCGGGTCGATTGCGCTCGAAGGTCCGGCGCACGAGCTGCATAACAACGAGCATGTCAAACGAGCCTATCTTGGCGGCTGAAAGCTGGAGCCCGAAGGAGCTGCTCGCTGCCGGTTGGACCGAGGCCGATCTTGCCTGGGAGCGGGCCTCGGAGCGGGCAGTCGCCGCGTTTGCAGAAGGCGATGCCGCTAGGGCCAAAGAGGAAGCTGGGGAAGCGCTCCGGATCGCCCGCGAGAATTTCGCGGCAATCGATCCGAGGCTCGGCACCGCGCTCGCCAATTATGGGGTCTGCCTCGACGCCGCGGGGCATGGCGAGGCCATCGCTCTTCTCTTTCGCCAAGGGCTCGATGTTTGGCGTAGCTCGGCGCCTTGGGTCGCGCGCATGGATGCACCGCGCATCGCTCGCAGCTCTCTCTTCCACATGCGCATGGAGGCGCGCCACCGCCCGACCTACCGCGCGCGCTGGCAAATGCGCTGGCGCGAAATCGCCGCCGAAGCGAAGCACCGGCTGCGAATGCTCGACTCCGAAAGTGTTGCGCTCGAAAGCGCCACAGCGGCGCTCGCGCGTTGGCGGCGCGAGCGCCCGGCCATGCTCAACGACACGCGCAAACTGATGGCCGCGGCCTTTCTCTTGCTCGCGCCGCAAACGAGCGGCGAAAGCGATTGACTGATCACTCGGCGGGCTGCTCAGCCTGCTGCCGCTGCGTAACCGCACCCTTGGCTTTGCGTGCGGCAAGCCATTCCTTGATCTTCGGCCTCAGGCTTTCGAGGCCCTTCGGCAAGAACAAGATCGAGACGATCAGGATCGCGCCGTAGAACATCGGCCGCATTTGATCGACATCGAGCGCCCGCAACACCACCTCGTTGAGGATGGTCAGAATCACTACGCCGATGATCGGTCCATAGAAGGTCGCCGTGCCGCCGACGATGGCCCAGATCAGCACATAGACCATTTCCTCGACGCCGAACCGGTTCGGATTCACCGTGCCGACGTAATGCGCGTAGAGGGCGCCGGCCAGCCCGGCAAAAAAAGCCGATATCACGAAGGCGAGCATGCGATAGCGGAAGGTGTTCACGCCGACCGATTGGGCGAGTTTGTCCTGCCAATGGATGGCATGGAAGGTAAGGCCGATGCGCGAATGCTCGACGCGGTAGAGGACGAAGAGCGAAAGCGCGACGACGACCAGGCAAAGATAGTAATAGTTGACTGGATCGTAGAAATCGATCGAGAGACCAGGCAAATCGATTGTGGGGAAGGGGGGAATGAGTTTTATTCCCTTGGGACCGCCGAACAGCCAGGTGAGCTCGCTCCATTTCCAGACCAGCCGGATGATCTCACCCGCGGCGAAAGAGCCGATCAGGAAATAAAAGCCCTTCATGCGCAGAAGCGGGAAGCTCAGAAGAAAGGCAAGCAGTCCCGCGGTCGAGGCGCCGAACAACATCGCGAGCGGCACGGGAAACGCCCAAAGCTTGGCGGCGAGCGCCGATGCGTAGGCGCCGACGCCCATGATCACGACGTGTGCAAGCGACCACTCTCCGGTGAGCGTGAGCAGCCGGTAGCTCGAGACCAGAAGTACGTTGATCGCGAGGAGGACGAGAATTTCCTGCTGCGAGTGAGACAGAAAATGCGGCAGAACGACCAACGCCGCGACCAGCAACGCCGCGCCGGCAACCCACGGGAAAAGCTGCGCGAAGGTGCGGTCAGACACGTTCCTTGGCTCCGAACAATCCGGTTGGTTTCAGGATCAGCACGATCAGCATCAGCAGAAGACCAACGATATTGGCGAGCGTGCCGTCATAGATCGTGGTGACGAAGGTGTTCACGAAAGCGTAGAGGATGGCCGCCACCACTGCGCCTTCGAGCGAGCCCACGCCTCCGACGATGATAATGATGAAGGCCGTGATGATGACGGGATGACCCATGAACGGGGTGGGCGAAACGAGCGGCGCCGTCAATGCCCCGGCGACGCCAGCCAAGGCAGCGCCGATGAACATGGCGAGCCGGGCGGTCTGATTGATGGATATTCCCTGCAGCGCCGCGGCCTCGCGGTCCTGCGCGCAGGCGCGCAACGCCCAGCCGAACTTCGTCTTGCGCAAAAAGAGCCAGAGCGCCGAGAGCAGCACAACCGTTGCGACGATGACATAAAGCCGCTGATAGGTCAGCACGACGCCGTCGGCGAACACGATCTTCTCTTGAGTCGGCGGCGGCACGGTCTTCATGCGAACGCCGAAGCCGAGCACGGCAATAGTTTGCAGGATCAGGAGAAACCCGATCGAGGCGATGAGGCCGCCGAGCGGATTTTCGCGCAAAGGCCTGAACAGGCCGTATTCCATCAGAAGACCGAGCAATCCGACGAAGATCAGCCCGACCGACACTGCGGCGAAGAAGGGAAAGCCCGCTCCGGCATAGAGTCCGACGACGGTGTAAGCGCCAGCCATATAAAGCTCGCCATGGGCGAAATTGATCACACCCATGACACCGAAGATGAGCACCAAGCCGACGGCGATGAGCGCCATGTAGCTCGCGGCATAGCTTGCATTCACCACCGTCTGCAGGAACAGCTCTGGGCTCATCACTATGCTCCGCGCGAGCCAAGGCCGCGCTCAGGGAGATCCCGAATGATATCAGGACGGCCGCGGCATGGGGACGGGCAGCCGCCGTGACTCGCATTGGCGCCAAGCCGGCCGTGCCCCCCGCGCGGCCGTGCCTGGAGCGAAGCGCTTAGGTCCGCTGATAGTACATCTGGCCGAGCGCTTCGAAGTGCTTGATTAGAAGATCCTTGTGCTTGGCCCACCAGGCGGGAATTGACTTGTACTGTTTGATCCTCGCCTTGCCGTCCTCGATGACGACCACGGGCCAGAAGCCGACCAGCGCATTGTCGATGCCGAACAGCTCCTTGCCCCACCATTCGGCTTCGCCGAAGATGTGTTTGCCTTTGCCGTCGTCCTTCATGGCTTTGAGCACGGCCTCCGGATCGGTGGTGCCGGCCTTTTGGGCGGCGTCGGTCCAGAGATTCATGATCGAGGCATATTCCCAGGACACCGCGCTCCATTCATCCTCGCCGAAGCGCTTCTTGTATTCCTCGAAAAATCCGTTGGGGTCCTTGAAATTGATTTGAGGCTCGTTGAGGGCCGGATCGTCGAAATCCGGGAACTGGAAGATGAAGCCCTCCATGAATTCCTTCGAGGTCTTCTCCACCATCTTTGGGTAGAAGTCGGCTGTGCAGGAGATCATCTGCCCCTTGAAGCCTTGCTGGAAGGCCTGCTCGGTGAGCGGGTGCACATAGTCGGCGTAGCACGTATCGAGACAAATGATATCCGGCTTGAGCGCCAGCATCTTCGACATGATCGGCGCGAAGTCGGTGGTCGCGGGATCGAAGAAGATCGGATCGCCGAGCACCTTGATGCCGGCGGCCTCGAAAGCGGCGAGATAGGTCGCCACCGACGGCTTGCCGAGGGAATCGTCTTGCGCGCAGATGACCGCTGTCTTGAGATCCGGCTTGTTCTCGGCAAGCCATTCGACGCCGGTCACGTTGTAAATCGGGTGGACCTCGCAAGGTGCGACGAGCTTCTTGGTCTCGGGCGTGAGGTCGCTTGGCAATAGCGTCGAGAACAGCATGTTCTCCTTGTCCGAGACCGGCGACACGCCCGGCCAGGGATCGCCGCCCAGCATCATGATGAACTGCACGCCGTCCTCCTTGATGAGCTTGACGGCGCCGGTACGCGCCTTGCCGGGATCGTACTCATCGTCATAGGGCACGAACTCGATCTTGTAGGTGTCTTCGCCGATCTTCACGCCCCCGGCTTCGTTGACCCAGTCGGCCCAGATGCGGCAGCCGTCGAGACCGGGTTTGCCCCAGGCGGCGACCTCGCCGGTCAAGGGCGCGAGAAAGCCGATCTTCACGACCTTCTCGGCTGCGAAAGCGAATTTTGGGACAGAGACACCGGCCATAAGCGTTACGGCCGCAGTGGAAGAAAGAAACTGGCGCCGACTAAGCGCCGTGATGGCGGGTTTGGTCATCGTTTGGTCCCTCGCAGCGATCGGCGGTACGACCGTCGGAACCGGCGTCGCGACTGGCACTATGTGCCCAAGAAAGCTTGCACGGCCGTTTTCTGCTGGGCACTGAGCGCAAAAGCTTAGACCGGTTCGCGATCCGAGGACAATACCAATCCGCAACACTTACGCAAATTGGTTCCACTTTGGGCTTAACGCCAATGAACGTTATACTTGCGCTGCGTTACGCGCCAAGGCTTGCTGCTTTCTTGTGCTTCAAGACCTTATACCGGACGTAAGACACTCAAAGTGATGACGATCTGCGATACCAATTCGGTTTACTTTGACAAATTGGTCTGACACTGGTCTACAATGGTAGGGTCGCCGGGACCGTTGGAAGGGCGGCATTTGCCGCGAACGGGCGCCGGCAGGTCTGAATCGAGTGCAGGTCGGGAAAGAGGGAGTGTGATCATGGCAGATCGCGTCGCCGTCATCGGGGCTGGGCCCTGCGGCCTCAGCCAATTGCGGGCGTTCGAGCAAGCGAAGAGCAAGGGCGCCAAAATTCCGGACATCGTTTGCTATGAGAAGCAGAGCGACTGGGGCGGCCTATGGAACTACACATGGCGCTCGGGCACCGACGAGTACGGCGAACCGGTGCATTGCAGCATGTATCGCTATCTGTGGTCGAATGGCCCGAAAGAGTGTCTCGAATTCGCCGACTATACCTTCGACGACCATTTCAAGCAGCCAATCCCATCTTTTCCGCCGCGTGAAGTCCTCTACGACTACATTATCGGTCGCGCCAAGGTTGCTGGCATAAGACCCTGGATCAAGTTCAACACCGCGGTCCGCCTCGTCACCTATGACAAAAATTCCGGAAAATTCTCGGTGACGGTCGAGTATTTGCCCGATCGGAAGGTCAGCACCGACACTTTCGACTGGGTCGTGGTGGCGACTGGCCATTTCTCGGTGCCGAATGTTCCCTATTTCCCCGGGATCGAAACCTTCCCCGGCCGCGTCATGCACGCGCACGACTTCCGCAGTGCCGACGAATTCAAGGGCAAGGACTTGCTCATCGTCGGGGCGAGCTATTCCGCCGAGGACATCGGACTACAATGCTATAAATATGGCGCCAAGTCCGTGACCATGTGCTGGCGGACCCAGCCGATGGGCTTCAAATGGCCCAAGAGCATGGAGGAACGCCCGCTGCTCACCAAAGTCGAGGGCAGAACGGTTCATTTCAAGGACGGCTCGAGCAAGGAGGTCGACGCCATCATCCTGTGCACCGGCTACCAGCACCACTTCCCGTTCTTGACCGACGACCTGAAGCTACGCACGCACAACCGCATGCATCCGCCGCATCTCTATAAAGGGATCATGTGGCTCGATAATCCGAAGCTCATGTATCTCGGCATGCAGGATCAGTTTTATACGTTCTCCATGTTCGACGCACAGGCTTGGTATGCGCGTGATGTGATCCTCGGCCGCATCAAGATTCCTTCGCGCGAGGAGATGGCCAAGGACGATGCAGCCTGGGTCAAGCGCGAGGAGGCCCTGAAGAATGCCTTCGAGAAAATCGACTTCCAGGCCGATTACGTACGCGAGCTTTGCGCGGCGACCGACTATCCGAAATTCGACATCGACATGACGGTCGAGGAGTTCAAGCAGTGGGAGCACGATAAGGAGCACTCGATCCTCGGCTATCGCGACAAGGCCTTCAAGTCGCCTTGCACCGGCACCATGGCGCCGCTGCACCACACGCCCTGGATCGAGGCGATGGACGATTCCATGAAAGCCTTCCTGGCGGTGAAGCAAGCTGCAGCGGAGTAATACGCTTTGCCTCTCATCGCGGCCCGTCGCCGCGATGAGAGAGGATCCACTCTGTCGCGGCGGGGAGGTCCGCCGCGATTGCCGTCGGTGCGGGCTGCGATCTCTCTTCGTCGCCGGGCCGGTATTTTCCCGTCCGCACCAAAAGCGCCGCCCCTAATCCCGCCGCGAGCGCGCCGGCGACATCGGCCTCTGCGTCGTCGCCGACCATGACTGCCTCCCGGCGATCGCAACCGAGGCTCGCGATTGCTGCCTGGAAGAAATCGGGAGCTGGCTTGCCGAGCAACACCGCCTCGCGCAGACTGGCATATTCCAGTGCCACAACGAACGCTCCCGTATCGATGCTGAGCTTGCCATCCTCGTCTTTGAAGCTGCGGTTACGCGCGAGTGCCACGAATTCGGCGCCTTCGAGCAGCTTACGGAACGCAGTATTGAGCGCGTCATAGCTGAAGCCGTGGGCCGCATCGCCGACCACCACCGCTTGACCTTCACCCTCGGGCAATCCGGCGAAGTCTTCCTTGAGGGCGGGATGGACCAGAAGGTGCGGCGAAAGTCTCCGCGCGGCAAGCCAGTCGCGGGCGGCTTGCGCCGGCGTAAGCAGTTCTTCGCTGCTGAGCGATAAACCCATGCCACCGAGACGCTGCAGCAAAGCGCGCCGCGGCGTGCGCGTGGTGTTGGTCAGAAAGCGCAGGCCGAAGCCAGCCTCACGCAGCCGCGCAACGGCCTCGATCGCGCCTGGCAGCGGCCGGTCGGCGTCATAAACCACGCCGGCAAGATCGAGCAGAACAGCGCGTATCATGGCGCCAAGATACAAGCGTCGGAATTATGCGCGTACCCGCGTCTTCTCAGGATCGTAATGCGGAAAGCGCACGATGCGCGCCGGCAGGCGCTTCTGGTGCCCGTCGAGTTTGCCGACTTCGACTTGCGTGCCGATTGCGCTATGAGCGACGTCGACGCGCGCGAGCGCGATCGTCTTTTGCAGAATTGGCGAGCGGGTGGCGCTGGTGACGGCACCGATCTGTGCGCGGCCCACATGCACGCAATCCCCGTGCCCGATCGGCTCGTCGCCTTCCATCTCCAGCCCGACCAACTTTCTCTGCGGGTGCTCGCTTCGCCTGATCAGCGCCTCTCGGCCCACGAAGTCTTCATTCTTGCCCTTGAGCGCCACGGTGAAGCCAATGCCGGCCTCGAACGGATCGGTCTGATCGCAGAATTCGTAACCGGCGAAGACGAGCCCGGCCTCGATGCGCACCATGTCGAGGGCTTCGAGTCCGAACGGGGCGAGGCCGTGTGGCTCTCCAGCCTGCCAAATCGCATCGAACACGGCGAGCGCATCCTTGGGATGGCAAAACACTTCATAGCCGAGTTCGCCCGTATAGCCGGTGCGCGACACGACAACCGGGGGCCCGTCGAAAGCGCCGATCCTGCCGATGGTGAAGCGGAACCAACCAAGCTCGTCGAGGTTCGGTTGCGACGGCGCAGTCCAGATCACTTGGCGCAGGATTTCGCGACTCTTCGGTCCTTGTACTGCGACATTGTGCAGTTGCTCCGTTGAAGAACGCACCCATGCCTTCAATCCGAGCTTCTCGGCCAATTCACGCAGCCAAAGGCCGCTATAGTCGTCGCCGCCGATCCAGCGGAAATTATTCTCGCCGAGGCGGAACAAGGTGCCGTCGTCGATCATGCCCCCATGCTCGTAACACATCGCGGTGTAGACGACCTGCCCCGTGGCAAGCTTCCGCACATTGCGGGTTAGCGCATACTGCAGAAGCGCCTGCGCGTCCGGGCCGGTCACCTCGAACTTGCGCAAGGGCGACAGATCCATGATCGCCGCCCGCTCGCGGCAGGCCCAGTATTCGGCCACCGGGCC
>DATLXW010000226.1:0-16654 GCA_035575415.1 Methyloceanibacter sp. | reverse complement strand
GACGAACCTTGGTTTGCAGGCCCCTGCGCGGCTGCTGGTGCGCTCGCTGTTGGCGTTAGGCCCTGATCGGCCTCCCGGGACGTTTAGGGCTAAGGCCGCCCTTAGAGGCGGCCTTTTTCTGCCCTGACCGGAAAAGAACAGATTGCGAACTGAGAACAAAACGTGTACATTGAATTTAGTCCGCATCTTCGCCCCGCGGCCCAAGCCGTCCCCCCAGGCTGAATGGAAACCCCCGGGGCGAAGATGCGGCGGACCGCTCATTTGCGACTCAGAGCTGGCTTGTGAAATAAGGGAGAACCTCCATGTTGAACGTCGCGCTGCGCCTGGTTGAAGGAGCCGAGATGGATAGGGAAAAAGCGCTTGAGGCCGCGATCTCTCAGATCGAGCGCGGCTTTGGCAAAGGCTCCATCATGCGGCTCGGCCAGAACGAGAAGGCGGTCGAGGTGGAGGCGATCTCAACCGGCTCGCTCGGGCTCGATATCGCGCTCGGCATTGGCGGGTTGCCGCGCGGCCGCGTGATCGAGATTTACGGTCCCGAGTCTTCCGGCAAAACCACGCTTGCGCTGCACGTCGTCGCCGAGGCGCAGAAGCGGGGAGGCATTTGCGGATTCATCGATGCGGAGCACGCGCTCGATACCGTCTATGCGCGCAAACTCGGCGTCGACCTCGAAAATCTCCTCATTTCCCAGCCCGACACCGGCGAGCAGGCGCTCGAAATCGCCGACACGCTGGTGCGCTCGGGCGCTATCGACGTGCTCGTCGTCGACTCGGTCGCGGCGCTGACGCCGAAGGCCGAGCTCGAAGGGGAGATGGGCGAACAGCTTCCAGGCTTGCAGGCGCGGCTGATGAGCCAGGCCTTGCGCAAGCTTACCGCCTCGATCTCGAAGTCGCGTTGCATGGTGATCTTCATCAATCAAATCCGCATGAAGATCGGGGTGATGTTCGGCTCGCCCGAGACGACGAGCGGCGGAAACGCGCTTAAATTCTATGCCTCGGTGCGGCTCGATATCCGCCGCATCGGCGCCATCAAGGAGCGCGAGGAGGTGGTCGGCAACCAGACCCGCGTCAAGGTGGTGAAGAACAAGGTGGCTCCGCCCTTCAAGCAGATCGAGTTCGACATTATGTATGGCGAGGGCATCTCCAAAACGGGCGAACTCGTCGATCTCGGGGTGAAAGCTGGGATCATCGAGAAGTCCGGCGCCTGGTTCTCCTTCGATTCGGAGCGTATCGGTCAGGGGAGGGAGAACGCCAAAGCCTATCTCAAGGAGCATCCCGAAATGGCCGACCGGATCGAGCGCGCTATTCGACAGAATGCGGGCCTGCTCGCCGGGCAGATCCTCGAAGGCGGCTCCGAGACGGCTGGTGTCGATGGCGAAGGCGGCCTTGCCGAAGGGGATGGGACGGTCGCGCCGCTAGCCGGGGCCGGGAGGCGCAGCCGCCGCTCCTGACACCGGGCGGGAAGGCATAAGTTTGCCGCTCCTCAAGCCTTAGCGGGCGCTTGCCAGCCTTGCTTCGGCACTCTATGTCTGGCGGCGGGACGCTGACCTTTCCCTTGGGAGAGGGCCTGCGGTGTTTTGGCCTTGGCGAATCGGCTGGGCCGTCACGAAAGTCCGCGCAAGCGTCCAACAGCGCCGAGGTCTCCCGTCAACGACGCCATGAATTCCGCCAAAGGTCACGCAGCAGCCAAGGCAAGCGCCACGCAGGCGCAAGTGGTCCGCCGGCCGGGTCCGGCGCCCGTCCGCTCGAACGATATCCGTGCCGGCTTTCTCGATTTTTTTGCCAAGAACGATCACCTCGTGCTGCCGTCGGCCCCGCTTGTGCCGCGCCACGATCCGACGCTGATGTTCACCAATGCCGGCATGGTGCCGTTCAAGAATGTGTTCACTGGAGCCGAGAAGCCGAACGCCCCGCGTGTCGCCACCGCGCAGAAATGCGTGCGCGCTGGCGGCAAGCACAACGATCTCGACAATGTCGGTTATACCGCGCGCCATCACACCTTTTTCGAGATGCTCGGCAATTTTTCCTTCGGGGATTACTTCAAGGAGCGCGCCATTCTGCTCGCCTGGGAGCTTCTCACCAAGGATTTTGGCCTCGACACCGATCGCCTTTTGATCACCGTATTCGCCGAGGACGACGAGGCGGCGAAGCTCTGGCACAAGATTTCCGGCTTCCCCGAGGAGAGAATCATCCGCATTGCAGGATCGGACAATTTCTGGTCGATGGGCGACACCGGACCTTGCGGCCCCTGCTCGGAAATCTTTTACGACCATGGGCCCGGGATCGAAGGCGGCCCCCCCGGAAGCGAAGACTCCGAGGGCGACCGTTTCGTCGAGATCTGGAATCTCGTCTTCATGCAGTACGAGCAGCTTCCCGGCGGCGAGCGCATTCCGCTGCCGAAGCCTTCGATCGACACCGGCATGGGGCTCGAGCGCATTGCCGCCGTGCTGCAAGGCACCCACGACAATTACGCCATCGACCTGTTCCAGGCTCTGATCGCCGCCTCCGTCGATCTCACCGGCGTTCCGGCCAAGGGCGAGCATGCACCCTCGCACCGCATCATCGCCGACCATTTGCGTGCCTCTTCTTTCCTGATTGCCGACGGCGTTCTGCCGTCGAACGAGGGCAGGGGTTATGTGCTTCGGCGTATCATGCGGCGCGCCATGCGGCACGCGCACATCCTCGGCGCCAAGGAACCGCTGCTCTACCGTCTGGTTCCCGCCCTGATCGGCGAGATGGGCCGCGCCTATCATGAGCTTGAACGCGCGCAAAGCCTGATCGAGGAGACATTGAAGCTCGAGGAAACGCGTTTCCGCGAGACTCTTGAGCGCGGGCTGAAGCTGCTCGACGACGCGACCAAGGGCCTAAAGCGCGGCGACACGCTGCCGGGCGAGATCGCCTTCAAACTTTACGACACCTACGGCTTTCCCTACGACCTTACCGAGGATGCGCTCAAAGCGCGCGGGATCGGCGTCGACGCCAAAGGCTTCGCCGCCGCCATGGAGCGCCAGCGCGAAGAGGCGCGCAAGTCCTGGGCTGGCTCGGGCGAGGCTGCGACAGAAGCGCTTTGGTTCGAGCTGAAAGAGGAACTCGGGGCGACCGAATTCCTCGGCTACGAGACGGAGACCGCCACCGGCGAGATCGTGGCGTTGATCAGGGACGGCAAGCGCGTCAAGGAACTGAAAATGGGCGAGCGCGGCATCGTCCTCGTCAATCAAACGCCGTTCTATGCCGAATCAGGCGGCCAGGTCGGCGACCGCGGAACCATCGCCGGCCCTAAAGGCGCGCTCTTCAACGTCGAGGACACGCAGAAGAAGCTGCACGGACTCTATTTGCACCAAGGCATGGTCGAGAAAGGATCGCTCAAGCTCGGCGAAGAAGTTCAGCTCGAGGTCGATCATGCCCGCCGCACTCCCACGCGCGCGCATCATTCCGCCACCCACCTCTTGCACGAGGCGCTGCGCCAGGTGCTCGGCACCCATGTCGCGCAAAAGGGCTCTCTGGTCGAGCCGGGCCGGCTTCGCTTCGACTTTTCGCATCCAAAGCCGCTGACGCGCGAAGAAGTCCGCGCGGTGGAGGACCTGGTCAACGCCATGATTCTCCAGAACGCGCCGGTCGAGACGCATCTGATGACGCCGGACGAAGCCATCGCCAAGGGAGCGCTTGCTCTGTTCGGCGAGAAATACGGCGACGAGGTCCGGGTCGTGTCGATGGGCTTCGATCCCAGGAGCGCGCGCGCAGGTCAGGCTTATTCCATCGAACTTTGCGGCGGCACGCATGTCCGCCGCACCGGCGATATCGGTCTCTTCAAGATCGTGGGCGAGAGCGCGGTCGCCTCAGGCGTGCGGCGCATTGAGGCGCTGACGGGCGATGCCGCGCGCAATTATCTTGCCGCCCAGGACGAGCGCGTGCGCGAGGCTGCCGAATTGCTCAAAGTCTCGCCCGACGAGGTGATCACGCGACTTGCCGCGATCATCGACGAGCGCCGCAAGCTCGAACGTGAGTTAGCCGAAAGCCGGAAGAAGCTCGCGCTCGGCGGGGTTGGCGCGGTGCAGGGCGAGGAATCCAATATCGTCGAGGTCGGCGGCACGAAGTTTTTCCGGCTTCGCGTCGCGGGCCTTCCCAACAACGATCTTAAGGCCTTGGCCGACGAGGGCAAGGTCAAGGTGAAGTCAGGCGTCGTCGCCATCGCCAACACCGCACCCGACGGCAAGGGCGGGCTTGTGGTCGGGGTTACCGACGACTTGACCGGCCGCTTCAACGCCGTCGATCTCGTGCGCGTCGGCGCCGAGGCGCTCGGCGGCAAGGGGGGTGGCGGACGGCCAGATCTTGCCCAGGCCGGCGGTCCCCATGGCGCCCGCGCCGATCAGGCGCTCGAAGCGATCGCGGCCAAGATCGCCGATACGGGCGCAGCGGCGGAGGCCAAACGCCGCGCCTAGGCGGCGACGCGGTCGGCCATTTCCCGGCGCAGAGACTCTCCGACCTTGTCGATGAAGCCCGACGTTGAGAGCCAGCGCTGATCGGCGCCGACGAGAAGCGCCAAATCCTTGGTCATGAATCCGGCCTCGATGGTGGAAACGACCACGCGCTCCAGCGTCTCGGCAAAGGCGAGCAACTCTTCATTGCCGTCGAGCTTGGCGCGATGCTTGAGTGCGCCGGTCCAAGCGAAGATCGAAGCGGTCGAATTGGTCGACGTCTCGCGCCCCTGCTGATGCTGGCGGTAGTGGCGCGTAACCGTGCCGTGCGCCGCTTCGGCGAGCACCGTCTTTCCGTCCGGAGTCATCAGCACGCTCGTCATCAGTCCAAGCGAACCGAAGCCCTGTGCCACGGTATCCGACTGCACATCGCCGTCGTAATTCTTGCAGGCCCACACATAGCCGCCGGACCATTTAAGACAAGCTGCCACCATATCGTCGATAAGCCGGTGCTCGTAGGTGAGACCGCGCCGCTTGAACTCGTCGGCGAATTCGGCGGCGAAGATCTCGGCGAAGAGGTCCTTGAAGCGCCCGTCATAAGCTTTCAGGATCGTATTCTTGGTGGAGAGGTAGACGGGCATATTGCGATGCAGCGCGTAATTGAAACTCGCGCGGGCGAAATCGCGGATCGAGCTGTCGAGATTGTACATGCCGAGCGCGACGCCCGATCCCTCGAAGTCGTGCACCACATGCTCGATACGGGAGCCATCCTGGCCTTCGAACGTAATCGTGAGCTTCCCCTTGCCAGGCACGCGGAAATCGGCGGCGCGATAGACGTCGCCATAAGCGTGGCGGCCGATGACGATCGGTTTGGTCCAGCCGGGCACGAGCCGCGGCACGTTCTTGCAGATGATCGGCTCGCGGAAGATCACCCCGCCGAGAATATTGCGGATGGTGCCGTTCGGAGACTTCCACATCTTCTTGAGGCCGAATTCCGCCACCCGCGCCTCGTCCGGCGTGATGGTGGCGCATTTGACGCCGACCCCGCAGGCCTGGATCGCGTGCGCGGCCTCGACCGTCACCCGATCGTCGGTTGCGTCGCGATTTTGGATGGACAGATCGAAATAGAGGAGCGGCAGATCGAGATAGGGGAAGATCAGCTTCTCCTTGATCATCTGCCAGATGACTTTGGTCATCTCGTCCCCGTCGAGGTCGGCGACGGGGTTTTTTACCTTGATCTTGTTCACGCGTGAAATCTCCGGAGAGGGGAGCGCGCCCATTGCGGGCAACGGCTTCTCTATAGCATCGTCGTCCCATGGGAAAAGCAAGAAGCAAGCCGCAAGGCAAGAAGCGCCCTCCGCGGACGCCGGTGGGGCCTACCGCTCAAGGGCCTTCCGTCGTCCTGGTCAAGCCACAGCTCGGCGAGAATATCGGCTTTGCTGCCCGCGCCATGGCCAATTTCGGCCTCAGCGATCTCAGGTTGGTGGCGCCACGCGATGGCTGGCCTAATGCCAGGGCGACTGCCGCAGCCGCCAATGCGGAATTCGTGATCGAGCGTGCACGCATTTATGCGAGCGTGGAGGAGGCGATCGGCGATCTTCATTATGTGATCGCGACCACGGCGCGGCTGCGCGGCATGGTGAAGCCGGTTCTCTCGCCCGAGGGCGCCGCCAAGGCGCTGCGGCGCCGGCAAGCCGCGGGAGAACGCTCGGGCATTCTCTTCGGGCCCGAGCGAAGCGGCCTCGACAATGACACGATCGCGCTTGCCGACGCCCTCTTGACCGCGCCCGTCAGTCCGGATTGCGCTTCGCTGAGCCTGCCCCAGGCGGTTCTGGTGGTCGCCTATGAATGGATGAAACGGCAGAGGACGAAGGCCACGCTCGGTCGCGGCGCTACCGTCAGCGGCCAGGTCGTCGAAGGCCTCCACACGTCCCGTACGCGCCCGGCCACGCGCAAAGAATTGTTCGGACTGTTCGCGCATCTCGAAGCGGAACTCGACCGCGCCGGCTTCTTACGCCCGCCGGAAAAGCGGCCGGCGATGGTGCGCGCCATTCGCAACATGTTCCATCGCATGGGCGCAACGGAGCAAGACATACGCACCTGGCGCGGAATCGTGGCGGCGTTGTCGCGTCATCGCTCCGACCGCTGAAAATCTGTCATAGTTCCGCCCCGTTTGTCCTATTGCGATTGCTGCAATATGCTAGCGTCCGCCACGGGAGGAGAGGGGCAGCCGATGCTTGGGGCATGGTTTTGGAAGGGCGGAGCCGCAACCGCGGCAATTTTGGGTTTATTGCTCGGGATTCAAGCCCGCGCGGCGGACGATAGTGGTGTAAAACCCGTGGCCGAGGAACTCGGGCAGCGCGCGACGGCCCCGCAAACGCAACCCAAGGGCGGTTTGAGCGACAGCGCGGTGCGCGTGCTCATGACCTACGCCTTTTCCATCATTCCCGAGACCCAAACCGGACCGGACGGAAAATCCGTCAAAGTCGACAAGTCCAATCCCAATGTTTTTCTTATCCCCGACGAGGATGCGCGGCGGGTGATCCGCGCCGCGACGCGCTCGGCCTATGCCGAGGCCTGCGAGTTGGAGAGCCTCGCCCGAGCCAACTACCAGGCCATGATGCAAAGCGAGATAGCCAAGAAGAAATGGAGCGAGCAGCAGCTGATGATGATCAACGCGCTGCATATGTTCTCCGCTTCCTATTTCTCCGGCAACGCGAAGATTACGGAAGTGCCGGAAGGCGGCGGGCAAGCGGACCAGAGCACCGATCTTGTGGCACCGAAGCGACCTTCCTGTCCGCCTGAGCAGAAGCAAAAGGTGGAAAGCGCCATCAACGCCTACGTCCAGTCGGCCCAGGCGACCGCGGCGCAAGGAGTCCCGGCCCCTCGCTAGGCTTTACCCCGCAATTGACACTTTCAGCCATTCGCGTGTAACAGAGCGCGGGCGAAGCCTTGAGCTTCCTCGTGTCGAGGATGCCGGCGTCGGATTCCGGCGGTTTCCTGCCTTCACTAGCAAGGGGTTAGATGGCGCCGGAAGTCCGCGCAAGGGACCGATTTGGCTATTGGAGTTTTGAAAGCATGACCAAACGCGTGCATGCCAAGCATAAGATTGACCGGCGGCTCGGCGAGAACATTTGGGGCCGGCCGAAGAGTCCCTATAACAAGCGGGAATACGGACCCGGCGAACATGGTCAGCGGCGCCGCGGCAAGCTTTCCGACTACGGCCAGCAGCTTCGTGCCAAGCAGAAGCTGAAGGGCTATTACGGCAACATCACCGAGAAGCAGTTCAAGGCCATCTATCGCGAGGCGGCGCGGCTGCGCGGCGACACCTCGGAGAAACTCATCGGCTTGCTTGAGCGGCGGCTCGACGCCATCGTCTATCGGGCCAAATTCGTTCCTACCGTCTTCGCCGCGCGCCAATTCGTCAGCCATGGCCATATCAAGGTCAACGGCCGCCGGGTGAACATCCCGAGCTATCGCTGCCGCGAAGGCGACGTTATCGAGGTGCGCGACAAGGCGCGCGATCTGGGCCTCGTCCTCGAAGCGGTGCAGAGCTCCGAGCGGGAAGTGCCCGACTATCTCGAAGTCGATCATAACAAGATGACGGCGAAGCTCACGCGTATTCCCACGCTCTCCGACGTGCCTTATCCTACGATCATGGAGCCCCACCTCGTCGTCGAGTTCTATTCGCGTTAAGCGTTCGCCTCCGCGCGCGAGTTTTCTAGGCAGTCGCCAGTAAGACAAAGCCTGCACCCATGAGCAGGACCCCCGCGCCCTTCGATATCAGGGCGCCGAAGCGGACCAGTTTCTCGATCGCGACGAGGAGCGAGAGCGCCGCTATCCAGACGAGATTCATCACTCCGCCGACGAACAGGAGCAGCATCAGCAGACTGCAACAGCCGAGGCAATAGAGCCCGTGCGCGAGCCCCATGCGGAAGGCGCCGTCTAAGCCAGGGCGCCAGTGCGCGGCGATGAAATGCGCCGGCCCGCGGCAATGCTTGAGGCAGGCGGTCTTCAGCGGCGTGAGCTGATAGAGGCCGGCCGCAATCAACAAGCCGCCCGCCAGCGGCACGACACGCGCATTCATCAACGCCGACATGGCGCCGAAATGCTCAAGCCCCCATTGCAGCACGGCAGCGATCAAGCTGAATAAGCCCCAGACCAAAAGATAGGCGGACGCGAAGACTGTGACCCGTCCCGCGCCGTCTTCGGCTGCCTGCCGTCGGCTTGACGCCTCGCGGATGAGCCGCGCGTAGAGAAGTACCGTCGGCGAGGCTGACGGCAGCATCATCGCCACCATCATCGCCGCCCACATGAAAAAGACGATCAGCCAATAAGCCGGAGTCCAGTCGCCGCTGAGCGACGCCGGCACATCTATCGGCAGAATCCAACCGCTCATGGCGGCCGGATCCATCCCGGTGCCGGCACCCAGCAAAAGGGCAAACCAAGCGAGCAAAATGAGCGCGGAGAGAGCCCCCGCGACGGCAAGGCTGTCGCGGCGAAACAGACTTTCTACCGCCGCGTCGCTCATAGAAGTTCAGCGGACTATGCCGCTCTGACAGAGATGAATCTTGGCGAATTGACCATAGGTATCGGAAAGTTCGTAAGCGATGGGTCCTTGCACCTTAGACCAGCCGCGCCCGATCTCGGCTTCGGCGAATTCGAAGCCGTTCGGTTGAACGATGCGCACGCGGTGCTCGGCGCCGGTCACGGGATTGAGGATCGGCTCCCCACGCATTTCCACCAAATCGGCGATACAAGCGCGGGCTGTCCGGCCGTCGATGTCGATCTCAAAGTCGATGTCCGCGAAAAGAGGTTGGTGCAGGCGCTCGCAGGTTGCCGCGAACACGGCGAACACAGTTGCGAAGGGTTCGGTGTCCTCTCCGCGCAGAATGCGGGCGAGCGCCGCGCGCTGTTCCGGGGTGGCACGCTTGTCGATGATGTGCACGCCCTCGCCCTTTCCTTCGTGAATCGGGCCGGGCCAGCGAAAAATTCCCGCTGCGCGGAGACCGTCAAGCCGTGTCGTGCCGTGATAACCCTCCTCGATCTCGTAGACGGCAAGCCCGCGGCAGTGGCCGTGGGTCGGGCCGGCGTTGAATTGGCAGGGGCAGCCATAGTTGCAATTGCAATTGCCGAATTCGCGCCCCTTGATTTCCCACGCGGTCATGCGAGGACTCCTTGAATTGACGCAGTTCGGCGGTGTGCACAGGCATTATGGTATAGAAATGGCCGTGGGCCGTAGCGGAAACACATGAATCGCATACTCACAACCGAACTGCGGACAGCCGATCGGACCTCGCAAATTTACCGGATCGCCGGCGGGCGCTCGCTGGGCTATGCCGAATTCGGCGACCCGCAAGGCAAGGCGGTCCTTGCCCTTCACGGCACGCCGGGCTCCCGCTTCATGTTCGCCCTCACCGACGAGGCCGCACGGGCGCGCAGGCTCCGTATCGTCGCCCCGGAACGGCCGGGATACGGATTATCCGACTACGCCCCCGCCGGCTCGCTGATGGAACTTGCGGCAGACATTGCGGCCTTGGCCGATGCGCTTCAGCTCGAAGATTTGGCCCTGCTCGGTGTATCGGGGGGCGCCCCGCATGCGCTAGCGGCCGCCGCTGCGCTGCACGATCGCGTCGCGCTCCTCGCTTTGATCAGCCCGGTCGGCCCGGTTGCAGATTGCAAAGACCGCATCCGCATGTCGCGCTTGCATCGCTTTATCTTCACCAGGATTGGGCGATCCGACCCAACCTGTGCAAGCTTCTTTTGGCTCGTGCGGATGCTCGTTCGCACCGCGCCGGACGTCGCCTATCGCGGGCTGATGCAGCGCGTAGTCGCCTCCGATCGTGCGCTGCTCAAGCAAGCGGAGGTCAAAGCCAATCTCCAGGCCGCGCTCAAAGAAGGCTTGCGCCGGGGAATCAAGGGCGCGCGGCAAGACCTGCGGCTCTTCTGCGCCCCCTGGCGGTTGCGTCTCGAAGACATCGATGTGCCGACGTTGATCTGGCAGGGAAGCGACGACACGATCGTTCCGCCTGGCGCGGCTTACAAACTCGCCGAGCTGCTGCCCAATTGCCAGCTCAATGTGGTTCAGGGGGCCGGCCATTACTGGGTGTTTGGCGCGTTTACGCGCGTGCTCGACACGATTCAGGCTGCGCTCAAGGCCTAACCCGCTCCTCTTTCTAGGACCTCTTGTGCGCGTCCGAGAAACTTGCCACAACGCGCGCCATGAAAAGTCAATGGAACGACGCTGCCGCGGCGGAGATGATCGCGGCTTATGCCAAGCAGGGTGTAGGCGAGGACATTGCGCTGCGCGTCTATACCACCCGCCTTTTGGGGCGCGATCCGCTGCTTGTGCTGCACGGAGGCGGCAACACGTCTGTCAAGACGAAAGCGCGCGACGATCTCGGCGAGGAGCACGAGGTGATCGCGGTCAAAGGCTCCGGCGCCGACATGGCGGATATCGAGCCATGGGGCCTGCCGGCGGTCAAGCTTAAGCCCTTGCGCAAGCTGCGCGCGCTCGCGGCGCTGTCGGACGAGGCGATGGTCAACGTGCAGCGGCTCAACCTGCTCGACGCTTCGGCACCAAACCCATCGGTGGAGACGCTGCTGCACGCGTTCCTGCCGCATAAATTCGTAGATCATACCCATGCTGCGGCGGTCCTCTCCATCGTCGACCAGCCCGATGGCGAGGCGCTGGCGCGCGAGATTTACGACGGGCGTATGGGCGTCGTGCCCTACATTGCTCCCGGTTTCGGCCTTGCCAAGGCTGCCGCCGAGGTCTTCGAGCAAAAGCCCGATGTCGAGGGGCTCATCCTGCACAAGCACGGCATTTTTACTTTCGGCGAAACGGCGCGCGAGGCCTATGAGCGCATGATCGAGATGGTGTCTCTCGCCGAGAGCAGGCTGCGGCAGGGAAGGCCGGTCGTGTTTCCGGCGCGGCAGTTTTCGGCGCCGGTTGCGAGCGCGGCCGAGATCGCTCCGATCATTCGCGGCGCCTGCGCGATCAAGACGGACGGCGCCGAGCCGGTCCGCTTCATCGCCGAATTTCGCAGCGCGCCCGAGATCCTTGCTTATGTCAACGGCGCCGAGCTTGCCTCCTACAGCCAGCGCGGCGTGGTGACGCCGGATCACATCATTCGCACCAAGAACAAGCCGCTTATCGTGCCGCCACCGGAGAAAGGCAAACTCGAGGACTTCGCCGTCGCGGTGCGGGAGGCGGTGACGAAATTCGCCGCCGACTACGACGCTTATTTCGCGCGCGAGAACGCCGCCGCCGGCAATACCAAGACGAAACTCGATTCGAGCCCGCGCGTGGCGCTCGTGCCTGGGGTTGGACTGTTCGGTCTCGGCCGCACGGCCAAGGACGCAAGCATTGCCGCCGATCTTGCCGAAAACACCGTCAAGGTCATCACCGACGCCGAGGCGATCGGCCGGTACGAGCCACTGCCGGAGAGCGACCTCTTCGCACTCGAATATTGGAGCCTCGAACAGGCGAAGCTGAAAGGAGCGGTAGCGAAACCGCTGACCGGGCAGGTGGCCTTGATAACTGGCGCCGGCGCCATCGGTGCCGCGACGGCCAAGGCGCTGGCGGCCGATGGCGCCGCGGTTGCTATCCTCGACATCGACGGCCCGGCGGCCGAGAAGGCGGCTGCGGCGGTCAAAGGCTTAGGCTTGCAATGCGATGTGACCAAGCCCGAACAGGTCAAGGCGGCTTTTGCCGCCGTCTGCGAGCGCTACGGCGGCGTCGATATCGTCGTCTCCAACGCCGGCGCCGCCTGGCAGGGCCGCATCGGCGAGGTACCCGATGCGGTGCTGCGCCAAAGCTTCGAACTCAATTTCTTCGCGCATCAAACCGTGGCGCAGGAAGCCGTGCGCATCATGCTGAAGCAGGGAACGGGCGGCGTTCTCTTATTCAATCTCTCCAAACAGGCGGTGAATCCTGGCGCGAATTTCGGCCCCTATGGACTGCCCAAGGCGGCGACCATGCTGCTCATGCGCCAATATGCGCTCGACTACGGCAAAGACGGAATTCGCTCGAATGGTGTGAACGCGGACCGCATCAGAAGCGGCCTGCTCACCGACGAAATGATCCGCGAACGTGCCAAGGCCCGGGGTATCTCCGAGGCCGAATATATGAGCGGCAACCTGCTGCATGCCGAGGTCATGGCCGAAGATGTGGCTCAGGCCTTCCTTTCGCTCGCCAAAGCACGCAAGACGACCGGCCATGTCGAAACGGTCGACGGCGGCAATATCGCCGCGGCACTCCGTTAGGATCGCTTTTTGTCTCCAAAGGCTGCGGCCCTAAGGGAGTTTTAACCGCAAAAGAAGAGGCTTACGCCGCTTCGTACGTATCAGGATTCGCCTTCGGCCAGCCGGAGGCACCCTGAGCGGAGGGACTCCACAGGCGCCGCAATTCAAAATCGTGAGAGAAGTCAAATGGTTTTGCGCTTGAGACTGACGCTCGCTTTCGTCGCTACCGCGCTGGTGGCCGTTATCGTGTCGACCGCGCTTGCCAGCGTGATTTCGGCACCGGCCGTTGCCGCGCTGCTCTCGATGCTGATCGCAGGCACACTGGCGGCGGTCTTGGGCTATGTCATGGGAGGCGGCATCGCCCAGGCGCTCATCGACCTCAATGCCGTGATCCTGCGTTTCATCAAATGGGACATGGAGGGCTTGGTCCCGCATGTCTCCCGCGCCGATGAGGTGGGCGAGCTTGCGAAGTCGCTCAAGGCCTTCCAGGCCGATGCGATCCGCTGGAGCGAGAGCCACAAATCCGAGCAGGACAGCCAGATTCAGGGCCGGCTTGCCTCGCAACAGCGCACCGAAGAGCTGATTCATCAATTCCGCGGCTCGATAGCCGGCATTCTCAGCGCCTTTGCCGAAAGCGCGCGGCAAATGGACGAGACGGCGCGCGCTCTCTCAACACTTGCCAGCGATACCAATGAACGGGTGAACACGGTGGCTTCCGCTTCCGACGAAGCCTCAGCCAACGTGCAGACGGTCGCCGCCACCGCTGAGGAGCTTGCTGTGTCGGTCAGCGAGATCGGCACGCGCGTAGCGACCGCGAGCCGCATCGTCAATCAGGTCACCGAAAACGCCCGCACCGCCAATTTGAAGGTCGAGGGGCTCGCAAGCGCGGCGCAACGGATAGGGGATGTGGTGAGTCTGATCCAGGATGTCGCCGCCCAGACCAACCTGCTGGCGCTGAACGCCACCATCGAGGCCGCCCGCGCCGGCGAGGCAGGCCGGGGCTTTGCCGTGGTGGCGAGCGAAGTGAAGACGCTCGCCGACCAGACCGCCAAGGCGACCGAAGACATCAAGCAGCAAATCGCCGCCATCCAAGCTTCGACCAACGGCGCCGTCGAGGCGATGCAGTCGATCGTTACGACCATGGCCGAGGTCAATCGCAACACCCAGGAGATCGCCGGCGCGGTGCAGCAGCAATCGGCGGCGACCTCGGAAATTTCGCACAGCGTTCGGCAAGCCGCGCGCGGCACCGAAGACGTGGTGGCGCATATGCCGGGCGTGACCAAGGCGGTCGACGAGACGAGCCAATCCGCCACGCAGATGCTTCAGGTGAGCCGCGATTTGTCGCGCCAAGCCGAGCAGTTGCGGCATACGGTGGAGAATTTCCTGCGCCAGGTGGCCGCCGCCGATCAATTGAAGCGCGTGGGTTGACCGGACTCGCGCGGGAATCCTCGCGCGAAGGGAGTTGACGCGGACCTGCCGCGCGGCCAAGCTCTGCGGCCCTTCGATTGCCGCACGGAGAACCGCTTGGGCCGCATCCTACGCACCTTTCTCGCCGGCCTGCTTGCGCTCCTGCCGATCGCGCTTACGCTCTTCGTCACGGCATGGATCGCTTCGCTCATTGCAAGCTATGCCGGTCCAGGCAGCTTCCTTGGCAGCCTCATCATTGCGCTTGGCCGTTCGCTCGGGCTCGAACTCTCGCCAAGTTCGACCGTCGCTTATTTGCTCGGTCTCGCCATCATTCTCGCCGCTATTTTCGTGCTAGGGCTCTTGGTCGAGTCCGGTTTGCGGACGTTCATTTCCTACATTTTGAGCAGCGTCGACTGGCTGATCATGCGCATCCCGCTGGTCTCGACGGTCTACGATCTGTCCAAGCGCTTCGTGGCCATCGTCGATCGCGGCAGCGACAACGATAGCCTCAAGACCATGCAGCCGGTCTGGTGCTTCTTCGGCGGGGAGGGGGGCGCGGCGGTTCTCGGGCTGATGCCCTCGCCGGAACCCGTGGTGATCGGCGAACATTCTTATCTTGGGCTGTTGGTACCCTCGGCGCCGGTGCCCTTCGGCGGCGCGCTGATCTATGTGCCCTCGGCCTGGGTCAAGCCGGCCGATGGCGGCGTCGAGCGGCTGATGAACGTCTATGTGTCTATGGGCGTCACCCCGCCGCTATCGATGCCGCCCGGCGCCTCGAAGGCGGCGCTGGCCAAGCCTGCTGAGAAGCGCAGCCGAAAGCCGGTGCCGAAACCGGAATCATGAAAAATCAAGTCGCAAATCGGAAGTGAAGCACGTCGCCGTCCCGGACGACGTAGTCCTTGCCTTCAAGCCTGAGCTTGCCGGCATCGCGCGCGCCGGCCTCGCCGCCGAGCGCCACATAGTCCTCGTAAGGGATCGTCTCGGCGCGGATGAAACCCTTCTCGAAGTCGGTGTGGATCACGCCTGCCGCCTGCGGAGCGCGCGTGCCTTGCGGCACGGTCCAGGCGCGCGCTTCCTTCGGTCCGGCGGTGAAATAGGTGATGAGGCCGAGCAGCTTGTAGCCCTCGCGAATGAGCCGATTGAGCCCTGGCTCGCTGAGCCCAAGCTCGGCGAGATAGACGCGGCGCTCTTCCGGCCGAAGCTCCGCAAGCTCGGCCTCGATCTTGGCGGAGATGACGACGCAGCCAGCGCCCTCTTTTGCCGCGCGCTCGGCGACCAGCGCCGAATGGGCGTTGCCGGTCGCGGCCGAGGCCTCGTCGACATTGGCGACGTAGAGCACCGGCTTTGTGGTGAGGAGCCCGAGGCTCTTAAACAGGGGGCGCTCCTCCTCACTCGCGTTGGCAAGTCGCGCCGGCTTGCCTTCGCGCAGAAGCGCGAGCGCGCGTTCGACCAACTCGGACGTTTTTTTCGCTTCCTTGTCCTGCCCCCGCATCTTCTTTTCGAGGATCGGCAGCCGCCGTTCCAGGCTCTCGAGGTCGGCGAGCATTAACTCGGTCTCGATCGTCTCGGCATCGGCGATCGGGTCGACGCGGCCCTCGACATGCACCACGTCTGAATCTTCGAAGCAGCGCAGCACATAGGCGATGGCGTCCACCTCGCGAATATGGGCAAGGAACTGGTTCCCGAGCCCTTCGCCCTTGGAGGCGCCCTTCACCAGGCCCGCAATGTCGACGAAGGTGAGCCGCGTCGGCACGATCTGCGCCGATTTGGCTACGGCCGCGAGCTTGTCGAGCCGTGGGTCGGGCACGGGGACTTCGCCGACATTCGGCTCGATGGTGCAGAACGGATAGTTCGCGGCCTGCGCGGCCGCGCTCTCGGTCAGCGCGTTAAACAGGGTCGACTTGCCGACATTCGGCAGTCCGACAATGCCGCATTTGAAACCCATGCTTAGCTGAACCTCATGAACCGAACCAGCGGCGGAGAATGCCGCATGGGCCTTCCTTGGAAGTCGACTTTCCGGCCTCACGCTCGGAAGGCGCCTGTTTGCGCTCGGGCGCCTGTCCGGCGCTTATGGCTTCCTGCTTGCCTTCGTCGCCGGCCTGCACGGCATGGGCGACGCGCGATTGGAACCTGTCGTTGGCGCCTTCGGCGAGGAAGGGCGCTTCCGCGGCGATCGCGCCAAGGAGCGGCTCGAGCCATTCATGCTCAACCTTGGTGAAATCGTGCAGCACGTAGCCGGCAACAAGGTCCTTCTGTCCGGGATGGCCGACGCCGATCCGCACGCGGACATAGTCGTTGCCAATATAGGCGGTAATGGACTTCAGACCATTATGGCCGGCGACGCCGCCGCCTGTCTTTACCCGGACCTTGCCCGGCGCGAGGTCGATCTCGTCATGGAACACGACCACGTTGTCCAGTGGGAGTTTATAGAAGCGCACGGCCTCGCCGACCGAGCGGCCTGACTCGTTCATGAAGGTCTGCGGTTTGAGCAGCAGGACTTGCTCGCGCCCGAGCCGCCCCTCCGAGGCGAGACCGGAAAAGCGCTTGCGCCAGGCCGGAAAGCCCTGCGCGGCGGCAATCGCGTCGAC
>DATLXW010000225.1:0-4283 GCA_035575415.1 Methyloceanibacter sp. | reverse complement strand
GGGAGCGGCGAGGCGGTGCCAAAACCCTTAAGGAATCCAAATCGCTAGGCGCAGTTTGAGCGCGAGAACGTTCACCAAGGCCGCGGTCTTGGCATGCTTGGCCTTGCGACTCGGCTTATAAGCTGCAATCCCGGAGCGAAGCCCTGCGGTCAAGGCGGACAGTATGACGTTTAAGAGCATGACGGGTTTTGCCCGCGCCGAGGGCGTGCATGGCGAAACGGCGTGGCATTGGGAAGTCCGCAGCGTCAATGGGCGAAGCCTCGAATTGCGCTTGCGCCTGCCCAGCGGGTTTGAAGCGCTCGAAATCAAGGCGCGCACACTCACGCAGGAAAAGTTGGCGCGCGGAAACTGCAGCTTGTCATTATGGGTGAAGCGTGAAAGCGGACCTGCCGAAATCAAATTGAATGAGGCGGTGCTGCGTCAGGCCCAGGCCGTGGCCGAGCGCGCCAGGGAACTGACCGGATTGAAGCCCCCGCGTGTCGATGCGCTGCTCGCCATGCGCGGCGTGGTCGAAACGACGGAAGGGGAAGAGAGCGAAGAAGCGCAGGCGGCGCTGCACCAGGCGCTGCTTGTTGGACTATCCGAGGCGCTCGATGCGCTAATCGCCGCTCGCGCCGGGGAAGGCGAGCGCCTTCAGTCGGTGATCAAAAAGCAAATCGCCGCGATCACGGCACTCGTCGAGCGCGCCGCCAAAGCCGCCGCGCGGCAGCCCCAGGCGATTGCCGCGAGGCTTAGCGAACAGGTGACGCGGCTGGTCGAAGCCGGGCCCGCGCTCGATCCGGAACGGCTGCATCAAGAGGCCTTGCTTCTGGCGGCGAAGGCCGACATTCAAGAAGAACTCGACCGGTTGCGCGCGCATATAGAGGCGGCGGAAGAATTGCTCGAAAGCGGCCAGCCAGTCGGCCGCAAATTCGAATTTCTCGCGCAGGAATTCAATCGCGAGGCCAACACGATCTGCGCGAAGGCCGCTGATGTCGAAATCAGCCGCATTGGTCTCGAACTCAAGACGGTGATCGACCAGTTGCGCGAACAGGTGCAAAATATCGAATGAGCGGGGAATGAAACCTGAAATCGCAAGGCGGGGTTTGATGTTGGTGCTGTCGTCGCCGTCTGGCGCCGGCAAGACGACGATCGCCCGCAAGCTCCGCGAAGGCGACCCGCATATTGCAATGTCGATATCCCATACCACGCGACCGCCGCGCAACGGCGAGCGGGATGGCGAGGATTATTACTTCGTGGATCGCGAGACGTTCGCCCGTATGCGAGAACAGGGCGAGTTTTTGGAATGGGCGGTGGTATTCGATCACTTCTACGGCACGACGCGCAAACCTGTGGAAGAGGCCCTGGCGGCTGGCCGCGACGTTCTCTTCGACGTCGACTGGCAGGGGGCTGCGTCCTTACGGGAGAGGGCAAGGAGCGACGTCGTAGCCGTCTTTATATTGCCTCCCACCGCTGCGGACCTGGAACAGCGGCTCAAACTGCGTGCACAAGACACGTCCGAGACGGTACGGCGGCGCCTGCTTGGCGCCAGCAACGATATCCAGCACTGGACCGAATACGATTACGTCGTGGTGAATTATGACGTCGAGCAATCGGTCGCGGCGGTGCGCGCCATTCTGGAGGCGGAGCGGCTGCGGCGCACGCGGCTCACGGGTCTTGAGGCTTTCGTGCGGAATTTGCTGTCGCAGCTCTAACGCTCCCGACCTGCGTTCGCTTCGAGCGCGTTGGCGAGGCGGCAGAATTCGGCAACGGCAAGCTCTTCGGCGCGGGCCTTCGGGTCGATGCCGAGCCGGTCGAGCAATGTCTCGCTGTTAGGCGCGATCTGGCGGAGCGCCGCGCGCAGCATTTTGCGCCTTTGGCCGAACGCCGCCGCCGTTACCTTCTCAAGACTTGCGACGCGACAGGGAGGCGCAGGTAACTCCTTCGGCACCAATTCGACCAAGGCGGACTCGACTTTGGGGCGCGGGGTGAAGGCCTCCGCTGGTAAAGTAAAGAGGATGCGCGGGGCGGCACGCCATTGCGCGAGCACGGCCAGTCTGCCGTAATCCTTGGTTCCGGGCGCGGCGACGATGCGATCCGCGACTTCGCGCTGGAACATCAGCACGAGCCGATCGAACCAAGGCGGCCAAGGCTCGGTCTTGAGCCAGCCGACGAGAAGCGGCGTCGCCACGCCATAGGGTAGGTTGGCGACGATGCGGACGGGTGCGGATGGAGCCAGCGCTGCGTAATCGACTTCGCGGGCGTCGGCGGCGACGATCGCGAGCCGGCCGGGATGGCGCGCGGCGATGGCGTCGAGCGCGGGCAGCGCGCGTGTGTCCCGCTCGATGGCGATGACGCGACTGGCACCCTCGAGCAGGAGGGCACGCGTGAGACCCCCGGGCCCCGGGCCAATTTCCACTACGGTTACACCTGCGAGCGGACCGGCCGCGCGGGCGATCCGCCGCGTCAGATTGAAATCGAGCAGGAAGTTCTGGCCAAGGCTCCTCTTTGCCGAGAGTCCGAGCGAGCGGATGACATCGCGGAGCCGGGGCAGGCCGTCAGGTGTGCTCACGCCTTGTCCTCTGCCTGGCTGCTCATAGACGAGGCGAGTTTCAGCGCCTCGATCAGGCTGCGCGGGTTCGCCTTCCCCGTTCCGGCGAGCGCGAAGGCGGTGCCATGGTCGGGCGAGGTGCGGACGAAGGGGAGACCGAGCGTGACGTTGACGCCCTCTTCGAAGGCGAGCGTTTTGAAGGGGATGAGCGCCTGGTCGTGATACATGCAGATAGCGACGTCGTATTCCTTGCGCGCTGCTGTATGGAATAAAGTATCCGCTGGTTGGGGGCCGGTGACGTCGAGGCCTTTCGCCCGCGCAGCCTCGATGGCCGGGACGATGATCTCGCTCTCCTCGCGGCCCATGGTCCCCTCTTCGCCGGCATGCGGATTGAGCCCGGTTACAGCGAGGCGCGGCTGAGCGACACGGAAACGGCGCCTAAGATCCCGCGCCGTGATCTCGAGCGTGGTGAGGATCAACTCGCGCGTGAGGAGGGACGGCACATCCTTTAGCGGGACATGGATCGTGACCGGCACGGCTTTGAGCGTAGGGCTCGCGAGCATCATCACTGGCTGCGGCGGTGTCGCACCGCCTGCAAGGAAGGCGAGAAATTCGGTGTGGCCGGGGAAGGGGAAGCCCGCGCCATAGAGCACCGCCTTGGAAATCGGATTGGTCACGACCGCCCGCGCAACTCCTGCTTGGACGAGGGCGACTGCGCGCTCGATCGAAGCCCGTACCGCGGGCGCAGAGGCCTCGTCAGGGTGCCCCGGGAGGACGCGGCCAAGTCCTGGTACGGGCAGTACGGGAAAGGCCCGGTCGAAGCGGCCCGAAGCCGCGCCCGGCTGCGTAACCTCTTCAAACGGGATATCGATTTGTAACAGGCGCGCCCGCTCGGCGAGGACGCGCGCATCTCCGACCAATACGAAGGGCGGAAGCTCGGCGCGATGCCGCGCCCAGGCGAGGAGCGCGATGTCGGGGCCTATGCCGGCGGGATCGCCGAGCGTCAGCGCCAGAGGAGGTGCTTCGGCGTACATGAGGACGGGCTAGCACGAAAAGCCCATTAACGGTATTCGATGAACGCTTCCGCCCTTAAGTCGCGCAACAGCCGTTCGGCGCGCAGAGCCATTTCCTGATTCAGCAACTTTCGCTCCGTCTCGGCGCGAACGGTTTCGTCGCCGCGGACCTTGTGCTTGCCGCATACGGCATAAAGCTCCACCGCGGCCGCCGAGATGGTCGGCGGTGTCATCTGACCGACCTTGGCGTTCATGACGAGAAGCCGGGCCGGCTGCGCGAGCGATGAGGGTTTTTGATCCTGCAGCGTCTTGATGCTGGCTCCGGTGACCCCCTTGGCCAGATCGGCGCAGGAGTTGAAGCGGGAACGCAACCCTTCGGCAGCGGCAAGCCTCGCGGCGATGGCGCTCTGATCCGCTCCGCTCGGAAGCTCGTATTTTACCTGCCGCAATTGCAGCGTAGTCTCCGGCTCGGCTCCGCCGGCGCTATTCCCGGCCTGTTCTCCGGACTCGGAGAGTGCTGCGTCGACGTCGGCGTCGGCGATCTGCACGTCGCGGCGGAATTTGGCGCGGATGGTTTGTTGCCACACGAGTTGCGCCCTGATGCGGTCCTTCAGCGTCTTGATGTTTACGCCGGCGCGGGCAAGCGCGTTGGTGAGGCCGTCCACATCGAGATTGTTCTTCTGCGCCATGTCGGAGAGGATCGCCCGCACGTCCTCCTCATCGGCGGTAACGCCCTGCTT
>DATLXW010000224.1:0-3259 GCA_035575415.1 Methyloceanibacter sp. | reverse complement strand
AATATCGCTCCCGAAAGCAGGCTCCACATCGCCGCAATCGCCGCCGATAGACCGAACCATATCGCCGGCTGGGAGCGGTCCTCCCTCAGCCTCGCCCAAGCATTGCGCATGAGGATGGCGGGTCCGGCTAGCATGCGGAGCAAAACGGCTCCGATCGAGCCCAAAACCGATCTCTGCTCGATGCCGAAATGCAGCGGGCGCCCGGAAACGAGATGAACGAAGCTCGACAACACCCCCGCGGCGGCGAACCCGAATGCCGTAATGTAGAGATAGATTGCGAGCGATTGCATGGGCGACCCCCGCCGACTCCTCACGCGAAGAGCACTCTAACGGGGCCGCTCGCGCTCACGGGAGGAATTCTAAACGGGTGGTTAACGCGCGTGCCGCGGCGGCACAGCCGCCTATTTCAGATCGTAATCAAGGATCGCCATCTGGAACTGGTAGGATACCTCGCCCTCCTCGTCGTCGCGGAACAGAACGCCGATGAACTCCTCGCCGATATAGACCTCGGCCGAGTCCTCTTTGCGCGGCCGCTGCCGCACCTGGAGCTCCGGAAGGCGAAACATCTTCTTGAGATAATGTTCGAGCTTGACGATCTCGTCGCGGGTCACTGCGTTCTCCTCGCTGCCCGCCTGCCCGGGCTCGTTGCGCCTGGCCTAGCTGGCGGTGTCGCCGTCGCCATCGATCATCTGATCCATGGTGAGAGCGGGCTCCTCGCAGCCGGCAAAACCGATCTCCTTCGCCGGCACGCCGGCCACCGTGCGCCGCGGCGGTACGTCGTGCAGCACCACGCTGCCCGCGGCGATGCGCGCGCAATCGCCGACTTTGATATTGCCGAGAATCTTGGCGCCGGCGCCGATCATCACGCCGCGCCCGATCTTTGGATGGCGGTCGCCCTTCTCGTTGCCGGTGCCGCCGAGGGTCACGCCGTGCAGCATGGAGCAATTGTCGCCAACCACCGCCGTCTCGCCGATCACGATCCCGGTCGCATGATCGAGCATGATGCCCTTGCCGATCACCGCCGCCGGATGGATGTCGACCTGGAGGAAGCGCGAGATCAGGCTCTGAAGATAAAGCGCGAAATCCTTGCGTCCTTCCTTCCACAGCACATGCGCGATGCGATAGGTCTCGAGCGCGTGGAAGCCCTTGAAATAGAGCAGCGGCTCGATCAGCCGGCCCGACGCCGGATCGCGCTTGACGGTGGCCATCAAGTCGGCGCGGAAGGCGTCGCCGAGCGACGGTTCGACTTCGAGCGCCTCGTTGAAGGTCTTGTGCAACAAACCGACATCGAGCGCGGAATGGTGCAGGCGCCGCGCGAGCCGGTGGCAGACGGCGTCCTCGAGCCGTTTGTGGTCGAGCACCGTCGCATAGATGAAACCGCCAAGGGCAGGCTCGGAGGCGCTGATCTCCTCGGCCTCGCGCCGCACCTGGCTCCAGATCGGATCGTAGCTCTTGATTTGCGGCTCCGCCGCAAGCGGCTTCTGCACCATGGGAACCTCACTCCGCCCCAAAGGGGCTCTTTCGGCTCTTCGCACCCCCCCTTCAACTAAGCCCGCGTGGTTAAAAAGTCGAGCACCCCCTGCTTGAAGCGGGGATCGCCGACCGCTTTCATATGGTCGCGCCCTTCGATGTCAAGCAGTTGGGCGCCCGGAATGAGGCTTGCAAGCTGCCGCCCGGAACCCGCGATGACATCTTCGCTGCCGACCGCAATCAGCACTGGTACGCCGATTTTCGCCAGAGTCTCGGCGGAGATCTTATCGCGCGGACCTCGCATGCAGGCGGCGAGCGCCTTCAAATCGCTCTTCGTCTGCTCGGCGAAAGCCCTGAAGCTTCTGGCCGTATCGTTGGCCACATCCTCGATGCGTGGGGCTTCGAGCGCGCGGGCGATGGGTCCGGTCCCAACCAGTCCGCGCACGAGATTGATGCCCGTGCCGGCGAGGATGAGGCTGCGCACCCGCTGCGGATGCGTGAAGGTCAAAAAGGCGGCGATGCGCGCGCCCATCGAATAGCCCATGACGTCGGCACGCTCGATGCCGAGATGATCGAGTAGCCGCCGCGCATCTTCGGCCATCGCCGGCGCGCCATAGAGATTCGGATCATAGAGTTTCTCGCTTTGCCCGTGGCCGCGAACGTCGCATGCGATCGCGCGGCGTCCCGCCCCGGTCAGCGTCTTCATCCAGCCTGGGTTGACCCAGTTGGTGACGGCATTTGAGGCAAAGCCGTGGATGAGAAGGATCGGCTCCCCCTCCCCTTCGTCGAGATAGGCGATGGTTACGCCGCCGGAATCGAATTTCTGCATTCTGCTCTACCGCTTCGCTTCAAGCCTCATTATGCTCGCCCGGCTTTCCACAAACGACACGTTCGGCATCGCCCATGGCTCAAACCCTCGTGCCCCATTTCGTGAACGACAAAGGCGTCGACCGGATCAAGATCGGCGTCAAGGAATTCCAATGCATGGGAGCATCGCCGCCCTTCGACCATCCGCATGTTTACCTCGATATGGGCCGCGAGGCGCAGATCGTCTGCCCCTACTGCTCGACCTTGTTCGTGCACGATACGTCCTTGCACGAAAGTGAAAGCGACCCGCCCTCCTGCCTCTATGTCGCAACCGCTCCGCCCGGCGCGCCCGCGGCTTAGGGAATGACGATCCCGCAAGGCCGCATCCTCGTCGCCGGCGGCGGCATCGGCGGCCTCTCCGCCGCCATCGCCCTCGCAAGGCGCGGCATCGAAAGCGAAGTGCTGGAACGGTCGCTATTCGGCGAAGAGACCGGCGCGGGAATTCAGCTCGGACCGAACGCCACGCGCTTATTGCGCGAGATCGGCGTACTCGACGCGATCGCACCCAGCGCCTTCAGCCCCGAGTCAATTCTGATCTATGACGGGCTGTCGGGTCGCAACCTTGGCGCCGTGCCTCTCGGCGCGCATATCGAGCGGCGCTATGGCGCGCCTTACCTCACCTTGCATCGCGCCGATCTGCATGCCGGGTTGCATTCCGTGGCTCAGGCACTTGCCGCCGTAACGCTGCGACCTGGCTTCGACATTGCCGCCATCGACATGCAAAGCGCCGGCATCGTCTTGCGCGCGGCCGACGGCAGCCACGCCGCAGGCAAGGGATTGATCGGCGCCGATGGATTGTGGTCGACTGTCCGCACATTGATTGCGCCCGAAGCGAGACTTCGCTTCACCGGTCAAACGGCCTGGCGCACGCTGCTGCCGCGCCGCGGCCTGCCCCCTCCCTTCGATGCGCCGGCGGTCGGAC
>DATLXW010000223.1:0-2164 GCA_035575415.1 Methyloceanibacter sp. | reverse complement strand
GAAGATCGAGAATGGCGGCACCTCGCCCTCGCTCTCGACGCTGTCAGCGCTCGCCCGAGCGCTCAATGTGCCGCTGACGAGCTTTTTCGCCGATTTCGAGGAGCGGCGCGATTGCTCCTATGTTCGCGCCGGTCAAGGCGTCCTGATCGAGCGCCGGGGCACCAAATCCGGACACCGCTACGAGCTTCTCGGCCACCAGATCTCGGGCGATATCGTGGTCGAACCCTATCTCATCACGTTGAGCGAGGACGCCGAGCCCTATGCGCTTTTTCAGCACGACGGCGTCGAATTCATCTACATGTTGACCGGCAAGGTGATTTACCGCCACGCCGACAAGCTCTACCCGATGTCTCCGGGGGATGCGCTTTTCTTCGACGCCGGCGCTCCGCATGGCCCGGAGGAACTGGTCGAGCGGCCGATGACCTATCTGTCGATCATCATCTATCCCCGCAGTTGATTTTCCTCCTGTGAAATATTATTTCATATGGGTTGACGAGTGGCGTCACCCCATAGCAAGGTGAACGCCGCATTTCACCAGGGAGCTTTTTTGCATGTGCGGCATCGTTGGACTCTTCATCAAGGACCCCTCGCTTGAACCTGAACTCGGCCGTCTGACGGCCGGCATGCTCGCCACCCTGTCGGATCGGGGACCGGATAGCGCCGGCTTCGCCATCTATGGCGAAGGCGACGACACCCACACCAAGCTCACTTTGCGCGCGCCCTCGGCCGCGGCAATGAAGGTGATCGCCGACAATATCGGCCGGACCTTCCCGAGCGCGAACATCACGCTGCACGACACTCATGCCGTGGTCAGCATCGAGGATTCCTCGCTTCCGCGGCTGACTGATTGGCTCGCCAAGGACGCTCCCGAAGTGGAACTCGTGGGCAAGGGCCGGCGCATGGAGCTCTACAAGGAAGTCGGCCGTCCCGAGACTGTGGCCAAGCGTTTCGACCTCGCTTCGATGCATGGCACCCATGCCATCGGCCACACCCGCATGGCAACCGAATCGGCGGTGACCACGGACGGCGCCCATCCTTATTCCACCGGCTCCGATCAGTGTCTCGTGCACAACGGATCGCTGTCGAACCACAACAATATCCGCCGCGTGCTCCGCCGCGAGGGCTTCAGCTTCGAGACCGAAAACGACACCGAGGTCGCCGCCGGCTATCTGTCCTGGAAGATGCGCGACGGGCTCGCCCTCGGCGATGCGCTGAAGGCAAGCCTCGACGACCTCGACGGCTTCTACACCTTCGTGGTCGGCACCGAGAACGGCTTCGGCGTCTTGCGCGACGGCATTGCCTGCAAGCCCGCCGTCATGGCCGAGACCGACCGTTATGTGGCCTTCGGTTCCGAATATCGCGCGCTCGCCGGACTTCCCGGTATCGAGAAGGCGCGCGTCTGGGAGCCCGAGCCCGCGACCGTTTATTTCTGGGAGCGCTAAACGTGCCGGACGTGGATCTTGCTTCGACCCCGCTGCGCGAGTTGAACGCCGCGCTGCATCGTCTCTCCCCCAATACTAACGAGCGGCATTGGATCATCGACAATCCCGCCGGGCGCCACGCCATTGCCGCCGGCCTCAACGTGCCGATCACCGTCGAGATCAACGGACCGGTCGGCTATTACTGTGCGGGAATGAACAAGCTCGCCACCGTGATCATTCACGGCAGCGCCGGCGTCGGCGTGGCCGAAAATATGATGTCCGGTTTCGTGCATGTCGAAGGCGACGCCAGCCAATCCGCCGGCGCCACCGGCCGCGGCGGCCTGTTGCGAATCGACGGCAATGCGTCCTCGCGCTGCGGCATTTCCATGAAGGGCATCGACATCGTGGTGAAGGGCTCGGTCGGCCACATGAGCGCTTTCATGGCGCAAGCCGGCAATCTTGTCGTGTTCGGCGATGCCGGCGATTCGCTCGGCGATTCGATCTATGAGGCCCGCCTATTCGTGCGTGGCAAGGTCAAGAGCCTCGGCGCCGACTGCATCGAGAAACCGATGCGCGACGAGCACAAGCGCGCGCTGCATGACGTGCTGTCGCGTGCCGGCTTCGACGGACAGATCGACCCATCCGAGTTCCGCCGCTACGGCTCGGCGCGCAAGCTCTACAATTTCCATGTCGACCATGCGGGGGCTTACTGATGGATTGGACGCCAAGAACCACCCCGCGCC
>DATLXW010000222.1:0-7191 GCA_035575415.1 Methyloceanibacter sp. | reverse complement strand
GAATGCTTGTATAAACCATCCTGATCGCAGGCTGCAAAATACCGCAATTTTTAGCAAAATTCTTCGAATGCGCTGCCAATGGCACGCTTCACGCCCGAGGCTATTTCTTGGTCAGATCGAGCTTGAAGCCGTGCTGCTTGGCGGCGGCGAAATGCTGTGAGAAGGCTCACAAGGGCCTGCGCCATAAAAATTTTATCCCCGCCGCTCGCGGCCCGCTCAGAATGCCGGCACCTCGTCCGTTTTAGGGGCGTTTCTCGAGGCGTTCGTGAGGCGGGACGGGGGCGGCGCCCGCGGGTTTGGTTCGCAGCCAGGGCACTCGGGCGGCGCCGGGGCTCCCCCCGGGGCCACTACGAGCCCCCGCCAGGAGCTGGCTGACGGCTTGGCCTCGCGCTCTCCGCGTTCGAGCGGGGTGCGTGCGGTAAGGCCAATCGAAAGCGGGGCCCGGCGTTGACGAAGACGCCGCAAATGAGCAGGCGCACTTTGGCGATGCGCTACCGGCCTCTGGCCTACTTGAGCGCATTTGCTACCTGAGCGCTTGTGGCGCGCCGGAAGGCGCCCGCCGTGCTTCGGCACGGACACCATAATGGACTGCGCCTTTCGGCGCGCCACCCCCTCGTGTCTTGAGGGGGGAAAGGAAAGCATAGACCGGACGCGCTCGCGCCGCGGTAACGGAAAGTCGCGCCCAATATCCTATCGCCTGCCTTGACCCTGCCGCAGCGAGCCACTAACCCAAGCCATGACCGTCGGCGTTCAAATCCCCATCATCGACAGGATCGGAGATCTCGGCGGGCGCTATGCCGCTTGGCTCGTCGATATCTGGGGGGTGATGCACAACGGCCGCCGCGCTTTTCCCGAGGCGGTCGCCGCAGCCAAGGCGTTCCGCGCCCAAGGCGGCATTGTCGTGCTTCTTTCCAACTCGCCGCGGCCGAGCCCCTCGGTGCAGGAGCAGCTTCGCCATCTCGGCGTTGCCGACGAGGCTTACGACGCGACCGTCACCTCCGGCGATTTGACCCGGCACGAGCTTTCCAAACACGCCGGCGCCAGTGTCTATCATCTCGGTCCCGAACGCGACCGGCCGATCTTCCACGGCCTTCCCCTCAAGCTCGGCAAACCGGACGAGGCCGAACTCATCGTCTGCACCGGCCTCTTCGACGACGAGGTCGAAACCCCCGACGATTATGCCGATGCGCTCAAGGCGCTTGCCGTGCGCAAGCTTCAGATGGTCTGCGCCAATCCCGATCAATTGGTGGAACGTGGCGATCAGCTCGTCTATTGCGCCGGGGCGCTTGCCTCTCTCTACGAGCGGTTGGGCGGCGACGTGGTCTACGCCGGCAAGCCTTACGCTCCGATCTATCGGCTCGCGCTCGAGACCATCGGCCGGCTGGCTGGCCGCGACGTTCCGCGCAGCGCCGTGCTCGCCATCGGCGATGGGGTGAACACCGATATCGCCGGCGCCGCAGCAAGCGGCATCGACTCCGTGTTCGTAGCGAGCGGCGTGCATGTGCCCGCCAATAGCGGCGGCGATACCGGAGGCGACGCGCTTGATGCGAGGCACCTTGCCGAATTGTTCGCCCATGCCGGGCGCCCGCTCGCGGCGATGCCGGCGCTCGCCTGGTGAGCTAATTGTCGCGAAAGAGCGCGTCGATGTGCGCTTGCGCTTCTTCGCTCGTGCCGGTGAGGCCGGGGCCTTCGAGAAGGGGAGACTTCCTCCTTGCCCGCGCACGGGTTTCCCCGGCGGCGATGCCGGCCGCTTGCGCCCGTGCGGCGATAATGCGATCGAGCGACGCGGCGATCTTGCTCACTCGCTGGCCGACGAGGTCGTGGAAGCCGCAGGCGGTCATGATGGCGAGGATGGCCTCTTGCGCCTTCTCCGCCTCGTCCCGGTCGGCGAAGGCGAGCAGATTCTCGGCCGAATCGAGAATGCGGCCGGCGGCGTCCTCGGCGGTGGCGCGAATCGCCGCCAGCTCGCGCAGAGTATTCACCAGCACGGTGATCTCCTCGGACACCGAGCGGCTCGTCTCGCGCCGCATGGTTTCTGCACGCCGCCCGCGCCTGGCGGCAGCTCTCCCGCGCCCTGACATTGCCCCCCTCCTATCGTGGTGCGGCTTATTCGCCGAAAATCGCGTCGATCTTCGCCTTCAAGGTCGCCGCGTTGAATGGCTTGACGATGTAGTTGTTCACGCCCGCCTTCTTGGCGGCGATCACGTTGTCGGTCTTGGATTCGGCCGTCACCATGATGAACGGCGTGTGCGACAGGCGGTCGTCGGCGCGGACTTCGCGCAAGAGTTCATAGCCCGTCATCGGCTCCATGTTCCAATCCGAGATCACGAGGCCGTATTGCTTCTGTCGCATCATGTCGAGGGCGGAGCTGCCGTCCGTCGCCTCGTCGACATTGGAGAAGCCGAGTTGCTTCAGGAGATTGCGAATGATCCTGATCATCGTCTTGTAGTCGTCGACGACGAGAACCGGCATGCTGTGATCGACAGCCATTGTCTCCTCCGTTCCTGCGGGCAAGTCGCTTTGTGGTTGTTGAAGTGCTCGAATCTGCCGCCTTGCGCGCAAAGCCAATCCTCTTCGCGGAGAGTAGAATTTGGCCGTGAATGGATGGTTAAACCCAATCGTTTCAACGATTTTTCGGTCGGGAAAGCGAAGCCCGTTATTGCAGTGCAGCAACGGCTTCGCTATTTTGCCTCGCCAATCGCAACAGCAGGGAAAAACTTATGACCAATAATGGGAAAGGCGTCGGCCTCGGCCATGGTTACTATTTCGAGGACTTGTCCGTCGGCATGGAGGCGGTCGCCGCCAAGAAAATCACCGCCGAGGACATCGCCGCTTTTGCCGAACTCTCGGGCGACGTCAATCCCGTGCATTTGAGCGACGAGTTCGCCTCCGGCACCATCTTCAAGCGGCGCATTGCGCATGGAGCTCTCACCAGCAGTCTGTTCTCGACCGTGCTCGGCACCAAGCTGCCTGGGCCTGGCTGTATCTATCTTTCGCAGACGTTGAAATTCCGCGCGCCGGTCTATATCGGCGATGAAGTGGTCGCGACGCTCAGAGTCACGGCTCTCGATAGCGAGAAGGCGAGAGCCACGCTCGCTTGCGACGCGGCGGTCAATGGCAAGACGGTGCTCGAAGGCGAAGCGGTGGTGATGGTCGACCGTCGCGCGCCGCGCCAATAGCGCAGAATCGAAGGCCCTTAGCGATGGAGATTGTCCGCTCCTGGCGGGAGGTCCCGGCCCCTTTGAAAGGCGCGGCGCTTGCCATCGGCAATTTCGACGGCGTCCATCGCGGTCATCAGGCGGTGTTAGGCGAAGCGATCGCGATCGCCAAACGCGAGGGCCGGCGTGCCGGCGCGGTGATCTTCGAGCCGCATCCGCGCGAATTCTTCGCGCCGGAGGCGTCCTTCTTCCGGCTTTCCCCGCTGCCGCTCAAGCTCGGACTGCTGCAAGCGCTCGGTCTCGACCAGACCTTCGTCATCGACTTCAACCGCGAGCTTGCCTCTCTGAGCGCCGAGCAATTCGCAAGCGAAGTCGTGGCGAAGGGGCTAGGTGCGAGCCACGTCGTCGTCGGTCACGACTTTTCCTATGGCAAGGGCCGCACCGGCACGACCAGCGAGCTTCAGGCGCTCGGAAAGACGCTCGGCTTTGGCGTCGACGTCGTCGCCCCGGTGGGCGCGGGTAACACGACCTTTTCCTCGAGCCGCATTCGCGAGCATCTGCGTCAGGGCGAGGTGCGCCAGGCGGCGGAAGAGCTCGGCTATTGGTGGCGCGTGCGCGGAACTGTCGGTAAAGGCGCCGGGCGCGGCAAGGAGCTCGGCTTTCCCACCATCAATCTTCCGCTCGCGCCGGGACAAGACGTCCGCCATGGCATCTATGCCATGCGCGTCGCTCAGGCCGGCAAGCGCCACCATGCCGCCGGTTATGTCGGCGCGCGCCCGACCTTCGGCGCAGGCGACCCGGTCTTGGAGGCCCATCTTCTCGATTTTGCCGGCGACCTTTATGGCAAGGAGGTCGACGCCGAGTTCATCGCCTTCTTGCGCCCCGATCAGACCTTCGCCGGTTCGAGCGAGCTCGCCGGCAAGATGCGCGAAGATTGCGACCGGGCGCAGAACATGCTCGCCGAGATCGATGCGGACGATCCCATGCGGCGCTTTCCGCTCGCGCGCGCGCTCGAAGGGGAGGGCTCTACTTGATCTCGAAGGGGAGGTCCGTGCTGCTCGATTTGCCGCTATTAGTGTCGTGGATGGTGAGTCCCAGCACATACGACCCGGCGGGTGCGCCGCTCACTTCGAGCTTGACGTGGCTCATATAGTCGAGCGGTGCCTCGCGCGCCTGAAGTTCGAATTCGCCGAACCCCTTTTGCCCGGCGAGTACTTGGCCTTGCGGCGTGCGGATCTCGAAATCGACGACGAGCTTGGAGACGAACTGCTCACCTTCCTTTTTCCAGACCACCCCGATAGGCTCGGCATAGACGATCAACGGTTCGTTCGATTTGAACACATTGTCGGCCCGCGGGGTATAGGCGGCAAAGCCGTTGGGAACGTCTTTGACGAAGAGAATGCGGCGGAAACCGAGTGGAGCCTTGTCGAGGGCGGCACGAACGGCGGCGCGGGCGGTATCGATCTCGGCTATGGCCTTATCCATCTCGGCTTGATTGGCCGGCGCCGCGAACGCGCCTGGCGCGAGCAACGCTGCGAGCAATAGTCCAAAGACAAAAGGTGAGAACCGTGTCATGCCCCCGCTCCCTCGATTTCCTTCCCGCGCAAGCTTAGCAGGGTGAGGCTTCCGTGGCAGCATTGATCGGCGGCGAGGAAGCCCTTTCATGTGGAGAGCCTCGTTGCTAGAACGCCGCGGGGACTGATGCCAACAGGCAAAGCAAAGGAAGATGGCGAAGAAATCCACCAAGCGCGGCGGGCCGCCGGCCGGGAAGACGCGGGGGAAAACCGCTCCGCGCCAAGCGAAAGCGGCATCCAAGACCGGTGCCGTAGCGGCGCGCAAAACGAAGACGGCGCCCAAACGCTCAACTGCGAAGCCGGCGGGCAAGAAGCAATCCGCCAAGCCGGTCGCCGTTAAAGGCGCGCGGAACAACAGGACGCGCCTGAAGCAGCCTAAGGCGGCTGCTAAAGCCAGGGCAGCAGCCAAACCTCGTGCCAAGACGCCTTCTAGAAGGAAACCACGTGTTGCACGGCTTGCAGCCAAGCCGGAGATGCAGAAACCGAAGTCGCTGGTCGCAAGACTCGAAGCCGAGGCTCACAAAGTTCAGACCGGCCGCGATTGGAGCGAGACGCTGTTCCTGCCGAAGACCGATTTTCCGATGAAAGCGGGGCTGCCTGAGCGCGAACCGGAGCTGCTCAAGCGCTGGGAGCGCATCGGCCTTTATGAAAAGCTGCGCGAGGAGGCCAAGGGCCGCGAGCTATTCGTGTTGCATGACGGCCCTCCTTACGCCAACGGCAACATCCATATCGGCACTGGACTCAACAAGATCCTCAAAGACGTTGTGGTCCGCTCGCAGCAAATGATGGGCAAGGACGCGAATTACGTGCCCGGCTGGGATTGTCACGGTTTGCCCATCGAGTGGAAGGTCGAGGAGGACAACTATCGCGCCAAGGGCAGAGCCAAGCCCGATCTATCCGACGCTGAAGCGATGATTGCCTTTCGCGCCGAATGCCGGGCCTACGCCGAGCACTGGCTTTCCGTGCAACGCGAAGAATTCAAACGTCTGGGCGGCGTGGGCGACTGGGCGCATCCCTACACCACCATGAGCTTCGAGGCCGAAGCGACCATCGCCGCCGAGCTTTTGAAGTTCGCCATGAACGGGCTGCTCTATCGTGGCTCGAAACCGGTGATGTGGTCGGTCGTCGAGCGCACCGCGCTCGCGGAAGCCGAGGTCGAATACGAGGAAATCGAGAGTCCTGCCATCTGGGTGAAGTTTCCGGTAGCAGGCTATAGCGGCCATCGCATCGATATCGGGCCCGATGACGATGAGTTCTTTCTTCCCGACGAAATCAACAAGGCTTCGGTCGTCATCTGGACGACGACGCCCTGGACTATCCCCGGCAATCGCGCCGTCGCCTTTTCGCCCGCGATCGATTACGGCGTCTACGAGGTCACGCACGCGCCGGACGACAACTGGGCCAAGGTCGGCGATCGGCTAATCCTCGCCGACAAGCTGGCCGAGGACGTATTCAAAGCCGCGCGTGTAACAGGGTGGCGGCGTTACGGCCACGTTCCACCAGCGGCGCTGGCGGCCTTGACCTTGGCGCATCCGCTGCGCGGGCAAGGTTATGACTTCGACGTTCCGCTGCTTGCCGGCGAACATGTGACCGAAGACGCGGGGACGGGTTTCGTGCATACGGCGCCGGGTCACGGTACCGAGGACTTCGAGATCTGGGAGGCGAACAAGGGAGCGCTCGAAGCGCGCGGCATCGACACGAAAATTCCCTTCACCGTCGACGAAGCCGGTTTCTTTACCGGCGAGGCCCCAGGCTTCGCCGGTAAGCGCGTGATCGACGACAAAGGCAAATTCGGCGATGCCAATTTCGCGGTGATCGCCGCACTCACCGATGTAGGCGCGCTGGTCGCGCGCGCGCGACACAAGCATGACTACCCCCATTCTTGGCGCTCAAAGAAGCCGGTCATCTTCCGCGCCACCCCGCAATGGTTCATCGCCCTCGACAAAGAGGTCGGCGGGGACGGCACGCTGAGGCAGCGAGCCTTGCGGTCGATCGCCGAGACCCGTTTTGTGCCCCCGCAAGGCGAGAATCGCATCAAGGGCATGGTGGAGACGCGGCCAGACTGGGTGGTGTCGCGTCAGCGCGCCTGGGGTGTTCCCATTACCGTGTTCCGGCACAAGGAGACGGGCGAAGTGATCCCGCGCCAGGATTTCCCCCGCGCGGAGGGTCTGATCGACAGGATCGTCGGCATCTTCCGCAAGGAAGGCGCCGACGCCTGGTTCAAGCTGGGCGCCAAGGAACGGTTCCTGGAGGGGATCGTCGACCGTCCCGCAGACTGGGAGAAGGTCGACGATATTCTCGATGTCTGGTTCGATTCAGGATCCACCCATGCGTTCGTGTTGGAGCAGCGTCCCGACCTGAAATGGCCGGCGGACCTCTATCTCGAAGGCTCCGATCAGCATCGCGGCTGGTTCCAATCCTCGCTGCTCGAAGCGTGCGGCACGCGCGGCCGGGCACCG
>DATLXW010000221.1:0-4076 GCA_035575415.1 Methyloceanibacter sp. | reverse complement strand
CAAATTCCTCGTCGGTCCCAACGTCAACCTCGATCAGGTCGAGCCCGGCGACGAGGTCGTGCTCGAAGTCACCCGGGCCGTTGCGGTCGACATCAAGCCGGTCTGAGCGACATCCGTTTGCCTGGCAGTCAGGAACTCCTTATCGGCGGGCGACGTTTCGCCTGTCGATAAGGAGGTAAAGTCATGCCACGCAAATATTCGAAGTCTGCCTCCAAGGACGTCGAACGCGCAATGCGCAAGCGCAAGCGCGGCACCTTGAAGAGCGGCCGGAGCGGCAAGAAAGTGACGAGCCGTAAGCAGGCTATCGCCATCGGCCTGTCCGAAGCGCGCAAGAAGGGCAAAAAGGTGCCGAAGAAGAAAAAAGCAAGCTAGGTTGGCGGCAAGCCATAAACGGACGGGCCCCGGTGCAGGAGCATCGGGGCCCGTTTTTGTTCGCGAGGGAACCGTTATTGGCTGATGGCGCCGGCGACCTCATGGTCTGTGATCAGGCATTCCCAGGCGCCAACGGCCTTGAGTCCGGCGAGATCTTGCCGCTGATCGAGAAACTCCATGGCGGTAAGAAAGCCATCGCGGCCGCGGCAAGCCTCGGGCGTCATCGGGCCGGTCACCCATTCCATCGGAACGGGAACGTCGATGCAGCCTTGCTGCGCGAAAGCCGCGTTTCGCTCCTCTCGTGTCATCGACTTCTCGTTGTCATAGCTTTTGCCCTGATTGATGGGCTTAAGCGGCGTTTCCGCCGGAGGGCAAGCCTTCACGATGATCTGCACATAGATCGGGTGCTGCTCGTCTGGGAAAGCCGCAGTCTCGGTCCCGGCCGCAACGGCCGCACTTGCCATGATCGAACCGAGCGCGAGCCCGGCGAAGAAGTTACGCATCGCAATATCCTTTATGAAATCCGGCCGGTCGTCGGTCTTGCCCGCTTGTCGCCGGTTCGGCCGGAGCCGCTTTGGCACTTCTCTGCTTTAGCGCATCTACAAGAGATGCAAGGCCACTCCGGCGTTCGTTCCGCGCAGTCCGTGTTCCCTAACGCGCCGGTCTCGCCTCGGGTTGCACCGGTTCAGGCACGGCGGCGGGTGGAGGCGGCGTAAATGGGTATCGGCAAAAGCCGCGTCAAGCCGCCTGGCCCATCTTCACTTCGTAGCCGAATTCGGCCGCCGAAGCCGCAAGCCAACGCCAGAAGCTTGCCGAGACGCTGCGGAAGACCGCCAGCTCGTAACTGGGCTTATCGTCGACCTGCCAGAACTGCACGCCCATTAGCGCGATCGCGGTCGTGGCGGCGCTGCCCGGCCCGAACACGCGGGGATGCAGATCGATGGGAAATCCTTTGGCTAGGGCATCTCGCGCGCGCGGACCGCTGACGCGCAAGACCGTTCGCCCGCCATGCTGATCGGAGACCGAGGCGAGACCCTTGAGCCGTTGAGCAAGGTCCCGCGCGAGCGCCTCACCCGCCAGCGACTCCGAAACGGCAAGCCACTGGCCCGGCCCATAGCCGATGAAATGCACCTTCGACCCACGCACCACCAGCGAACTATCCGGAAGATCGACGCCATAGGCCGCTGCGACTGCGGCTTTGAGGGCTGCTACCTGGCCTTTGCGCGCCGCCACTGTCGCGATGCCGAGGCCCTGCCGCTCTTCAATGAGAACGCCGGGCACCCCCGCCGCCTTGCCATAGCGTCCGGGTACGGCAATGCCGGTGAGACCGGAGACTTTACGCAGCTTAGGGTCAGACACGGAGCCGCTCCCCTTCCGGATCGATGAAACAGGGTCCGGTCACCTCAACCGGGACGTCGCCGCCCCTGACCGGGTCGTAGGCCCGCACGATCTCGCCGTGCCGCTCCGGGCCACGGGAGAGAAGTCCGAGCCCAAGCCAATGGCCGAGCGAAGGTGAGAATGCGACCGAGGTGACATAGCCCTGATCGTTCTTGGCAACCGCTTCCGCATCCTTCGGCACGAGATGCGCGCCCGCCCGCAGGCGATCCTCGCGATTAATTGGACGCAAGCCCACCAAAGTCGGCCGCGCGGGATCGGTGAGCGCCGGACGCTGCGCCATGAAACGGCCGATGAAGTCCTTCTTGGCTGACAGTAGTTTGCCCATGCCGAGATCGTGCGCTGTGGTTTGGCCGTTCAACTCGGCGCCGGCGGGATGTCCTTTCTCGATGCGGAGCACGCCGAGTGCCTCGGTGCCATAGGGCGCGATGCCGAAGGCTGCACCGGCCTGAAGCAGCTCGCGGATCAGGCTGTCGCCATATTCGGCCGGAACGCCGATCTCGTAAGCAAGCTCGCCGGAGAAAGAAAGCCGGTAAAGCCGCGCCGGAACCCCGCCGCAAACCGTGACCTCGCCGCAGGCAAGATAGGGAAAGGCGGCGTTGGAAATATCGTGCGCCGGATCGACCACGCCTTGGAGGACATCGCGGGCGCGCGGACCCGCCACCGCATATTGCGCCCATTGCTCGGTGACGGAGACCATCTGCACGTCGAGATCGGGCCATAACACCTGGTGGCAGAACTCTAGATGCTGCATCACCTTCACCGCGTTCGCGGTGGTTGTGGTCATGAAGTAATGGTCTTCGGCGAGTCTCGCCGTCGTGCCGTCGTCCATTACGAAACCGTCTTCGCGCAACATTAGCCCGTAGCGCGCCTTGCCGACTGGAAGCGTCGAGAAGGTGTTGGCATAAATGCGGTCGAGAAAGATGCCTGCATCGGGGCCCTGCACGTCGATTTTGCCGAGAGTCGACACGTCGCATACCCCCACTTTGTCGCGCACCGTCGCCACTTCCCGGTTGACGGAATCCTGCGGCTGCTCGCCCGGCCAGGGATAATAGGCAGCGCGAAGCCATGGACCGACCTCGACGAAAACCGCGCCCTGTTCCTCAGCCCAGCGATGCGAAGGCGCAAGCCGCGCGGGCCGGAAATCCGGGCCGCGATGGTGCCCCGCGAAGGTGCTGATGGCGATCGGGGTAAAGGGCGGCCGGAAGGTCGTGGTACCGACCGCGCCGAGATAGCGGCCGGTGGCTTCCGCGAGTACCGCGGCGCCGTTGAGATTGCCGGTCTTGCCCTGGTCCGTCGCCATACCGAGCGTGGTGTAGCGCTTGACATGTTCCGGAATGCGGAAGCCTTCGCGTGCGGCAAGTTTCACATCGGACACCGCGACGTCGTTCTGGAAATCGACGAAGGCCTTGCCGCGGCTCGCGATGTGCCAAACCGGAGTCGCGGCCGTGCTTTCGTTCTTCGCTTTCGGCGCCGCGCTGCTTGGCGCCGCAAATCCGCATTCGGCCGCCGCAACCGCCCCCGCCGCGTGGCCTTCGGCCAGACAAGCGCCGAGGCCGAACGAGCCCTTGGCCGCGCCGGCAACGCTCATACCAGGCGGAAGCGTTCCCGGAATCAACGCCGCCAGCGCCTCATTCCATTGCGGCTTGCCGTTCAAATGCGTGGTGAGATGCACCGAGGGCGCCCAGCCACCCGAAACGGCGATCAGGTCGCAATCGAAAACATGGATTTTACCGCCGGCATCCCTGATCGCGACGCCGCTCACGCCTTGACGTCCGCGCACATTTTCGATGGCGGCGCCGGGGAAATACTGCGCACTGGCCTGTTCCGCTGCCTCGCCCGCGGCGGCCGATGGCACTTTGCGCGGATCGATGACGGCAGCCACTTCGATGCCGGAATCGGCGAGATCGACCGCCGTGCGGAAGGCGTCGTCGTTGTCGGCAATGACGATCGCACGCCGTCCAGGCGCCACCCCGAAGCGATTGAGGTAAGCGCGCACCGCCCCGGCCAGCATCACTCCGGGGCGGTCGTTATTGCCGAAGACGATCGGCCGTTCGATCGCGCCGGCACAGAGCACGGCGCGCTTCGCCACGATTTTCCACAGCCTTTGGCGCGGCTCGTGTTCCGTCGGCACCGGCACATGATCGTTGACCCGCTCGACCGCGGCAAGATCGTCCGATTCAGTTTCGACGGACAGTCGCTGACGGGCCACGAGGGCGACACGCTCGCTTCGGCGCTGCTCGCCAACGGCATCCGTCTCGTCGGGCGCTCGTTCAAATATCACCGCCCGCGGGGGATTCTGTCGGCGG
>DATLXW010000220.1:0-7519 GCA_035575415.1 Methyloceanibacter sp. | reverse complement strand
GCCGCCATTGGCGCCGGGCAGCATGGGCGTCCCTTCAGGCGTGGGCAGCGACCACATGCCGGTCTGGTCCACCATCGCCTCGGAGAAGCGGATCAGGCTGCAGTCCTCGCGATTGTGGACATAGACGTTGCCGGTCTTGCCACCGTGGATGACGGCGGGGACGGTTTTGCCATCCTTATCCTTCGCCTCGACCAGGATCGGCGGGCTGACCGCGTCGAGATCCCACACGTCATGAGCGATGTACTGGAAGTGGCACTTATATTCGCCGGTGTTGAGATCGACCGAGACAAGCGAGTCGGTGTAGAGGTTGTCGCCCGGACGGATCGAACCGTCGAGGTCGGGCGAGGGGTTGCCGACCACGAAATAAATGCGCTTGCGCTCGAGATCGACGGCCGGGTTCTGCCACACGCCGCCGCCGAGGGTCTTATAAGGATCGCCCAGTTTCTTGAGCGCTTCCTTCTCGGCCGCGATATCGCGGTGCATGTCCTTGCCAGTCGCGTCGTGCGTCGCCCACACGCCCACCGAATTCTCGGGGATGGTGTAGAAATTCCACACGAGCTTGCCGGTCTCGGCGTCGTAGGCGCGCACGAAGCCGCGGATACCGTATTCGCCGCCGTTGGTGCCGATCAGTATCTTGCCGTCGACCGCAGTCGGCGCCATCGTCTCGCTATAGCCCAGCTCGGGCTCCGCGATCTGGGTTTCCCAGACGAGGCTACCGGTCTTGGCGTCGAGCGCCACCAGCTTGGAATCGAGCGTGCCCATATAGACTTTGTCTTTATAGATGGCGACGCCGCGATTGTTGGGGCCGCAGCAATAGGTCGTGATCGGACCCATCTTGTGCTTATAGTGCCAGTATTCTTCTCCGGTCTTCGCGTTGATGGCATAGACGTGGTTGAAGGAGGTGGTGACATACATCACCCCGTCGACCACGATCGGCGTCGTCTCCATGGATTCCTTCACTTCCGTCTGGAAGATCCAGGCCGGACGAAGCTTGCCCACATTCGAGGTATTGATCTGCTTGCCGGGGTAATATCGCGTTTGATCGTAATTGCCGTTGGTATGCAGAAAATTCTTGTCGTCGCCTGCTGCGGCGTTGAGTTGCTCCTGCGTGACCGACGGCGCCGGAGCCTCCTTGATCTTGGTTGTTGCGGCAGTCTCCGTTTCCGCTCCCGCCCAAGCCGAGACAACTCCGAACCCGGCAAAGGCGACAATAAGCGTGCCAGCGAACGCGGCCGCTGTCTTACCACTCCCCATGCTTTTCCTCCATTGACGTGCTCCCATTTCAGCCGGCGCTGGCCGGCCGCTCCACTTGGGTTCGCACGGGAAAAGACTGCGCGCCGTCTTGCCGTTTGTCAATGCAACGCAAGTGGAAAAGCCCAATCTGGGCAGCCTCTCGGTAACTCAATTTGCCACTTTTTGCCGCGCTAGTTGCTGTCCTGCCCGGATTTCAATGGTTAGATTTGACTCGGACTTGCCCAACCCGGCATGAGACTTGTAGCGATCGTGTATAGAGCCGATTCCCCATGAAAAACCGACGATTGCGCAACGGACGGGGGGGAGTTTTGGCTTTGCCGGCGCTGCTTCTTGCTCCTTTTTTCGCGCTGGCGGCGCCGCAAGAGCAAGTCGAAGCAGATACCACCGAGACGATTACTGCGATTCCGCTCGGTTACATCAAGCAAGAGGTCAAGCGCCCGATCCCCTTGTCGCGGCTAAATGCCGAACCCGGGGATATCGGCGTTGCCGGCGCCGAGATTGCGCTCAAGGACAACAACACCACCGGCCTCTTTACCAAGCAGCGCTTCTCTCTCGAAGTCGAGACCGTGCCGGTCGGCGGCAATGCGCTAGCCGCCCTCGACAAGCTCATGCAAAACGGGAATCGCTTCATTCTCGTCGATGCGCCGGCCGAAATTCTTTTGCAGCTCGCCGACGCCGCCAAAGGCAAGGACGTGCTTCTCTTCAATGTCCGCGCCACCGATGTCAGCTTGCGGCAGGAGAATTGCCGGGCCAACGTGCTGCACACCGCGCCTGACCGCGCCATGCTTGCCGATGCGCTGGCGCAATATCTGATCTGGAAGAAATGGCCGCGCTGGCTGGTGGTCAAAGGCGTTTTCCCGGAGGACCGCGCCTATCTCGAGGCGCTGCATCGGGCGGCCACGCGCTTCGGAGGGGTGATCGTCGAGGAGCGCGAATTTGCCGAGACGCCGGGCGCGCGGCGCTCGGATACGGGGCAACTGCAAATCCAGCGGCAGATGCCCGTTTTCACGCAAGGAGCGCCCGACTACGACGTGCTCGTGGTGGCCGACGAGCGGGAGGTGTTCGGCCCTTATTTGCCCTACCGCACCTGGGATCCGCGTCCGGTCGCGGGCACCGCCGGCCTGCAAGCCATGAGCTGGCACCCGGCGCATGAGCAATGGGGCGCAACTCAGATGCAGAACCGCTTCCAGCGCTCCGCCAAGCGCTTCATGCTGCCGGTCGATTACCAGGCTTGGCTTGCCGTGCGGGCGGTGGGGGAAGCCGCCTCACGCGTCAATCCGGCCGACTTTGCGGCGATGAACGCCTTCTTGCGCAGCGACAAGCTGGAGCTTGCCGCGTTCAAGGGGCAGAAGGTGACGTTTCGCAAATGGGACGGGCAGCTCAGGCAACCGATCATCGTCGCCGGCCCCGACATGCCGGTATCGATGTCGCCGCAGGAGGGCTTTTTGCATCAGCATGCGGCGGCCGATACGCTTGGCATCGACGAGCCGGAAAGCAAATGCAAGTTCGAATAGGAAAACGCCGGTCGCGGCGTGAGTGGGGAGGATGGCTAGCCATGGAGTTGAAATCGCTTGGTTGCACAATTCTCGGCGCGGCATTTTTGCTCGGCGGTCCGGCGTGTCCGGCGCTCGCCTATACGGTCTACGTTTCGAACGAGAAAGGCAATTCGATCACCGTGCTCGACTCGGCGACCTTCGAGATATTGCAAACGATTCCGGTCGGGCAACGGCCGCGCGGCATCATCCTCACCAAGGACGGCAAGCATCTCCTCATCTGCGCGAGCGACGACGACACGATTCAAGTGTTGGATGTGGCTAAGCGGGAGATTGTCGGAGATTTGCCCTCGGGCCCCGATCCGGAACTACTCAATCTGCATCCTTCAGGGAGTCCGGTCTATGTCGCCAACGAGGACGACAATCTCCTCACCGTCATCGATCTCGACAGCAAGACGGTGCTGGCCGAGGTGATCGTCGGCGTCGAGCCGGAGGGGGTTGGGGTCAGCCCGGACGGAAAGACCGTGGTGGTCACCTCCGAGACCACCAATATGGCGCATTTCATCGACACCGAGAGCTTCGAGCTGACCGACAACGTCCTCGTCGGCTCGCGTCCGCGCTTCGCCGAATTCACCGCCGACGGGAGCCGGGTGTGGGTGACGTCGGAGGTCGCAGGCGTCGTGAGCGTCATCGACGCCAAGACGCGCAAGATCATCAAGACGATCGGCTTCGCCATTCCCGGCGTTCAGCCCGAATATATCCAGCCCGTCGGCGTACGCGTGACCAAGGACGGGGCAAAAGTGTTCGTAGCCCTGGGGCCGGCCAACCGCGTGGCGGTGATCGACGGCAACACACTCGAAGTCGAGACCTATCTCCTCGTCGGGCATCGGGTGTGGCAGCTCGCGCTGACGCCGGACGAGAAGCTGCTGTTCACAACCAACGGCAACAGCAACGACGTGTCGGTGATCGACGTTCCGAATTTGAAGGTGATCAAATCGATCCCGGTCGGGAGCGCTCCCTGGGGCGTCGCCGTCTCGCCCGAGTGAAGATGGGCGAGACGGGCTCGCGGTCAGGTCAGAGACTTCTCACGCGCCGGAGCGGCATCCTAGGCTGAGGCAATCCATTCGCCCGCAACATAGCCAAAGGCGACCGCATCGGGATTGCGCTTGGCGGCAAGCTCGAGCTTGTCCTCCGCATCGACGACGAGATGACGCCGTTTGGCGTCCTTCGCTTCGGGCACGTCCTTGAAGCCGCTCAGGAGTATGACCTTCCGGCCGCGCAGAACTATCTTGGGGAGTGCCATCCTACCTCCTCGACCTGCCCGGAAGATGTGTGCTGAGGGCTAAAACGGGGGCTCAGACACACGCCTTCGAGGCAAGCGCCTCGCTGTTATCGGCGACCCCCACGTCAGCCAATGATCGAACCCTAACAGCGAAATGCGACGAAGGTAAGACGCCGCGCGCGTGCGCGCTCATTATTCCGATTCAATTTGCGGTAATTTCACTCCGCGCTTCGCGGTGCACAATAACGTTGCAACGCAACATCAGGAGGCGATGCCGCTTCGCATGAGGGCGGCAAGACCGCTTCTCGTTTCGACCGGCGGGTTCCAATCCAGCCGCGCGAGCGCCGAAGGTCGGGCCACGAGCGAGCCGAAAAGAGGCTCGAGCGGGGCCTCTCGCCGGGCGAGACGGAGGGCGCCTCGCAGCAGCGGCTCCGGCACGTAGAAGAGGCCGGGGCGCCTCCCAAGGCCCTGGCGCATGGCGGCGATCATGGCGCCGACGGTAAGCGGTGCCGGGTCGGCGACGATGAGCGGGCGCTTGAGCGGCCCTTCCGCCCGAAGCACCGCATCGACCGCCTCGACGAGATTGTCGAGCCCGAGCAGGGAATGTTCGGATTTAAGCCCGGCAAGGGGAAGGGGATAGGGCGAGCGGGCGAGCTTTATCAGCTTCGCCATGTTGCCCCGCACGCCGGGGCCATAGACGAGAGCCAGCCTGAGCGCGACCCAATCGAGGCCGGTTTCAGCAAGGCCCTGTTCGGCGGCGAGTTTCGAGCGGCCATAGGCATCGGTCGGACGCGGTTCGCACTCTTCGGTCAAGACGCCCTCGCAAGTGGGGCCAGACTGCGCCCGGATCGAAGACAAAAAGACGAAGCGCTTCACCTTCGCGCGCTGCGCCGCCTTGGCAAATCCGACCGTGGCCTCGGTGTTGAACAAGCGGTAGTCGTCTTCGGGAATGCCGGACATGGTCGAGGCGAGGCCGGCGCTGTGGATGACCGCGTCCACGCCCGCCAGGGCTTCCGACATATTGTAGGGCCTGGCGAGGTCGCCGATCACGGCGCCGGCGCAGCCTTGCGGCAACGCCGCCGGGCGGCGCAAGAGCACGCGCAAGCGATAGCCACGTTTCGGCAATTCCTTCAGCAGATATTGGCCGATGAAGCCCGTGGCGCCGGTCAGCGCCACAAGAGGGCTGCGCGTCGATTTGCGCTCGCCTGCCGCCGGTTGGTTCATGCCGCTCGCCACGCCCACTCATCGCTTGCGGGCTAAGTCGCTTGCAGCAAGAGTTCACGCCCAGATTTTGGCCGGAAAAAGCCCAGGACGAACTGCTGCGGCAATCCAGGCGGGGCGCCGGCTTTATGACTTCACTTCATGCGGCCGTTCGAGAAAAATTCCCTACACTCGGAGTCACTTCGGCTTGGACTCGCATTTGTTTGCGCCGTCGGACCATTGGCAATTGAGCGAAGAGACATTGCAAACGTCCTTCTTCTCATGCGCGGCGCAAGGGTCTTGCGCGGGCAGCGGGCCGGGATAGCAGCCGCGCTTGTTGACGTCCCAATGGCATCCCGGCTCAGCCGTGCACAGCGCGGCGTCGCCGATCATGCAGCCTTCGGCGGCGTTCGCCGCAGCAGGCCCCGCAAGCGCAAGCATGGCGGCGGTCAAGATAACGATCGAGCCTCGCATCCAGTCCTCCAAAGCGACAATGAATGGCGCCCCGATGCCGGCGCACCTCGAACGAGGGGTTTTCTAGGGGATATTTCGGCGTTGTCCAGCCCCATGGGCGCGAGCGAATGTCCGCGGCCGCGATGCGCACGGGAGAGAAAAACGCTTCGCTCGGGCGTTGAGCTTGCGCTCGGTCTGGCCTACACAAATGGCCTTCTGGGGACGGTGCGTGAGCATGGAGTGGAGCGATGAATCTTGCTGAGTTGAACCGGGTAGCCAACGCCATGGTCGCGCCGGGCCGCGGCATTCTGGCCGCGGACGAGTCGACCGGCACCATCAAGAAACGCTTCGAGGCGATCGGGGTCCAGTCGACCGAGGACAATCGCCGCGACTATCGCGAGCTTCTGTTCCGCTCGGCGCAAGGCATGAAAGCCATCTCCGGGGTGATCCTGTTCGACGAGACGATCAGGCAGAAGGCCAAGGACGGTACGCCGCTCGTCAAGCTCATCGAGCAGGCGGGATCCATCCCCGGCATCAAGGTGGACAAGGGCACCAAGCCTTTGCCGTTCTCGCCGGGCGAGGTCGTTACCGAGGGGCTCGACGGTCTACGCGACCGCCTGATCGAGTATCGCGCTCTCGGCGCCAAGTTCTGCAAATGGCGCGCGGTCATCGACATCGGTCAGGGCATTCCAAGCTACAACTGCATCAACGCGAATGCGCACGCGCTCGCCCGCTATGCCGCGCTCTGCCAGGAAGAGGACCTTGTGCCGATCGTCGAGCCGGAAGTGCTGATGGACGGAGACCATACGATCGACCGTTGCTACGAGGTCACCGAATGGGTGCTGAAAACGGTGTATCGCGAGCTTTATTTCGCCCGCGTGCAGCTCGAAGGCACCGTGCTCAAGCCGAACATGGTGGTGCCGGGCAAGAAATGCGCGGCCAAGGCTTCGGTCGAGGAGGTTGCCGAGAAGACGTTGCGCGTGTTGAAGGCTTGCGTGCCGCCGGCGGTGCCGGGCATCGCCTTCCTGTCGGGCGGGCAATCCGACGTCGAAGCGACCGCGCATCTTAACGCCATGAACAAGATCGGCGGCGTGCCGTGGAAGCTCACTTTCTCCTATGGCCGCGCGCTACAGGCGGCGCCGCAAAAGGCGTGGGCCGGGAAACCCGAGAATGTTCCTGCGGCGCAAGCCGCCTTCGCCCATCGCGCGGCGATGAACGGGCTGGCGACGCTCGGCAAGTGGTCGGCCGAGCAGGAGAAGCAGGCGGCTTAGACGGGAGGCGCCGCAATCTTCGGCGCTTGACCGGCCGGGTAGGGTCTGATCGTGACCGCCGCGGCGGCGAGACGGCGGTAGAGATTGCGCCGGCGCACGATCGGCAGCCAGTCGTAGATGAAGATTTCGATGGGACGCCAATTGGCGACCCAGCCGAGAAGGATCAGGCTCTCCTCCACAAGGGTCTCGATCGGTTCGTCGAAGAAGCGCTTGGCGAGAAAATGAGCCGAAAGAAGGCAGGCGGCGAGAATAGCCATGCCCATCGCCAGAGAGCGGCGGCCGACGCGAAACAGTTCCTTCAGCTCGCGGTCGGCGCTGGCGGCCCGGTAGGTAAAGTAGTTGGCAAAGGCCAACGGCAGCTCCGAAGCGTCTTTCGATTGTGCCTGAGCTTCGGGGATATAGATGACAATGCCGATGGGCCGATCTGGGTCGAGTTCGCGCGCCCAGCCGACGATATAATCCTCGGCGTCCTTGTCGAGATCGCGTTCGCGGAAAGGGTAAGGGTCGAGGCTGTGGAAGAGCTGCGCCACGGTGTCGACGCGAAGCTCGATGGGGTCTTGCGGGAC
>DATLXW010000219.1:0-4481 GCA_035575415.1 Methyloceanibacter sp. | reverse complement strand
GCGATGTTCATGCCGGCGGCCTCGGCGGCCGGTCCCTTCGACGTGCTGCTCGGCTCGTGGCGCGGCAGCGGACAGATCCGGCTGACAGACGGCCGTACCGAGCGTCTCAAATGCAACGCCTACTACACCGGCGGCGGCTCCCAGCTCGGCATGGCCATTCGCTGCCAGAGCGAGAGCTCCAATGTCGAGATCAGAAGCAAGCTCAGTCAGAGCGGCAGCCGCATCACCGGCACTTGGGAGGAGCGCACCTTCAACGCCGCGGGCACGGCCTCCGGGCAGGCTTCGGGCAACAAAATGACCTTGCAGATCTCGGGCGGCGTATCCGGAACGATGCGCGTCTCCTATAGCGGCTCCCGACAGAGCGTCGCGATTTCGACGCAAGGAATTGCTCTGCAAAGTGTGACGATCGACCTTACCCGCAGCTAACTGCTTGCCGGCGCTAGGCACATTGGCCATCCGATGCGAGGGCGACGTCTCCTGGCGGAGCCTTAATTAAGGCCGGAGGTGCTGTGTCATGGGCGAGGCTTTGCTGACCAGCGCGCTGAAGGGCGAGAAGCTTGAACTCGCCGCCAGCGGTTCTTGGACCGCCGAGCATGCGCGCGAACTCGAACGTTTGATCGAGTCCGTCGCGGGCGAGGCCGCGCGGGCCAAGAACGTGTCGATCGATATGCGCGGCGTGCGCGAATTCGATACGTTCGGCGCTTGGCTGCTCGAACGGCTCACCCGCGCCTGGAGCGCCGAGGGGCGCGAGGCGAAGATCGTCGGCATGCCGCCGCATGATCGCGGGCTGCTCAAGGAGATGCACGGCGTCAACCGCGAGGCTCCGCCTGCGCTCCCGCGCGAGAACCGGATTGTTTCCGCCCTTGTTTCCGTCGGCCGCGCCGGCGCCGGCGTGGGCCGCGACCTCGTCTCGTTTGCGGACATGCTCGGCAGCGTCGGCGTCGCCGCCTTGCGCGTGCTGATGCGCCCGCGCGAGTTCCGCTTCACCTCAACCGTCAATCAGCTCGATCGGGTGGCCTGGCAGGCGGTTCCCATCATCCTGCTCATCACTTTCCTGATCGGCGGTATCATCGCCCAGCAGGGGATCTTCCACTTCCGCAAGTTCGGCGCCGAAATGTACGCCGTGGATCTCGTCGGCATCCTGGTTCTGCGCGAGATCGGCGTGTTGATCGTCGCCATCATGGTGGCCGGCCGCTCCGGCAGTTCCTACACGGCGGAGATCGGCTCGATGAAGATGCGCGAAGAGATCGACGCCTTGCGCACCATGGGCTTCGATCCCGTCGAAGTGCTGATTCTGCCGCGCATCTTGGTGCTCGTGATCGCGCTTCCCGTGCTCACCTTCTTGGGCTGCATGGCCGCGCTTTACGGCGGCGGCCTGGTCGCTTGGTTCTACGGCGGCATGAGTCCCGATATTTATATCGCGCGCCTGACCGAAGCGATTTCGCTCACCCATTTCAAGGTCGGCATCCTCAAAGCCCCCTTCATGGGGCTCGTCATCGGCCTCGTCGCCTGCGCCGAGGGGCTGCAAGTGAAAGGAAGCGCCGAATCGCTCGGACTGAAAACCACCGCCTCGGTGGTGAAATCGATCTTTCTGGTCATCGTGCTCGACGGTCTGTTCGCCGTCTTCTTCGCCTCGATCGGCATGTGAGCATGAAGCACGAGCCGGTCATCGAGGTGCGCGATCTTATCGTCGGTTTCGGCGACCGGATCGTGCTCGATCATCTTTCGCTCGACGTGCGCGAAGGCGAAATCCTCGGCGTGGTCGGCGCCTCCGGCGCCGGCAAGTCGGTGCTCTTGCGCACCATCATCGGCCTCCTGCCCAAGCGGCAGGGAACCATCGAGGTCCTCGGCGTCGAACTCGACAAGGCGAGCGAGATGGAGCGGCGCGCGCTCGAGCGGCGCTGGGGCATCCTGTTCCAGCAAGGCGCGCTGTTCTCCTCGCTCACGGTGCGCGAGAATGTGCAATTTCCGATGCGCGAAAATCTCGATTTGTCGCCGCGGCTGATGGACGAAATGGCGCTCGCCAAGCTGGAAATGGTCGGTCTCTCCCCCGACGATCTCAACAAGTATCCCGCCGAACTTTCCGGCGGTATGACCAAACGTGTGGCTCTAGCCCGCGCCCTCGCGCTCGACCCGGAAATCGTGTTTCTCGACGAGCCGACATCGGGTCTTGACCCCATTTCCGCCGGGGATTTCGATGAACTGATACGCACCTTGCAGCAGACCCTGGGATTGACCGTCTTCATGGTGACCCACGACCTCGAAAGCCTCTATACCGCTTGCGACCGCGTGGCGGCGTTGGCGGACGGCAAGGTGGTGGCAGAAGGCCCTCTTGAGTCCATGCTCGAATGCGAGCATCCCTGGGTGAAGAATTATTTTCAGGGCAAGCGCGGCGGCTTGCTCGCCGGCCGCCACGTAAGCGCCTAAAGCGAAGGAACCTGAGCGATGGAAACGCGCGCCCGCTATGCCCTGATCGGCCTGTTCATGCTTGCGGTGATCGCCGCGAGCTTCGCCTTTGTCTATTGGCTGGAGAACAAGGGCGGATTTGCGCAACGCGAATTTTACAACATCCGTTTCCAGGGCTCCGTTTCCGGCTTGCTCGTCGGCTCGGCGGTTCTGTTCAACGGCATTCGCGTCGGGGAAGTGACGGCGCTACGCCTCAATCCCGATTCGCCGCAAGACGTGGTGGCGACCGTCGCCGTCAATCGCGGTACGCCTATTCGCAGCGACACGGCCATCGCCATCGAAACGCAAGGCCTGACCGGTGGCGCTGCCATCGCCTTGCGCGGAGGCGAGGCTTCTTCGCCGCCGCCGGAGGCCGAAGGCGGAGGACCGCCGACTCTCACCGCCGCCCCGCAAGCTGGACAAGATTGGACGCAAGCCGCCCGCGACGCCTTCCAGCGCGTCGATAGCGTGCTTGCGGAAAACTCGGCGGCCTTGCGCAGCGCGATCGCCAATATCGACACATTTGCCGGCGCTTTGGCGCGGAACTCGGACAAGGTCGACGCCATTCTCGCCGGCCTTGAGCGCATGACCGGCGGCGGGACCGACCAGACCAAGGTTCCGCTCTACGATCTCCTCGCGGCGACTGAATTTCCGCCGCCGCCCGAGCCGGCGCCCTCCTGGCTCCTGGTCGTGCCCGAACCGACCACGTTGATGGGCTTCAATACCGACAAGATTCTGCTTCAGCCGGCCGAAGGCGAAAGCGTCCCCCTCGACAATGCCCGTTGGACCGACAATCTCCCGGTTCTGGTCCAGGAGAAGATCATCCAAAGCTTTGAGAACGCAGGCTATGCGCAATCGATCAGCCGCAGCCGCGACGGCGTCGACGCCGATTACCAACTCCTGATCGACATCAGGCGGTTTCATATCGCCACGGGGGCGGAGCCGCTTGCCGAGATCGAATTCGTGGCCAAGCTTCTCGACAAAGGTGGGCGTATCATCAACGCTGGCACCTTCCAGACCACCGCGCCGGCTCAAGGCAGCGATGCGGCGGCTTATGTGAAGGCGCTCGACGAGGCCTTCGTGAAGCTCGAAACCGACCTTCTGAATTGGACGGTAAACGCGCTCAAATTATCCCCGCCCTCGGTCCTGGTCGAACCCTCGACACCGGGGGAAGCCGCTCCCGACCATCCCCTACCTTGATCTGGCTCAACGCCCGGCGCCCCGGATTGGGCATGCTGCACGGCTATGGAGCTTCTGCAGGCCATAAACGAACGCCGTTCGGTGCGGGAATATACCGACGAGCCAGTCAGCGACGCCGCGTTGCGCGCGCTGATCGACGCCGCCATTCAGGCGCCGAGCGCCATCAATCAGCAGCCCTGGTGCTTTGTCGTCATCAAGGACCGGCGCCTGCTCGACCGAATCTCGGATCGCGCCAAGGCTTATCTCCTCAAGGCTTCGCTCGGCGCGCCGGCGCACCCCTTTCGCGATATGCTGAACGATCCCAACTTTGACATTTTCTACAAAGCCCCCGTGCTGATCGTGATTGGGGTGGCGCAACCCACCGACTGGGCGGTTGAGGATTGCGCGCTTGCCGCGGAAAATCTCATGCTCGCGGCCCACGCCGCCGGGCTTGGCACTTGCTGGATCGGCTTCGCGCAACACTGGCTCGGCACGCCGGACGGCAAGGCCGCACTCGACCTCCCCCGCAACTGCATCCCGATCGCGCCGATCGTGGTCGGCCACCCGAGACGCCGGGCCGCCCAGGTGCCACGTAAAGAGCCCCACATCCGCTGGCTGAACGGCGCAAGCCACAGAGTCAGGATAAGCCAGTTATAGGACCGACAGGCTTGAACTCTGGCGCTGGAACGCCCGTGATGGCAGAAGACCTGCCCCAAGTCCCGCAAGACCCCATCGAGCTTCGCGTCGACACCGTGGCGCAGCTCTTCCACAGCCTCGACCCTTACCCTTTCCGCGAACGCGATCTCGACAAGGACGCCGAGGATTATATCGTCGGCTGGGCGCGCGAACTCGACCCA
>DATLXW010000218.1:0-3837 GCA_035575415.1 Methyloceanibacter sp. | reverse complement strand
ATATTGCGCGGGTCCTCCATCATATAGGTCAGCAATTCGCGGAAGATCGAGTTGTACATGGCGTCGATCTCCTCGTCCTTGTACCAGACCTTCAGCGCCCGGTCGGTATCCCGCTCGATGAAGGCGTCGAGCACCTCCTTGAGCTGCGCCAGCGACAACTCGCCCATATGTTTCAGCCCGAGCATTAACTGCTTCGGCTGCTGCTCGGTGACCACCGCCACCGCGCGTTTGGCGATGTTCTTGCCGAGGTCGCCGATGCGCTCGAGATCGTTGGAGATGCGCAACGCCGCCATGATCTGGCGAAGGTCGTAGGCGAGCGGCTGGCGGCGCGCGATCATCACCACCGCCTGCTCCTCGATTTCGCGCTGCAGGGCGTCGATCTCCTCGTCCTGTTTGATGGTGGCGGCGGCAAGCTCCGGATCGCGGCGCTCGAGCGCCTCGATCGACTGGCCGAGTACCTGCTCGGCCAAGCCGCCCATCTTGGCGATCTTGTTGTTGAGGAGGGCGAGCTCCTCTTCGTAAGACCTGACGATGTGCTCGTGTTGCTGTTCCATCGTGCGAAACTCCTGAAGCCGTCTAGCCGAAACGGCCGGTAATGTAGTCCTGGGTGCGGGTATCTTTGGGATTGGTGAAGATCCTCGTCGTCTCGTCCACCTCGATCAGCTTACCGAGATGGAAGAACGCGGTACGCTGCGAAACGCGCGCGGCCTGCTGCATCGAGTGGGTCACGATAACGATGCAGTAATTCTCCTTGAGTTCCTCCATCAGCGCCTCGATGCGAGCGGTGGCGATCGGATCGAGCGCCGAGCAGGGCTCGTCCATCAGGATCACCTCTGGATTGACCGAAATGGCGCGGGCGATACAGAGCCGCTGCTGCTGGCCGCCTGAAAGACTGGTGCCCGACTCGTGCAGCCGGTCCTTCACCTCTTCGAACAGGCCGGCTTTGGTCAGACTGCTGACGACGATTTGCTCGGCGTCGGCCTTCGATTTTATCATGCCGTGAATGCGTGGACCGTAGGCGACGTTCTCGAAGATCGATTTGGGAAACGGATTGGGTTTCTGGAACACCATGCCGACGCGCGCTCTGAGCTGCACCGGATCGACCCAAGGCGCGTAGATATCCTCGCCGTCGAGGGTAATCGCGCCGGTGACGCGGCAGCCTTCGATCACGTCGTTCATGCGGTTGAGGCAGCGCAGGAAGGTCGACTTGCCGCAACCGGAAGGGCCGATGAACGCCGTCACCGAGCGATCGAGAATATCGAGCGATACGTCGAACAGCGCCTGCTTGTCGCCGTAATAAACGTTGACATCCCGCGCCGTCATCTTGATCTCGTGCTGCTCGGCCGCGCGGACGGTCTCTTCCGCTGCTGGAACGCCGGTTTCGATCTTGACCACGGGCCGAGCCTCTACCTTCGCCTCCATGACGCGCATCCTTCTACCACTTCCGTTCGAATTTGTGCCTGAGAACGATTGCGAGCATGTTCATCACCACGAGAAAACCGAGCAGCACCAGGATTGCCGCCGAGGTTCTGGAAACGAAGCCGCGCTCGGGGCTGTCGGCCCAGCTATAGATCTGCGTTGGCAGCGTGGTCGCAGGCTCCAGCACGCCCATGCTCTCGACGCTCGGAATAAAGGCGTTCATGCCGATCAAGAGCAGCGGCGCCGTCTCTCCCAAGGCATGCGCCATGCCGATGATCGTGCCGGTGAGGATCCCGGGCATGGCGAGCGGTAGGACATGATGCAATATCACCTGGTGCTTTGAGGCGCCGACGCCAAGAGCCGCCTCGCGGATCGATGGCGGCACCGCCTTGAGCGCTGCCCGCGTGGCGATGATGATGGTGGGCAAGGTCACGAGCGAAAGCACCATGCCGCCGACGAGAGGCGTCGACCGCGGCAATCCGAAGAAGCCGAGAAACACGGCGAGACCGAGCAGGCCGAACACAACCGATGGGACCGCGGCGAGATTGTTGATGTTGACCTCGATCAGGTCGGTGAGCCGGTTCTTTGGCGCAAACTCCTCGAGATAAACCGCGGCGGCGATGCCGATGGGAAAGCTCAGCGCAAAGCAAACGATGAGCATCAGGAAGGTGCCCGTGATTGCGCCGGCGAGCCCGGCGCGCTCGGGAAACCGGCTGTCGGCGTTGAAGAACAGCTCCCAATTGAAGGGCAAGACGACGAGCCCCTTGCCGATGAGCGCCTCGAAGGCTGCAATTTGCTCTTGCGTGAAGCGCTGATTGAGCACCATCGGGGTCTTGCCTTCGGCCAGTTCCTGATAGGGCTGAGAAACCGGCAGTTCGATTTGCACTGTTTTGCCGGCGAGGTTGGGCTCCGCCTCGACGCGCTTCTTGATCGCTTCGGGAGCATCGTCGGCCAGCATGGCGAACAGGGTGGCGTCTTTTACCTCCGGCAGATAGGCCTGGAGGCTGTCACGGGCTAGCGCGGCGAAATCGCCGGATTGGACTTTGGCCGGATCGATATAGACGTCGAGCTTAAGGAATACGCGGCCTTCATGCGCCACGACTACGCCGCGATGCTCAAGCCGCTCAAACCAGCGCTGTTGCGTCCAGTTGAGCGCCTCGACCTCTTTGGGGATGACGCCCTTGTAGAGCTGGTCGAAAGGATCGGAGACGGCGATCGGAATTGTAACACGCTGGCCTATCGTCCCGGGATTCGCCACGACATAATCGCGGACGATATAGGGTGCGTCGGAGGTGAGGATTTTGACCAGTTCGGTCTTTTGCTTGTCCGTCTCAGGCTGCGGCACTTGCGCCAAGAGCGCCTCGCGGACGATGGCGCGAAAATTTCCTTTCGCCGGGTCTTGCGCATCGACTTGGGCGGAATCGATATAGACCTCGAGCTTGACCTTGGTTTGCAAGAAAGCGGGAAGACCTGTGACAACCAGCGAGGCGATGAGAATGCCGAGCAGCCCGACGGCGAGGCCGATGGCCATGATGCCGTAGGCCTGGAGCCTGCGGTCGGCGGCATAGCGCCTTCGCAAGCGGCTTCGCGCCTCCGGCGTGGCCCAGTCCCGTAGCGGGGCGCTCCGTCCTATGGTTTGCGTGTCACTCATATTTTTCCCGGTATTTGCGCACGATATGCAGCGCGATCACGTTTAGAGCGAGCGTGACGAGGAACAGCACCAGGCCAAGCGCGAAAGCTGCAAGCGTCTTCGGATTGTCGAACTCGGTATCGCCGATGAGGAGGGTCACGATTTGCACCGTGACGGTCGTGACCGGCTCAAGGGGATTGGCGGTCAGCGTGGCGATAATCCCTGCGGCCATCACCACGATCATGGTTTCTCCGATTGCACGGCTGACCGCGAGCAGTATCCCGCCCATGATGCCGGGAAGCGCGGCGGGCAAGAGCACTTTGGTGATGGTTTCGCCCTTGGTGGCGCCCATTGCGTAGGAGCCGTCGCGCATGGCGCGCGGTACCGCGGTAATAGCGTCGTCCGAAAGCGAGGAGATGAAGGGGATGATCATGATGCCCATCACTCCGCCTGCGGCCAGCGCGCTATTGGGTGCGATCGGAATGCCGATCATTTCACCAAAATTGCGCAAGGCCGGCGCCACGGTGAGCACGGCGAAGAACCCGTAAACGACCGTCGGAATGCCGGCGAGAAGTTCAAGCACCGGCTTGATGGTGGCGCGCACCTTGGGATGGGCGTACTCGGTGAGATAGATCGCCGAATAGAGCCCGATTGGGATGGCGACGAGCATGGCGATCGCCGAGATCAGCAGCGTTCCGGTAAAGACGGGAATGGCGCCGAAGGCGCCGCCAGCCGTCACCTGACCCTCGCGGATGGGGATTTGCGGTTCCCAATTCAGCCCGAAGAAG
>DATLXW010000217.1:0-12583 GCA_035575415.1 Methyloceanibacter sp. | reverse complement strand
ATCATGTCGCGCCAGAGCGCGTATTTCTCCGGCGGCAGCGAATAAGGCTGGCACTGGAACACGGCCCGCACGGCGCTATCGGCGGCGGCCTGGAAGAAAGGCGAAGAGCCGCGATTGGCGATGGTGGGATAGCCGACGAGGGTGCCGTCCTGGTTCAGCTTCAGCCTCACCTTGACTACGATCTGCTCGGCGCCGAGACCTCCGGGCGGCGGGCTCCAGCATTGCGCGATGCGCGCCCTCAGCGCGTCGATCTCGTTGACCGACATGGTCATCTCCGTGCCGTTCGACTGCCCGCGCACTTTCTTCGGCGTCTCCTCCTCAGGGATGACGGCCACCGGCTCTTCGCTCGCGTCCGGGATCTTGTTGAGCAGCGCCGCGATACGGTCGGTGTTGAAGTCGCGCTTCGGCTCTTTCTTCGGCGCCGGCTTCTTCGGCGCGGCGTCGGCCGCCTTCGGTTTGGCCGGTTTTTTCTCCTCCGGCTTCTTGGCCTCGGTTTTTTTTGGCTCAAGCTTCTGCGCGGCCTCTTTCGGCGCCGGCTTCTCTTCCGGCCTCTGCTCGGTCTTCGCCTCCTCCTCCGGCTTCGGCTCAGGTTCCTTGGCGGCCTCCTTCACGGCTTGCGGCTTCTCTTCCTTCTTGCCGGCAAGCGGCGCGTCGTCCTTCTCATCCTTGCTGCCGGCCTTGATCTTGGTCACCTCGGAAGGCGTGGCGAGGTCGACGGGAATGGCAATCGGCGCATGTTCCATCTTGGCGGCCGGAAAGGCGACGAGCGCAAAGAGCAGAATCGCCGCGTGCAGCGCGGCCGAAATGAAAGTGCTCTTCCCCATCATGACACTACTATTCCCTCTAAGGCTGATCGTCCTGGTCGGTGACGATGGTCACCGGAAACCCGGCCTGACCCACTTTGGCCAGGACCTTGGCGACATTGCCGTAGGGCGTGCCCTTGTCCCCGCGGATCCAGACCTTGGAGCCGCCGCCGGCTTCACGGATAGCAATGAGTTTTGGCACAAGTTCGTCAAAGCCGATCTGCGTGTTCTGCAGAAAGATGGTGCCGCTCGGATCGATGGTGACGCTGAGCGGTGGCTTTTCCGCCTCGACGGGGCCCGCCTCGGTCTTCGGCAAATCGACCTGGGGCAAGTCCGGGCTGGGCTGATCGACATCGACCCCGACGGTGAGCAACGGCGCCGCCACCATAAAGATGATCAGCAACACCAGCATGACGTCGACCATCGGGGTGACGTTGATCTCGCTCATCGGCGCGGCCGAGCGGCGCCGGGCCCGCCTGTTCGTCAGCGCTCCACCCGGTTGCAATCCTGCGCCCATGGCTTGCTCCTCACGCGCTTCTGTCGATCTGCCGCGACAGGATGGCCGAAAATTCGTCGGCGAAGCCTTCCAGACGCGCCGCGTGGCGCGCAACCTCGCTGTTGAACTTATTGTAGAAAATGACCGCCGGAATGGCGGCAAGCAGGCCGAGGGCGGTAGCGAACAGGGCCTCGGCGATGCCGGGCGCGACAATCGCGAGGCTCGTATTCTTGGTCACGGCGATCGCCTGAAAACTCGTCATGATGCCCCACACCGTGCCGAACAGTCCGATAAAGGGCGCGGTCGAGCCGACCGTGGCGAGAAAGGTGAGCCGCCGCTCGAGCCGCTCGACGTCGCGCGAGATGGTCACATCCATGACTTTGTCGACCCGAAGCTGCACGCCGGGCATGGGGCGATTGCCGCGCTCGCCTTCGCGCTCGGTCGAGCGCTTCCATTCGCGCATGGCCGCCACGAACAGCGCGGCCATGCCGGTGTTCCTTCGCTGCGCAAGGGCCTGATACAGCTCCTCCAGCGACTGCCCCGACCAGAACACTTGCTCGAACTTGTCGGTATCTTTGCGCGTCTTCGCGTAGAGGAAGAGCTTCTCGAGAATAATCGCCCAACTCCACACCGAGGCAAGCAGAAGCCCGATCATCACCAGCTTGACGACGATATGCGCGTTCTGGAACAGCTCGAAGATCGACAGATCGACGGCACCCGGCGGATTCATGACGGCCCTCGTGGCATGAACTCTAAGAGCGCCGCCTCGCGGCTCGACCGCTAGAACGGCAGCTCGACGCCGGCGGGTCAGAGCCCGCGGGCTTGAAAATCGCCGGAGAAAGCGCGCTTTCCGCTCGCGACCCGACCTTTCGCCAGCGAATGTGACTAAACTTGGGCTTGGTTAATCCAGGCCCCCCGCGAGGCGCGACCTCCTTCGGCAAAAACGCTCGACCGGTCTAAGCTACGTTTCACGCGCTTGGTTAACGAATCGTTGAAACGCGTTCCGGACGAGTGCGCCCAAACGCTGCGGCTTGCCCGAGCGGCCCACCAAAACCACGGTGACGAGCGCGCTCACAATCTTGACGCTGTCGCGCATGACGTCTTGCCGGAGCTTGAGCGATGCGCTGCCGATCTCGGCGCAGGTAGTGACCACTTCGAGCAAATCGTCCATGCGGCCGGGCTTGAAATAGTCGATCTCCACATGGCGCACGACGAAGATCGAAGGCTCGCCGTTTTGCGGATTGGCGAGGCCGTTCGCGTCGATGCCGAGCAGCCTGATGAAGTCGGAGCGGGCGCGCTCGCAGAACTTGAGGAAATTGGCGTGATAGACCACGCCGCCGCAATCGGTGTCCTCGAAATAGATGCGCACGGGCAGAATGTGCGTGTTGCCTTCGATCCGCCCCGCCAAATCCGGCCATTTCTTCTGGTCTGCGTTCATGCCGCGCAGCTTTAGCGGCAAGTAGAGCCCGGTGCAAAGGCCAATACCGGCCCCAGGGCCTGACATCCGCGTGTTGAGTTTATGCGTCACGCTGGTGCAAACTGAGATGCTGGGCATGGAACGCATGAGGGAGCTTCAGATGATCGATTCGAAGAGACTGTCGGATTGGACGCCCTACGCCTTGGGCGTCCTCAGGATCGTCGCAGGGCTCATTTTTCTCGAGCACGGGACGCAGAAGCTCTTAGGCTTCCCCGCCGGTGAAAGGGCCTTCGTCGAAGCCTTCACCCTGTCGTGGTGGGCGGGCCTGATCGAGCTCATCGCCGGAGCGTTGATCGCGGTCGGGCTCTTCACCAGGCTTGCGGCCTTCGTCGCCTCCGGCGAAATGGCCTTCGCCTATTGGCTCGCGCACGCGCCGCAGAATTTTTTCCCCGTCAATAACGGCGGCGACGCGTCCATTCTCTATTGCTTCGTGTTCCTGTTTTTGGTCTTCGCCGGGCCCGGCAAATGGAGCATCGACGCTCTGCGCGGCGCCGAACCTTGAGACGCGCGCCGGTTTATTCCTCGCTGCCATTGAACAGCGGGATTTGCGCCGCCTGCGCCGGCTGCGGCAGGCCAAGATGGGCGAAAGCCTGTCCCGTCAGCACCCGTCCGCGCGGGGTTCGGGCGACGAAGCCCTGCTGCAACAGATAAGGCTCGATGATCTCCTCGATCGCATCGCGCGGCTCGGAGAGCCCGGCCGCGATCGTCTCGATCCCCACCGGGCCGCCGCCGTAACTTGTCGCGATCAGCCGCAAATAGCGATGATCGAGCGCATCGAGCCCGCGTCCGTCGACTTCGAGCTGCGACAGCGCCTTGTCGGCGATTTTCGCATCGACCGCGCCTGCGCCCTCTACCGACGCGAAATCACGCACGCGGCGGAGCAACCTGCCCGCCACCCGCGGCGTTCCGCGCGCGCGCCGTGCAATTTCATGCGCGCCCTCGCTCGTGAGCGGAAGCCCGAGTAGCCGCGCGCCCCGCCGCACGATCTTTTCGAGCTCGCCGACCTCGTAGAATTCGAGCCTGATCGGAATGCCGAAGCGCTCTCGCAGCGGCGTCGTCAGAAGCCCGGTGCGGGTGGTGGCACCGATCAGGGTGAAGCGGGATAAATCGATGCGTACCGACCGCGCCGCGGGCCCTTCGCCGATGATGAGATCGAGCTGGTAGTCCTCCATCGCGGGGTAGAGAATTTCTTCGACCGCTGGGTTGAGCCGGTGAATCTCGTCGATGAACAGCACATCACGGTCTTCGAGATTGGTAAGGAGCGCGGCGAGGTCTCCCGCTTTGGCGATCACCGGGCCCGAAGTCGCGCGGAAATTGACGCCGAGCTCGCGCGCCACGATCTGGGCGAGTGTCGTCTTGCCGAGACCCGGGGGTCCCGCGAACAGCACATGATCGAGCGCCTCGCGCCGCGCGCGGGCGGCGTCGATGAACACTTTGAGATTGGCGCAGACCTTGGCCTGGCCGATGAACTCGGCGAGCGTCTGCGGCCTGAGCGAGGTCTCGCCCTGATCCTCCTCGCGCCGCACCGCCTGGAGCATCCTCTCAGCCATGCGCGAGCTCCTTGAGCCCGAGGCGGATCAACTCTTCAGGGCGCGCGTCGCGCCCGGCCTTGCCGATCGCGGCAGAAATGGCAGCCGCAGCCTCGCCATGCCCATAGCCGAGATTGAGAAGCGCCGAGACCGCATCGCTGGCGGCAAGCCCCTCCGGGAGCGCAGCGACAGGGGCAAGCCCGCCGGAAGGCCTGATTGCCGGCGCAAGCGCGGGCATCTTGTCCTTGAGTTCCGCAACAATCCGCGCGGCGACCTTGGGACCGACCCCCGGCGCCCGCGCCACCAGCCCCTTATCCTGAAGCGCAACGGCATTGGCGAGATCAGCGGCGGAGAGCGTGCCGAGGACGGCAAGCGCGATTCTGGCGCCAACGCCCTGCACTGTCTGCAGCGCCCTGAACCAGGCGCGCTCGTGCTCGCTGGCGAAGCCGTAGAGTCTGATTTCGTCCTCCCGCACATGCGTCTCGATGGAAAGCGTCACCGTTTCGCCGGCTGGCGGAAGCGCGGCGATGGTCCGCGCGCCGAGCGTGACTTCGTAGCCGACCCCGCCGACATCGACGATCGCCGTGGTCAGCGAGACGGAATCGAGCCTGCCGGTGAGCTTGCCGATCATTAGCCTAAATAGGCCCTTGTTCGAGTGAGATTCTTCAATCCGCCATTACGCTTGAAGAGCTTTCGCGGAAGTTTTCCGACACACTTCAAATTGTAGCCTGTTCGATTGAATGGGCTCTCGGGAGATATGCAATGGGGCGCGCGGCCGCCTTCTGAAACCGCTCCGTGGGTATGCCACCTGTCGCAAAATGAGCACCAGAATGCATACACGGGAACTTCGTTGCGATTCTCTGCCTCGATTAGAAAACATGGTACGGTCGGCACTCGTGGCGACGTTTTCATAGACTGCTCCTTTAGGCTTCCATCGTTGATTGCACCAAGAATCGCCACGAGCGCGAATGGGCATGCGTTATGGCGATGGCGAGCGCGTCGGCCGCATCCGCGCTGTCGAAGGAGGCGCGTGGCAGGAGGCACTTCACCATCGCCCTGATCTGGCCCTTGTCGCCGTGACCGGCCCCGATCACGGTCTTCTTCACCGCGTTTGGAGCATATTCGGCAATCGCTATCCCATTCAGCGCGGGCACGAGAAGAGCAATGCCGCGCGCCTGGCCGAGCTTCAAGGTGGCTGCGGCGTCGCGATTGACGAAGGTTTGCTCGATCGCGGCCTCCCTCGGTTCGAGCCGCGCCAAAACCTCCGAAAGCCCGTCAAAAATCTGCCGCAGCCGCGCGCCGAGGGCCGCCCCTTCGTCCGAGACGACCGAGCCGCAGGCCACGAAGCCGAGCCTCATCCCGTCGGAGTCGATCACCCCCCAGCCGGTGCGCCTCAAGCCCGGGTCGATGCCGATAATGCGAATGAGCCCCTCCATCGAAGCCTTTCCCGCGACGGGCCTTAGAACGAATCACCTCTGGATTCTGCCATGCCGGGGGGCGGCGGAGATAGCGGCGAAGGGGTATAAGGAACGGGAAACGAGACTTTGCGTTAGGAAATTCGGCGTAACGTGGGGTTTGCGGCCATTGGTGACGGGGATGCCGCAGGACTCCGCACATCGTGGCGCTGGAAGACACGCACAAAGTGCTGGCTGGCGCCTCGAATTGAGGGAGCACCGACGTGACTGGTGCCAGCAAAGCGTTCGATCCGATTGCGGCCGCCGAGGCGGAAATTGCCGGGTCGAGAGTCTTAATCGCCGCAGTCGCGCGCGATCTTACGCAGCACGAGCGTTGGCTCGCCCATTATCAGCTTGCCGAAAGGCGGCACGCCCGCCGCCTCATGGTTAGGGCTGTGATCGCCCATCTCGACGCCTTGCGTCTGCGCCTCCTGCATGCGCTGAAGCGAATCGCGCTGCGGGGCCTTCGCCTTGCGCGGATCGCCGGCAATTTTCTCGGGCGCGAGACCGCCGCCTTTCTCGTCATGCTCGCGCGTGCGCTCGCGGCCTGCGAGGCTTGGCTTCGCCCGAGACTCTCGGCACTTTCGCTTCGGCTGCGCGCATGGCTCGCGGCTGCTTGGGCTTTCACGGTTTCCCGCTCCAGAAGCGTTGCGTTGAGAGTGCGGGTTTGGGCCGCCGCCTTTTGGGCATGGAGCTTGGCCGAAGAACGCCGCTTGACGGTCGCAGCACGACATCGGCTTGCTGCTGCGCAGGTCTGGGGGGCCACGCAAGCAAGACTTTTGGCGCAGGGCTCGCGCAACAGCTCGCTCGCGCTCATCGCGTGGACGCGGAAGACATCGCGCGCCACGGCGGCGATGCTTCGCGCTTCGAGCGTAAAGGCCTGGGCGTGGCTTGCCACACAGGCGGCAAAAGCCGCCGCCGTTTCGGAGAAGTCGCTCAAGGCCGGATTCGCCTTCGCTTGCCGCCACGGCGAAGCCGCGGCGCGCACATCGGCGGCGGCGGCCAATGCAAGCCTGCGCTGGGCCTCGAGCGAGGCGAATGCGCTTGTCTCTATGTTTGACAAGCGACGCGCCGGACTGGTTGCGGCTTCGCGTCAAAAGGGGCAAATGCTGCGCCTCGCTTCGCTCGGCCTTGTCTCCTCGACCTGCACCTTCGCCGCCAAAAGTTGGGGCTCGCTCAGAGAGGTGAGGCGGGCTGTACCGGACGAAGGCGGCACCCATCGCGCTCTCGTCGTCAGGCGCTCGACGGCACTCATCTGCATCGAGCCGTGCCGCGCGCGCCTCCCGGCTCACATTCCGCTGCAAGCGGGGACCGTCAGCTCATATGCGGGCCGCGCATCTCCTTGATCGCGGCTTGAATCTTCCGCCATTCTTCGGCTTGCGCCTTGTCGCCCTGCCGTTCGCAGAGCGCGGCCCTTTGCGCCGCTTCCACTTCGGCTTTATCGCCATGAACGCCGATCAGGCGCCGCGCGTAATCATGGATCGCCATTGCTTCCATGGGGGTCTCCTCCTTGCCGATCAACCGATCCCATCCGAGTCAAGGTCCCCTGTGTTTTCCATGAGCCAAATCAAATCGAATGCGCGCGAAGGTTCCGATCCCGGTTCGGCCCGCGGAGCGCCGCCAAATCATCGTAATCGCAGAGGATACTCCTTGCATCGGGCGGTTTTGAGGACAGTCGTGGCGACGGAAAGGAAGCGAGGCGCATGCGGCGTTTGGCGGGGCACCGCCGCGCTTGGTCTTTGCCTCTGTTCGAGTTTTGGGCTTGCGGCGGAGCCGAAAGGAAAGGCCTGCCAGCCCCCGCCCGCTTCGACCATCGTCGTCAACGTCAAGGACAAGGGCGCCAAGGGTGACGGCCGCACCGATGATACGGCCGCCATACAAGCGGCAATCGATGCGGTCGCGGGAACCAAGGGCACTGTGTTGGTGCCCGACGGCGTCTACATGATTCAGGCCGTGCGATGGGGACTCCAGCTCAAGAGCGGCATGACCTTCAAGCTCGCTCCCGGAGCGACGCTGAAAGCGATTCCCAATGGCGCGGAACGATACGTGCTCCTCAGGATCGCCGGAGCGTCGAATGTATGGGTCACCGGCGGCACCCTCGAGGGCGAGCGCCATCAGCACAAGAACAAGGCCGGGCAATGGGGCATGGGCATCCACATCAGCCGTGGGTCGAGCCACATCACCGTCACCCAAGTTACCTCGAAAAACATGTGGGGCGACGGCTTCTATATCCAAGGCGCCGAAGACGTCCGTCTCTGCCAAGTGTTTGCCGATAACAATCGCCGGCAGGGCTTGTCGATCATCAACGTCAAGAACCTCCTCGTCACCGATTCGGTGTTCCAGAACACGCATGGGACGAGACCGGGCGCCGGCATCGACGTCGAGCCGGATCACGCCGAACAAGCCGTCAGCGGCGTGCGCATCGAGAACTCGAAATTCATCAACAATGCGGGCGGCGGCGTCAGGCTCAACGCCAAGAAAGGATATGTCAGCGGGCTGGTCATGACCGGCAATCTGTTCAAGGACAACACGCCCTTCGTGATCAAGAACGCGGCCGAGAACGCTACCTTGATTTGCGGCAACCGTCAGGAAGGCACGCAAACCGTCACCACCGACGGGTTTAGTTCCTTCGCGGAGCCGATCCGCATCGTTTCGCATCAGACGGAATGCGGCGAAACGAGCTTCGTCAAGACCCGCGGCGCGCCGCGAAAGCCGCGTCGGTGATGCAATTCCTTTGCCGAGTCAGGAAAAGATGGCAAAGCCATTGCCAAATATTCCGGCGGCTTGAAACGTCTCACCGGGCCAATATCTAATGGTCATCCGGCATAACTCTGGGAGGGAAGGGTGGAGACGCGGACGGCACAGAACGCATTGAGCCTCGCACCGGCCGGCGATTTCGCGCTGCCGCAGAACCATCTCTTGCGCTCGTTGCCGCAGCTTGAGTGGGAGAGGCTTCGCCCCTTGATGCAGCCGGTAACGCTTACTGCGCGCCGCGTGCTGCAGCATGCCGGCGTCCCGATCGAACATGTCTATTTCATCGAGGAGGGACTCGTTTCGGTGCTGGCCAGCGCCGATGAGAAGGGCGCCGTCGAAGTCTGGCTCATCGGCCACGAGGGCTTGGCCGGGAGCGCGGCGCTTCTCGGCGTGCGCGTCTCTCCGCTGCGGCATTTCGTGCAGATCGGCGGCAGCGCGCTCAGGATAGGCGTGGAGGATCTCGAACGCGCCCTCCCACAAATGCCCGGCCTGCGCTCGGCGCTTAACAATTATCTGCACGGCGTCTTGCTGCAAAGCGCGCAAGCGGCGGCATGCAGTCTCACTCACTCGCTGCGCCAGCGCTTGGCGCGATGGCTTCTCATGGCGCAGGATCGCAGCGAACGCGACGCGCTTCCCATCACCCAAGACTTGCTCGCCCGCAGCCTTGGTGTGCGTCGCGCGACTGTCTCCGAAGCGCTTAAGCCGCTTGTGAGCGACGGCATCTTCGCCAGGGAGCGAGGCCTGATCAAAATTCTCGATCGCGCCCGCCTGGAGGAATTTGCCTGCCGGTGCTATCGGCTCATGCGGCCGAAAAACGGGTCCGGGAACGGCCGCTCCCGCCTCTATGCCCTCTCAGCTTTCCTCGCGCTGATCGAGATGGAGCTGCTGGCGCATTGAACAGGTGCCCGGGCGCTCCCGGGCACCTGAACGGCGCTTATTCGACGACGCCTTTGCACTTTGAGGTATCGTTGCGAACCTCGGCCAGGGCCTTGTCGGCAGCGTCTTCTGAATCATAACCGCTGGTCTGCAGGATCGGTGTCTGTCCGGCGCTGGGCGTCCCCTCGATGACAGAACAATTCCCGACGGTGTCGACAGTGACATAATATTTGGTGGCCGCGAGAGTTGGGGCGGCCAAGCCAAACGTCAACACTAATGCAACAACAACGCCCTTCTTCATGGTCTGTCTTTCCTCCACACGTGGCATGAAATGAACTCCATACGCGGTTGGATATTTGAACTGCCGGCCTGCAAGCGACAGGGGGAAGAGCGCGGGATTCGGTACGGTAATTGACGCACTTTGGGCGGGGAAACTGCCAGAGCCGCTACATCGGCACAGCGTTCGCAAACAGCGTCTCACCCCATTCAAAAAGCGGCCGGCCGAAATCGGATTCGGTGTGAATCGCCTTGCCTTTGCGCGCCATCCATTTCTTCCCGTAAGTGTCGTAAGGGAAGTGCCGGATGTAATAATCGCAGGTCTCGTCCCAATGTTCGATCGAGAGCGACTTGCCGTAATGCTGGCAATGGAGGCCGGTCCTTGCCCTTGCTGCGCCTCGCGGTGTGCGGCCGTCGCCTTCGGCGAAGCCGATCTCCGGGCGGTTGCGCCATAACATGAGAATGTCGCGCTCTTCTGGCCCGTAGAACCGACGGAAGTTCAGCAGCACTTGTTCCTGCCGGTAGGGCGCGTGATCCTCGGGCGTCATGTAGGCGTCGAACAGCCTAACTCGCACCGCGTCGCAGTCGTCCTCGCCAAGTCCCGCCAGATAGCCGCGTAAATCCCCGGCAATCCGTTCGTCCGGATCGAAGCACAGCATCCACTCGTGCGGCAGCGCTTCGCGCGCCAAGTCGAGCAGAAGTCCGCGATGCCTCCCCTCCGCGAGCTTGCGCGCTTCGATATCCTCCTCCCAGCTTTGGTTGGCGACGACGAACGCCACCTTCGGATGCGCGCACAGGATCTCCACTGTGGCGTCGGTGCTGGCGTCGTCATAGGCCACGATCGCATCGACATGGCCTGAGAGATAGTCGAGTGTGTCGGGCAAGAGCAGCGCCTCGTTGCGCACACGCGTCAGTGCGATGAGGAAATGCTTGCCCCCAATGAGCGCTCGATTGCCCTCGATAATCCGCTCGCTGTCGCGCAGCCGCCAATTGCCCATGCCTGCCTCGTCGTCGCGCCGAAGAGTTCCCGAATACCGGGCGACATTACCAGATACCGGAAGCAACGCTGGAAGCGCATCGCCAAAACCATGCTATAGTTCCGCACCCTACCCGGTGCAGCTCACATGGCAGATACGGTCTGGCGAAAGCGGGCACCCCTTTGGCTCCGAATTCTGGCCGGAGTCCTGCTTCTACCCGTTTTTGCCCTCCTCCTCTTCGTCGTATCGAACGCGCTTGGCTATTCCGCCACGCCGCTCATGTGGTTCGTTGCCATAGCCGCGGCGCTTGCTTGGCTCATCCTTTACCGCGCGCCCACTGGACTTGCGGCGAGCCTGTTGGTTCTGCCGCTCATCGGCGTTGGACTGATCCTGTTCCTCGGCAATCAAGCGCAGCGGACCTTCGAGGACATCGGGAGCGCCATCGACAACGCACCCGACTATACGCCGGCCCAACCGGCGACGCCGGGGGACCAAGCCGAAGCGCCGCGCCCCGAACCCGCAATGCCGCCGCGCGAAACGCCTTCGACCGGCGACGGTTACCACTACGAGATGCCGGCCGGCGACAGCGACGAGGGGGGAACCCCATCCGAACCGCCGAAGCCTGAAACTCCCGCCGAGCCGAACGGACCTGCGGCCGAGAAGCCCGCGCTGCCCAATTTCCCTTGGCCGCCGCCCAAAGCCTCAGCCACTTATGTCCTTCCGGACCAACTTCTTGAATCTTATCGTACCCTCGGCGCCGCTGCTGGCGCGATCCTCGCCGCACTCGAGCAGAGCGGCTATGTCGAGCGGAGCTTCTATCGCACCGACCCGGGTGGCATCGCCCTCGTCACCCGGCTCGAACGCATCAACGATGACGGCTCGCCCGCAGCGGAGCGTTGGCCGCCCGGCGCGGAGCCCGACATTACGACGCGCGGCCTGCTCGAGTTCCTGCGTGGGCTCTTCTACGTCGATCCCGGCCATTACCGGGTGATCGTCTTCGTCTTTCAGGATCTCCCCTTTTCGCAATCGCAGGACGTAGTGACCGCCGAGACGGCGCATGCCTGGCTCACGAGCGGCGCCAATGTCCTTCCGGCCGACATCGCCGAGCTCCCCTTCGCCGGCGCGCATGTGACGGCTTTGATTTACGAGTTCGCTAGCGACGGCAGCAAGGTGCAGCCGGTCGCGAGCGGACTGACCGGCAAGCAGCATCTGGAAAAGGCGGGGCTGCTCGCCGCCCTCGATAGGACGCAGTGAACCCGGACCGGGCAGCGGTGGCCAGAAAGATTTTCATCAGCTACCGCCGCGAAGACTCCGCCGCCGCCGCCGGCCGGGTCTATGATCGTCTGTCGCGGCTTTTGCCGAAGCAGAATCTCTTCTTCGATGTCGACGCCGTGCGCGGCGGCGAGGATTTCGTGCAACGGATCGAGGCCGAGATCGGTGAGAGCGACGCCGTCATTGTGTTCATTGGCGAGAAATGGCTCGCACCGGGTCGCCGAAGCAAGAAGCCGAGGCTCTGGGATGCGAGCGATTTTGTGCGCGCGGAATTGAAGGCGGCGCTGGCGCGGCCGATGCTTGTTTTGCCGGTCCTGATCGGCGATGCGCAAATGCCGAAGCCCGAACAACTGCCGGAGGACGTGCGCGGCCTTGCCAGCAAGAACGCTCTTCGGCTTCGTCACGAAAGCTTCGACGACGATACCGAGAACATCGTCGCGGCGGTCCTGGGCGGCGCGGACAAAATTCGCGCCTGGGAAGAGAAGGGCTCACTCCCACGAAAAATGCTTTATGGCATTGGCGGCGCTCTGCTCGCAGGCGTGGCGATGCTCGCCCTTGCGCTACTCCATTTCTGGATCTTAGCACGGCCGTTGTCGGCCTCGATCGGCGCGCCGCTGACGACGCTCCTGCTGATCGTCAGCCTGATCCTTGGCGCGTGTCTGGGACTCT
>DATLXW010000216.1:0-12983 GCA_035575415.1 Methyloceanibacter sp. | reverse complement strand
GCGCCGGACCATACCGCGCGACTGCGAGCTATCCGGGCCGCCTGCAGACAAATTGCTCGGGCATGGCCGTCCATCACGCCGCGCAAGTCGATCCTGCGGAAATAGCCGGGGAACATTCGGCAACTTAGGACACTGCGGCTGAAAATTCGGACAGCGACCGGATTTGCGGGCCTTGCCAAACCGCCCTCGCGTGGCGGGGAGGGAGCGCGCCGCCGCAGAGCGCCTCGAGCAAGGCGCGCGTGCGCGGGCCCGAGATGCGGATCACGGCAATGGGCGCGCGGCCCGCGCCGCTCGCCGGCGCGATGATGGTGTCGGCACCAATCACGATGATCCGAAGCCTGAGTGTGGGCTCACCCTCACCCGGCGCGCTCTAACGAGCGCGCCACCCTCTCCCGCCCTTGCGGGAGAGGGCTTTCTGCCGCGATCTTGCGCGCCAGCGCGCGCAAGTCGCATGGCGGAAAGGGTGAGGAGGAAGGGGCGATTTGTCGTCATTTGAGTCGGCCATCCGCATGCCAAACGCGTTATCCTAGGGCGCACCAACGAGGAGGCGCCATGCAGGAGCGGGTCGAAGGTAACCAACTGGGCAGGGAGACGAGCCCTTATCTCCTCCAGCACAAGGACAACCCTGTGCATTGGCGGCCCTGGGGGGAGGCCGCGCTCGCAGAGGCGCGGGAGACCGGCAAGCCGATCCTGCTTTCGGTCGGCTATGCCGCCTGCCATTGGTGCCACGTGATGGCGCATGAAAGCTTCGAGGACGAGGCGACCGCGCGCGTGATGAACGACCTCTTCGTCAACATCAAGGTCGACCGCGAGGAGCGCCCGGATGTCGACGCGATCTATATGGGCGCGCTGCACGAGCTCGGCGAACAGGGCGGCTGGCCGCTTACGATGTTTCTCACCTCCGAGGGCGAGCCCTTCTGGGGCGGCACTTACTTTCCCAAGGAGGAACGCTACGGCAGGCCGGCCTTCGTCCGCGTCCTGAATGAGGTCGCGCGGGTTTATCGCGAGGAGGGCCACAAGGTCCGCCAGAACGCCGAGGTGTTGAAAGAGCGGCTCACGGCGCGAAGCCGGGGCGCAGCCTTGGGTCCGCCTCCGGAAGCGATGCTCGCGAGCCTCGCTTCGCGTCTGGTGCAGGCAATCGATCCGGTCCATGGCGGCATCAGAGGCGCGCCGAAATTTCCGCAGGTCCAATTCCTTCAGTTCCTGTGGCGGGCTGGGCTTCGCTTCGGCCTCGGCAACGCGCTCGAGGCTGTCGACCTCACCCTCACCCATATCGCGCAAGGCGGCATTTACGATCATCTCGGCGGCGGCTTCGCCCGTTACAGCGTCGACGAGCGCTGGCTCGTGCCGCATTTCGAGAAGATGCTCTACGACAACGCCCAGCTCATCGACATGCTGACCGAGGCCTGGCGCGAGACCAAGAACCCGCTCTATGCGCTCCGCGTCGAAGAGACGATCGCGTGGCTCCTGCGCGAGATGACGGTCGAAGGCGGCGGCTTCGCCGCTTCGCTCGACGCCGACAGCGAAGGCGAAGAGGGGAAGTTCTATGTGTGGAGCCTCGCCGACATCACGGACGTGCTCGGGCCGGAGGACGCCAAACTCTTCGCTGAAGTCTACGGCGTGACGGAGGAGGGAAATTTCGAGGGCCACAACATCCTCAACCGGCTCGGCGCCATCGAATTGCGCGATGCCGCGAGCGAAGGCCGTCTCGACACGATGCGCGAAAAGCTGTTCGTGCGCCGCGCCGCGCGCGTGCGGCCGGGCTTCGACGACAAAGTGCTGGCGGATTGGAACGGGCTTGCGATCGCCGCGCTCGCCAACGCGGCGCAAGCCTTCGGCCGCGCCGACTGGCGCGAGGCGGCGGAGCGCGCCTTTCTTTTCGTCCGTAGGTGGATGATCATGGATGGTCGGCTCAAGCACAGCTTCCGCGCCGGAGAAGCGAAGGCGCCGGCATCCGCCGCCGACTACGCCAACATGATCAAGGCCGCGCTTTCGCTCGCCAATGTCACCGGCAAGCGCGACTATGTGGAGCGGGCGCAAGAGTGGGCGGACGTGCTCGATGCGCATTACTGGTCGGAAGAACTCGGCGGCTATTACTTCGCCGCCTACGACACCGCCGATCTCATCGTGCGGCCGTTCAGCGGCCAGGACGAGGCGACGCCGAACGCCAACGCGACGATGGTCTCCGCTTTGACCGCGCTTCATTTGTGGACAGGCGAGGAACGCTATCGCGGGCGCGCGGAAGCGATCCTGCGCGGCTTCGCGGCGACGATGATGGAGAATGTGCTTTCGCATGCCGGTCTGTTCGCCGCGGCGCTCGATTTCGCCGCGCCGGCGCTGGTGGTGATCATCTTGCCGGAGGGCGGCGATGCGCGCGAGCTAGAGCGCGCACTCGCCGAAGTGTCGCTGCCGAATGCGGTGGTGCAGAAGGTCAGCGCCGGGGAGGGCGGTCTGCCCGAGCTTCCCCCCTCATCGCCTGCGCACGGCAAGACCTTAATCGAGGGCAAGCCCACCGCCTATGTCTGCATCGGCCCGCAATGCTCCCTGCCGGTGACGGAGCCTGAGGCGCTTAAGGAGATTGTGAAGGCTGCGCGTGCGCCCTCCCTCGCCTAGTCCAATTCTCCTTGTCATTGCCCGGCTTGACCGGGCAATGACAGAAGCGGGGCGCGCTCCTAAAGTTGTTCGGTTGCTCAGGGGTGGCGATGACCGGAAAGAGGTCCTCCCAGTTCGGGTTTTTCTCCTCGATGAGTTGGACCTTCCAGGCCCGGTTCCACCGCTTCAGCTGCTTCTCGCGATGGATTGCGGCACCGATCTCGCCGAACGCCTCTTAATAGACGAGACGATTCACTCCATACTTTGCGGTGAATCCCCTGACTAGCTTTTCGCGATGTTGATAAACGCGCCGCAGGAGGTCGCTATGTCACTCCGACATAGAGTGTGCCGCCTATGCGACTGGCAAGAATGTAAACGTAGTAGACGCGCTCCCTCACGGAAGGAAGCTGGCCTTTACTGGATTGCCCGGTCAAGCCGGGCAATGACGGGGTGGGATGAGGCAGGCTGGTGCCAGGCGCGGCACAAGGCTAAGTGTTCATCGAGTCGAAGAACTCGGCGTTGTTCTTGGTCTGGCGCAGCTTGTCGAGCAGGAACTCGATCGCATCCTGCGTGCCCATCGGGTTGAGGATGCGGCGAAGCACATACATCTTCTTGAGCTGATCGGGCGGGACCAGGAGCTCTTCTTTGCGCGTGCCGGAGCGCGCGATGTCGATCGCCGGGAAGATGCGTTTGTCGGCCACTTTCCGGTCGAGCACAATTTCCGAATTGCCGGTGCCCTTGAACTCTTCGAAGATCACTTCGTCCATGCGGCTGCCGGTATCGATCAGCGCGGTGGCGATGATGGTGAGGGAGCCTCCCTCCTCGATATTGCGCGCGGCGCCGAAGAAGCGCTTCGGCCGCTGCAACGCGTTGGCGTCGACGCCGCCGGTCAGCACCTTGCCGGAGGAGGGCACCACGGTGTTGTAGGCGCGGCCGAGCCGCGTGATCGAATCGAGCAGGATCACCACGTCGCGCTTGTGCTCGACGAGACGCTTCGCCTTCTCGATCACCATCTCGGCCACCTGCACGTGGCGCGAGGCCGGCTCGTCGAAGGTTGAGGAAATCACCTCGCCCTTCACCGAGCGCTGCATGTCGGTCACCTCCTCGGGCCGCTCGTCAATGAGAAGCACGATCAGATAGCATTCGGGATGATTGGCGGTGATCGAGTGGGCGATGTTCTGCAGGATGATGGTCTTGCCGGTTCTGGGCTGCGCCACGATCAGCCCGCGCTGGCCCTTGCCGAGCGGAGCGACGATGTCGATGACGCGGCCGGTCAGGTCCTTGCTGGTCGGCTTTTCGATTTCCATCTGCAGCCACTCGTCGGGATAGAGCGGCGTCAGATTGTCGAAATGGATCTTGTGGCGCTGCTTCTCGGGGTCCTCGAAATTGATGGTGTTGACCTTGAGCAGGGCGAAATAGCGCTCGCCTTCCTTCGGGCTCCTGATCTGGCCTTCCACCGTGTCGCCGGTGCGCAGGCCGAAGCGCCGGATCTGCGAGGGCGAAACGTAGATGTCGTCGGGGCCGGCGAGATAGTTCGAATCCGGCGAGCGCAGGAAGCCGAAGCCGTCCTGCAGTACTTCGACAACGCCGGTGCCGGTGATCTCGACGTCGCGGGCCGCGAGCTGCTTCAGGATGGCGAACATGAGTTCCTGCTTGCGCATGGCGCTCGCGTTCTCCACGGCAACTTCCTCGGCGAAGCTCAGCAGCTCCGTCGGCGACTTGGTTTTCAAATCTTGCAGCTTCATTTCCTGCATGCGCCGCTACTCCAAAAAGCGGAAATGGTGACTTGGTTGTTTCGTTGCCCGCGGGCTTCCGCGCGGCGGTCGAAGAAGGGGGTAGGATACGCCTCGGCGGGAAGGCGAAAGTGCACGCCTGCTCCACTCCGGGCGACCCGTTCTTTTTTTGGGAAGAGCGGGCCGCGACAGCGTCCCGAATTGGATGCGACTCATCTTATAGCAGACCGGAGCGGCGGGCGGAATAGGCTTGACGGGTAAATCCTAGAAGGGCCGGACCACCGCCAGAATCACGATCAGGATCATGAGCAGGGTGGGAACTTCGTTGGCGATGCGATAGAAACGCGCCGGCCGCATATTCCGATCCAGCGCGAAATCGCGCGTCCACATCGCAAGCAGACCGTGAAAGGCGGAGAGCGCGAGCACGAGCGCGAGCTTGGCATGGAACCAGCCGGCTTGCGCCCAGTCGATCACGCCGAAGGCAAGCACGAGGCCGAAAGCCCAGCTTGCGAGCATCGCCGGCGTGGCGATGTAGCGCAAGAGCCGCCGTTCCATCAGCTTGAAGGTCTCAGATTGCTCGGAGCCGGGCTTCACGCCCGCATGATAGACGAACAGCCGCGGCAGATAGAGCAGCCCGGCCATCCAGGCGATGACGGCGATGATGTGGAAGGCTTTGACGTAGAGCAGTAGCATATGGTTCGAGGACCGGCGTCATCCTGAGGTGCAAGGGCGAGCCCCGAGCCTCGAAGGACGGCCGGGCACCTCACCAAGACGGTGCCTAGCTTCTTTTCACCAGCGCGACAAGGCGGCTCACGTGCTCGACCGGCGTGTCGGGCAGAATGCCGTGGCCGAGATTGAAGATGAAGGGACCGTGCTGGAGCGTTTCGAGAATTGAGCGAACGCGGGCGTCGAGTTTCTCACCGCCGGCCATGAGCAGAACCGGATCGAGATTGCCCTGCACCGGGACATGCACTTGCAGCCTTTGCATCCAGCCGAGCGGCATGGCCGTATCGCAGCCGATCGCATCGATGCCCGTCTCTCGCGCATAGCGTTCGGCAAGAAGGCCGGCGCCGCGGGGAAAGCCGATGATGGGAATGCCTGGGGCTGCCGCCTTGACCTCACTGACGAGCCGCTTGGCCGGAGCGATGCACCAGCGCTCGAATTCGTCCTCGGGGAGATTCCCGGCCCAACTGTCGAAGATCTGAAGGACGCGCGCGCCGGCTTCGATCTGGCCGAGCAGATAATGCAGCGAAGTTTCGGTCAGGAGATCGATCAGAGCCTGGAAACCTTCGGCGTCGCGATAGGCCCATGCGCGCGCCGAGGCTTGGTCCTTACTGCCGGCCCCTTCCACCATGTAGGTGGCGACGGTCCAAGGGGCGCCGCAAAATCCGATCAGCGGAATTTGTTCCGGCAAGGCCGCAACGACGCGCGCCGCAGTCTCGTAGACAGGTGCAAGCCGCACGCGCGCGCCGGACATATCGAGCCTATCGACGTCCCGCCTGCCCGCGACCGGCTCCAGACGCGGTCCTTCTCCTTCCACAAACTCAACCTTCTGCCCGAGCGCATACGGCACGACGAGAATGTCGGAAAACAGAATCGCCGCATCGAAGTCGAAGCGCCGCAAAGGCTGCAGCGTCACTTCGGCGGCGAGCTCGGGATTGAGGCAAAGGGCAAGAAAGGAAGCGGCCTTGGCTCTGATCTCCCGATATTCGGGAAGGTAGCGCCCGGCCTGACGCATCAGCCAGATTGGCGGAACAGGATTGGCATGCCCGCAGAGAGCCCTGAGCAGAGGACTAAGAGGGGAGAGCACGCGCAACATGGGCATCCTCAACAATCAATAGAAGGACTCTCTAAAAGGTTTCTACTGTTACAGTTAGCGCGTGGATAGCGGACATTCACGGTCCTCCCCAGCCTCTCTACAGGACTCCCAATCATGCCAGCGGCCGGTCTTGTGACGGTTTGAAGCCGTGTTATCAATGCCCCGGCCACGAGCGAATAAGCTATTGTTATGACAAGCCTAAATTGCCAAGCGAGGGTGTTGATAAGGGTTGAATAAATTGGTGAGGCCGGCTTCAGCGCAATGGGGATGGCAAAGGGTATTGCCGGGCCGTTCAAAAAAGCCGTCATTTTCTCGACACGAGCGAATCTGTGAAGAACTTGCCCCTATTCTCAGGCGGTTGATGGAACAGCGCGGAACGAAGGCCCGTTGCCTGCTTAACCCTTCGCGGTTATCCCAAGGGTTCTACCATGGATATCCAGCGTACATTTCATCTGCACATGGTCTCCGACGCCACCGGCGAGACGCTATCGGCCATCGCCAAGGCGGTTCGGGTGCAATATGCGCAGGTGCGGGCGATCGAGCATCTGCATCCTTTGGTGCGGAACCGGCGCGAACTCGAGCGTGTGCTGAAGGATGTCGAGGCGAGCCCGGGCATCGTGCTGTACACCATTTTCAGCCGCGAGCTTGCCGAGGAGCTTGAGCAGTCCTGCAAGCGGCTCAACGTGCCCTGCGTCGCCGCGCTGAAGCCGATCCTGCAAGTGTTCGAGTCCTATCTCGGCACCAAGTCCACGCCGACGGTCGGAGGTCAGCATGTGCTCGATGCCGATTATTTCCGCCGCATCGAAGCGCTCAACTTCACCATGCTGCACGACGACGGCCATCTCCCCGAGAATCTGAACGATGCCGATATCATCCTTATCGGCATCAGCCGCACCTCGAAAACGCCGACCGCGATCTATCTCGCCAATCGCGGCTTCAAGACCGCGAACGTGCCGCTTGTGCCGGGCATGCCGCTGCCGCCTCAGCTCGAAGCGCCGACCAATGCGCTCGTGGTTGGCCTCGTGGCGAGCGCCGAACGCATCGCACAGGTGCGCCAGAACCGGGTGATAGAGCACGCGCATGGGCATCTCGACGACTATGTCGATCGCGAGGCGATTGCGGCCGAGATCGCCCAAACGCGGGCGTTGTGTGCACGCCGCGGCTGGCCGATCATCGACGTGACGCGCCGCTCCATAGAAGAGACCGCCGCCGCCATCATCCGCCTCTATCAAGACCGCGAAGCGCCGGCGCTCGAAGCATGAACCGATTTCTTCAGGCCGGACGGCCGCCTCTCATCCTCGCCTCGAGCAGCACATCGCGCGCGAAACTGCTCGAAGCGGCGGGACTCGCTTTCATCGTCGAACCGCCGGGCCTCGACGAAAGCGCCATGCGCCAAGCGGTGAGCGGCGAGGAAGCGCTCGACCCGCACGACGTGGCGGAAGTGCTGGCGCGGGCGAAAGCCGAAGCGGTGAGCGAACTCGCCCCGAAAGCCTATGTGATCGGTGGAGATCAGGTGCTCGCGCTCGGCAAGACGATCCTCACCAAGCCCGATAGCATGGAGGCGGCGCGGAGACAGTTACTCGATCTGAGCGGCAAGACGCATAAGCTGCATACTTCCGTCGCCGTAGCCACCAATGGCGGGACGATCTGGGCCGAAACCACGGTGGCCACGCTCACCATGCGCAAGCTCTCGCCCGAATTCATCGGCCGCTATCTCGCCGCCGCTGGCGAAGCGGTCTTAAGCTCGGTCGGGGCCTACCAGCTCGAAGGCCTCGGCGTGCAGTTGTTCGAGACGATCGAAGGCGACTATTTTTCCATTCTCGGCCTGCCACTCTTGCCGCTCCTCGATACGCTTCGGCGCGAGGGCGTGATCGAAGGTTGACGCCATGCTGCGCGCCTGCGTCATCGGCTGGCCGGTCGAGCATTCGCGCTCGCCGCTCATTCATAACTACTGGCTCAAGCAATACGGCATCGACGGACGCTATGAGAAGGAGGCGGTGCGTCCCGAGGAGTTCGCCGCATTTGTCGCCTCGCTTGGTGCGCGCGGCTATGTTGGTTGTAACGTGACCCTGCCGCACAAGGAGGCGGCGTTGCGCGCGGCGGCATCGGCCGATGCGGCGGCGGTAGCGATCGGCGCCGCCAACACACTTTGGCTCGATCAGGACGGGACCTTGCATGCGAGCAATACCGACGCCTACGGCTTCATGACCAATCTCGAAGCCGAAGCGCCGGATTGGAACGAGGGCGAACGCCCGGTGATGGTGCTCGGCGCAGGCGGTGCGGCGCGGGCGATTCTTTACGGGCTGTTGCAGGCCGGCGTCTCCGGCATCCTTCTCGCCAACCGCACATCGAAACGCGCCGAGGCGTTGGCGGGGGAGTTCGGCCCTCGCGTGAGCGTGGCCGATTGGGAGCAGAGGGACCGCGCGCTGACTACATGCGGGCTCCTCGTCAATGCGACGAGTCTCGGCATGACCGGTAAGGAAAGACTTGAGCTCGATCTCGCGGCGCTGCCAAAGGACGCTGTAGTCGCCGATATCGTCTATAATCCGCTGACGACCGAGCTCTTGGCGGCGGCGCGGGCGAGAGGAAACCGCGCGGTCGACGGACTTGGCATGCTGCTCCATCAGGCGGTCCCCGGCTTCGAACGCTGGTTCGGCGTCCGGCCAGAAGTGACGCCCGAACTTCGCGCTCATGTCGCAGCCTCGCTCGGAGGCACCTGATGCTGGTGATCGGGCTCACCGGCGGGATCGGCATGGGCAAATCGGCCGCCGCCGAACGCTTCGCCCATCACGGTATTCCCGTCTTCAACGCCGATCTTTGCGTGCACCGGCTCTATGAGGGTCCCGCCGTGTCCGCGATCGAAGCGGCTTTTCCCGGCGTGACGCGTGGGGGCAGAGTCGATCGCGGGCTCCTGTCGCAACGGATCGCGGGCTCGCCTGAGCGGTTGCGGCGGCTGGAAGAGATCGTGCATCCGATGGTGGTCGCGGCCGAGATCGACTTTCTGTTCGAGCAGGAGAAAAAGGGGGCGAAGTTCGCAGTGCTCGAAATCCCGCTCCTATTCGAGACCGGCGCCGAAAGGCGCGTCGATGTCACCGTCGCGGTCAGCGCGCCGGAGCCGGTGCAGCGGGAGCGCGTGCTGTTGCGGCCCGGCATGACGGTGGACAAGCTCGAACATCTCCTCGCGCGTCAGCTTTCCGACGCCGAGCGGCGCGCTCGCGCCGACTTCGTTGTGGAAAGCGGCGCCGGCCTTGCAGACATGCACGAACAGATCGATAAACTGATCGAATCGCTGCAAAATCGGGAAGGCCGCGTGATGCAGCATCTGCGCCGCGGGTAGTTGAAGGCGGCCGCCAGTCGCGTCATCACTCGCGAAAGCGGGCGATCCAGTAACCACTGACTTCCGCTATCGCTTGAGGCCGAGGTTGCTGGATTGCCCCGGTCGGGCCGGGCAATGACAAGAGAAGAGAGTGAGACTTTCGGCCATGCGCGAGATCGTGCTCGATACTGAGACGACGGGGCTCGATCCCTTCGACGGCCACCGCGTGATCGAGATCGGCTGCGTCGAGCTCGTCAATTGCATCCCCACCGGACGCACTTGGCATTGCTACCTCAATCCCGAACGCGACGTACCCTACCAGGCCTTCGAGGTGCACGGCCTTTCCACCGAGTTTCTGCGCGACAAGCCGCGCTTCGCCGAGCTTGCCGACGACTGGCTCGGCTTTATCGACGGCGCCATGCTGGTGATGCATAACGCAACCTTCGATTTCTCCTTCCTGAATGCCGAGCTCGACCGCATCGCGCGGCCGCTTTTGCGCTGGGAGCGCGTGGTCGATACGCTCGCGCTGGCACGACGCCGGCATCCCGGCGCGCCGTGCAGCCTCGACGCGCTCTGCCGCCGCTACGGCATCGATCTTTCCGAGCGCGAGAAGCACAGCGCACTTGTCGATTGCCGGCTGCTTGCCTCGGTCTATGCCGAACTTGTCGGCGGGCATCAGGCGCGGCTCGACTTCGCCATCAACGGGACGCAGGCGGCCCTGCTTGGCGCACGCGAGATCGCCGTCAGGCAGCGGCCGCGGCCGCTTCCGCCGCGGCTGTCGGCAGCCGAGATCGAGGCGCATTGCGCCTTCGTGGCGACGCTCGGCCAAAACGCGCTCTGGCTCCGCTACGCTTAGTTCTTGGGGGCGGCCTGCACCGGGGACTGGGCCAGATTCTGCGCGTAAAGCCTGCCGAAATCGATGGGGTCGAGCATCAAGGGCGGGAAGCCGCCGTCGCGCACGACATCGGCGAGCACGCGCCGCATGAAGGGGAAGAGCAGCGTCGGGCAATCGACGAACAGCACCGGCTGCAAGAGGTTTGGCGGGAGGTTGCGGATGCGGAACAGACCGGCATAAGCAAGCTCGACATTGTAAATGACGCCGCGGTCGCTTTTGGCATGCACTTCGAGCTGAAGCGCCACTTCGTAAGCATCGTCGCCGCGGGGGCTTGCGCTCACATTGACCCCGACCTTGAGCTGGGGGTTGTCGCCCGGTCCCTGCAACATCTGCGAGGCGTTCGGGCTTTCGAAGGACAGGTCCTTCACATATTGGCCGATGACGGCAAGCTGCGGTTGCGCCTGTGCGGCCTGTTGGCCGGCGGAATCGGGCGAAGCCTCGGCTTCCGATACCTGCGGCGGACCGTCGCCGCCGGTCCTTTTCGGCTCCCCGTCGTCGTCCATCTTTTTCGCCATGGCAGGTTCAAATCTCCTTCCTCAAGCTCGCTAGCATGAGAGCGGCGGGAACTGCAAATCCCGCTTTCGAAGCCCTTTTTCTCTTGCGGCACGAGAAATTAAGCGCAAAGCCGTTTAGGGTTGGCTTGCGGGGCGCCAATGGCTTAAGTTTGGGTTGCGGGCAGGATTGGTTGCCTTATAGGCGTTCGGCTTCCCGCTGGCAAATCTCCGGGCGCGCACCATATTCGGCCTGGAGGGTTCCGCAAACGATTCGCGGGCACTTCCTCGAACGCGGGTCTGGCAGAGCATGAGCGAAGTTTTCGACATCTATACCCTATTGTTTTTGGTGCTCGCGGTCGTGATCTTCATCCGCCTGCGCAACGTGCTCGGGCGGCGCACCGGCAACGAGCGCCCGCCTTACGATCCTTACACCCGCCCCGAGCCGAAGCGCGCCAATGCCGAAGCGAACGAGCCGGTGGTGGCGCTCCCGCGCGGCCGGTCAAGCCGGGCGCCGGTCGAGGCGACCGGCCCTTCGGTCGAGGATCTCGAGGCGCGGCTCGGCCGCCATGCGAGCAAGGACAGTCCGCTCGGAAAATCGCTCACCGCCTTGATGCGCGCCGACCCAAGCTTCGACCCGACCCATTTCCTCGATGGCGCCAAGAAGGCCTATGAGCTGATCGTCACCGCCTTCGCCCGCGGCGACAAGGCCGAATTGAACGAACTTTTGAGCCACGACGTGTTCGAGGGCTTCGAGCGGGCCATCCGCGAGCGCGAGGAACGCGGCGAGAAAGTCGAATCGAGCCTGGTCGGCATCGACAAGGCGGACTTGATGGAAGCCGAGGTCAAGAACCGCACCGCCTATGTGACGGTGAAATTCGTGAGCGAACTCATCTCGGTGACGCGCGACGCCGATGGTGAGGTGGTCGAAGGCGACCCGAAAAAAGTGCGCGAGGTGACCGACATCTGGACGTTCGCCCGCGATATCACTTCGCGCAACCCGAACTGGAAGCTGGTCGCCACCGAAGCGGCGAATTAGCCTTCCGATCGCCAAAAATTCGGTCCTTCATGGCCGGGCTTGGCCCGTGCGGCCAAGGCCTTGTGCGAAAGGGTTCGACCGGCCATGCTCGGGGGCGCGACCAATCTCCTGCGAGGGAAAATCTCGTTGCGGTGGCACGGCTTGTTGATCGCGGGCCTCACCGCTGCGGTCGCGCTCATGGCTTGGTGGCTCTCCGTGGACGAGCAGAAGATCAGACTGAGGCCGGTCAGTTTCGCCGAGATCGAAGGCTGGCAGGACGACGACCATGCCGCCGCGCTTTCCGCTTTCATCAAATCGGCGCAGGCCGATCGCAAGCTCCGCTACGGCGAGGCGGCCATTCTCCTCGGCGAGAAGGCGAGCCGCGAGGCGGCCCGCAGATTCTTCGAGGATCTCTACACGCCCTATGCGGTGGAGGATGCGGAGGAGGAGGGCCTTGTCACCGGCTATTACGAGCCGGAAGTGAACGGATCGCGCCAGCCGAACGGCGAGTTTCAGGTTCCCGTCTACCGGCGTCCGGACGATCTCGTGCAGGTGAAGCCCGATCTCTTGCGCGCGCTCTACAACGACGGCCACAGCGTGAGGCGCCGCGCGGGCGAAAAGCTCGTGCCTTATTATACGCGCGCCGAGATCGACGCCGGGGCGCTCGAAGGGAAGGGGCTCGAACTGCTTTATCTCGACGATCCGGTCGAGCTCTTCTTCATGCAGATTCAGGGCTCCGGCCGGGTGCGGCTGACCGACGGCTCCTGGGTGCGGCTCGGCTATGCGGCGAAGAACGGGCACAAATACCGGTCGATCGGCAAGCTGCTCGCCGAGCGGGGGGAGAAGCCGCCCGGCGGATTGACGATGGAGGGGCTGAAAAGCTGGCTGCGCGCCGATCCGGCGCGCGGCCGGGCGCTGATGCATGAGAATGCGTCATATGTGTTCTTCCGCGAATTGCCGAGGGAGAAAGCGGACGACGGCCCGGTCGGGGCGCAGGGCGCGCCGCTCACGCCGGGACGGAGCCTCGCCGTGGATGCCGCCTATCACGCGCTCGGCACGCCGATCTTCGTCGCCGCGCCGAAAGCGCCGACCCCGGACGGCAAGCCGTTCCGGCGGCTG
>DATLXW010000215.1:0-6431 GCA_035575415.1 Methyloceanibacter sp. | reverse complement strand
GGCTACCTGCAACACTTTGGAGCTGGGGGCGAAGTTGTGCGAGCGGCGCACCAGGGCCTCGATGCGGGCGAGCAGTTCCTCGAAGTCGAAAGGCTTCGTGAGGTAGTCGTCGGCGCCCACTTTCAGCCCCTTGATCTTGTCTTCAACCGCGTCCATGGCCGTCAGCATGAGGATGGGCGTCCGATCGCCCTCCAGCCTCAGGCGCTGGCAAACGTCATAGCCGTGCATGTCCGGCAGCATCAGGTCGAGGACGATCACGTCGAATTCGCCGGTCTTGGCAAGATCGACTCCTTCCGTGCCCGAGGTGGCGACGGTCACGCCGTGGTTCTCGGCCCTCAGGCCGCGATTGATAAAGTCGGCCACGCGCGGCTCGTCTTCAACCAAAAGCACGTTCACCGGTTTGCCTCCGCGGTATCGGTTGGCAACGCGACGGTTACAGTCGTCCCTTCTCCGGGCCTGCTCGCCATTTCGATCCTGCCTTTATGGGCCTCGACGATCGCCTTAGCCACCGGCAGGCCGAGGCCAAGTCCCTCGGCATTCATCGCCGCTGCGCTCCCGCCCCGGCGAAAGCGCTCGAAGATGCCCTCAAGCTCTTCCGGCGGAATGCCGATGCCGCGGTCGGAAACGCGTACGCGGACCTCGCCCTCGCCCTTGCCGATTTCGACCTTCACCGCACCCCTGGATTTGGAGTAGCGCACCGCATTATCAAGAAGCACTAAGAAAAGCTGCCTCAGCCGGGCGGGATCGCCGCGCACGATTTCGTGGGTTTCACCGTTGAGGAAGGCAACATCGATGTCTTTTTCCCGGGCGATGACCCTGGCATCGCCGCAGACCCTTTCCAACAGCTCCGACAGGTCGATCGACTGAAGGTTGAGGCGCGCGACGCCGGAGCCTTGGCGGGCGATGAAAAGGAGATCGTTCACGAGCACGGAAAGGTGCTTGGCTTGCTCGACGATGCGCTCGATCGAACGCTTGTACTCGGCGATGCGCTTGTTGGAACCGCGGAGCGCGATCTCGCCCTCGCCGCGGATGATGGTTAAGGGGGTCCGCAGCTCGTGGCTAATATCGGCGAAGAACCCACGCCTCGCCGCGTCAATCTTGCGCAAGGACTCGTTCGCTTGGCGGAGTTCTTCGGTTCGTTCCTCGACCAACCTTTCAAGATTGTTGTGGGCATCTTGCAAGGCGCGTTGGTGCGTCTGCAAATCTTCGGCCATGCGGTTGAAGCTTTTGCCGAGATCGGCGAACTCGTCGCCGCCGGAAACGGCGATGCGATACGAAAGGTCGCCCTGGGCAAGCCTGCGGGTGCCGTGGAGAAGTTTGGCGAGCGGCGCGCGGAGGCCGTGGAGCAGGAGGAGGACGAGCGCGAGGGTGGCGACGACGGCGAGCGCCGCGTGAATTTGGCTGACGCGCTCGAGGCGCGACAAGAGCCGGGCGGCATCGGCGTCGATCTTGATCACTTGCGCGGTCTCATGCGCGACGCCGACTTCGATCAGCTCGTTGAGTTTCTGATCGATACCGCCTCTAAGAAGATCGATCAGCTGCTGCCAGGCAATGTCGGGCCGGCCGCGACTCCTAAGTTGCTCGACCTCGCTCAACCGATCCACAATACGTTGAAATTCGCTTCGGATCTGATCGACGCGTTTAAGCTGGACCGACTCGACCTCGCGCTCGTCGGGGTCGAGCAGTTCGAGTTCTCTCTTGGTGAGATCTTGGAGCGTGGTTAGATCGGCCTCTATGACTTTGTTCATATAGGCGGCGCCGAGGGGCTTGTCGCTCATTCCCGTGAGCAGGGTGTCGGTCCATGCCTTGAAAAGCTGCTGCGTGTGGCGCGAGAGCTGAAGCTGGCGTTCGAGCTGATCGTGAGCGATGCGCGAGCGCATGAGATAGGCGTGCGATTGGGCCACGCCCCAATAGGCAAGTGCCGCCGCCGACAGCGACATTGCGAGCAGCAGTCCGGCGGTGATGAGAAGCTTCGTCTGATAGCGCATCTCGAAAGACGATGCCGACACGGGGCGAAGGTCCGAGGGCGCGGAAGAGTGACTCCTATCGCACTCGGCAAGAGCCGGGTGTCTCTATAACGCATTTTCTCTAATACTTTGCCGTGTTTGCAGTGTCTGTCAGACTTTTTTCATGCGCAAGTAGGCCTCCATTCATGTCTTTGCTGTCCGGTATGGCGGCAGGCTAAGACCGGGAAATACCGGCATCTTTTTTGCCAATGTGGCGGGAGACGGCTTTTGCTAAGGTCCGGAAAATAGGAATCGACTTAGCAGGGCTCAACTGGGGGGCGGCTCTTGCAAAACATTCTCAAACTGCGCGCGGCGCAGCCGGTTTTGGCCGCTGCCGCATCCGTCCTGGCAGCCTTCGGGCTGCTCGTCGCAGGTACCGGTAAGGCTTTGGCGGAATTCGAAATTCAGGAATCGACCGTCGAAAAGGGCGAGGTCGAACTGGAATATCGCGGTGCCGTGCATAGCGGCTTTCCGCGGCAGGAACGCGAAGAGGCCGAGGAGGAAGGCGAAGGCGGTGCTCTAGAGGAGGAAGAGGAGGAGGGAGAATTCCTAAGGCAAAGCCACGACTTCGAGTTCCAATACGGCATCGGCGAGCGCTGGTTGTTTTCCACCACCCTCGCCACCGATCAGCCGTTGCACGAGGACTTCAATCTCAGCGGTGTCGAGGTCGAGCTTCAGTATGAGCTGATCGAGCGTGAAGGGAACGGGTTTGGGCTTGCCTTCACAGGCGGCTACGGATTTGCCACTTTAGGAGGAGAGGCCGACGAAATCGAGTTCGGACCAATCATGGAATTTGCCAGCGGCAATTTCCTGCTGACCACCAACACCTTCTTCGCAAGCCAAGTTGGAGAGAACCGGGAAACCGACGGGCTCGGTTTCGAATATGGCTGGCGCGGTCAGTACAACTTCGCCAAACGGTGGGGCATCGGTGTGGAAATGTTCGGCGAGATCGAGGACCTTTCCCATGCCGGCAGTTTCGACGATCAGCAGCACAGCATTGGACCGACTCTTTTCTTTATGACCCCCGAAGATGAAGAGGAAGAAGGCGGCAATGGCGACGACGACGAAGAGATGTCGGTTGGCGGGCCGCCGGAGGTCGAAATCTCGCTCAATGTCGGCGTGCAGTTCGGGCTGACCGACATGACCTCCGACACGGCGGTCAAATTCCAGGGCTCGATCGGATTCTAAGACAGCAAGCTTTAAGATACCACCATCCCTGCCTAAGGCGGCTCCCATCGCGACATGGGGGCCGCTTTGCTTTCGGACTTGACGGGGGTGGCACCGGTCGCCATCTCCTTGGTCATCATGCGGATCAAGGTTCTCGGCTCTGCGGCTGGCGGCGGCCTGCCGCAATGGAATTGCAACGGCCGCAATTCGGCCGACGCGCGCAAGGGCGTGCCCGGCGTTATGCCGCGTACGCAGGCCTCGGTCGCCGTCAGCGCGGACGGAAAGCAGTGGGTGCTGCTCAACGCCTCTCCCGATCTGCGTCAGCAGATCATGGCCACGCCGGAATTGCATCCGGCTCCCGGCGGGCCCCCGCGCAACAGTCCCATCAAAGCGGTGGTACTGACCAATGGCGACGTCGATGCGATTGCGGGATTGCTTTGCTTAAGGGAAGGGCAGCCGTTTACCGTCTATGGAACCGACCGCGTGCTTGGCGTGCTCGCCTCGAACAGCGTTTTCGACGTGCTCGACGCCAAGCTGGTCAAACGGGTCCCCATGATTTTTGGCCGGCCTTTTGCGTTGGAGGGCCCAAGCGGACCGGTAGGAATCACCATTGAAGCGTTTCCCGTGCCGGGCAAGGTGCCGCTCTATCTCGAAGACGAGTCGGCGTACGGCAGTTTCGGCTCCCAGGAGGGCGACACCTCGGGGCTCAAAATCACCGAAAGCGCAAGCGGACGGCACTTCTTCTTCATTCCGGGTTGCGCCAATCTCGACGATGCGCTTCGCGCGCGCCTGAAGGATGCGCCGCTCCTGTTTTTCGACGGCACGCTCTTCACCAACGACGAAATGATCGTGCAGGGCCTGCTCAACAAGACCGGGGAGCGCATCGGTCATATGAATATGTCGGGGGCGGAGGGAAGCATTGCTATGCTCGCGCCGCTTGGGATCGCGCGCAAGATTTACATTCACATCAACAATTCCAATCCCGTTTTGCGCGAGGATTCACCCGAGCGCAAGGCGGTCGAAGCCGCGGGGTGGGAAGTCTCCTACGACGGCATGGAATTGAGCGTGTAGTCTGTTCTCGAGCCTTGGCTTCCGCGGAGCGGAACGCCAAGCCTCAAGTCGAGCCGGCGCGCGTCCGCCCCTCGCCGAACACGACGACATTGTCGGGACGCCTGTCGTCTTGCTCTCTCATCGCATCCCCGGCGGCGATCGTCCAATAAGTCTCGATGCGCTCGGCGAAAGGCCGCGCCCGCTCGGCGAAGAGCCGCTCGCCTTGTTTTGCCGCTTCCTTGCGCAACGCCTTATGCCGTTTGCGGCAGCGCTTGAGGAAGGCGGCCGTCTCCTCCTGCGTACCGAAGGTCATGGTCGGCATCGAGGTCAGCCGAATCAAGAGCGAAATATCGTGATCGTCGCCGAGGATTTGCGACAGCGTGCGCGCGGCCTCGGCTCGTGCCGTAAGCTCGGATGGCCAGCAGGGGGCGAGCAATTGCATTTGCCGCCAATGATGTTGGACGCCCTTGCGCCACTCATGCAGGTCGTTGTCGCGCTCCGAGGCGAAAGCATGGCGGAACGAGGAGCGGGCGGCGCGATAGCATTGCCTCAATCCCTTGGCGAGCGAACTGAAATCGTCGGGATAGACGGAGAGGCTGGCGAAGGCGGGGCGAAGCTCGAGCAGACCGCGCATAGCGTCGGAAGCGGCGCTTTTTTCCAGATTTTGTTCGGCCGCATGCCGCCGCTTGTGCAGCCAAGCCCGCAGCGAATGCAGCGGACCGAGGCCCGGTCCGGGTCCGGTCTCCTTTTCCAGCTTGTCCGTGGCGTCGATGAGAGCGGCTGCGTCACGTGCGGCCGCAAGGCCCTTGCCGATGCAGGAGAGCCTTTCGGTCAGCGTGGTGAAGGCCGGCTCGGGCATGCCGGGGCGCGCCAACAAAAGGAGCGAGCGGAGCCGCTTCAAACATTTGCGGGCGCTGTGCACGCCGGTATGGCGCTCGGGCGGCGTGTGAAGCGCATTATGGGCGAGCTCAAGCTCGGCGAAGGCGACGCGCCGCAACGCCTCGCTCATCGGCATTGCCGGATCGAGACGGTAGCTCATCAAACCCCCTGAGAAGCCGCTTTACCCACCCCGTACGCTGATGATCCCAAGCCGAGAGGGGACAGGTCAAGCCCCAAGGCGAGTCGTCAGTCTTGTGGAGAGGCTGTGGACGAATCGCGCCATGGCGCGGTCGCGGCGATCCAATTTTCCACTCGTGTCTCAGGATCTTGGCTTGTCACAATATCGGTGACAACGGCGATCGAGTCGGCGCCGGCGGCGAGCACGATCGCGGCACGGTCGAGCGTAATCCCACCGATCGCCACGAGAGGGCAGGAAAGGCGCTCCCGCCACTCGGCGAGACGCGGCAAGCCTTGCGGGGCCCAGGGCATGACCTTCAGCGTGGTGGCGTAAATTGGCCCGAGCGCGACATAGTCGGCCTCCGCGGCAAGCGCCCGGTCCAGTTCGGCAGTACTATGCGTGCTGATGCCGACTTTGATCTTCGCCGCACGAATGGCTTTCAGATCGGCTTTGGACAGATCCTCCTGGCCGAGATGGACGAAGTCGGCGCCAAGATCGATCGCCGCGCGCCAATAGTCGTTGACGACAAGCTGGCAGCGATGTTGGGCGCAAAGGCCGATCGCCTTTTCGATCTCGGCGCGAACGACCACCTCCGGCTGGTGCTTGATGCGAAGCTGCACCAGCTTGATTCCGTGCGGCAGAAGGCGCGCGAGCCATTCGGTGTCGGGGAGGATGGGATAGAACGGATCGAGGCGGATCAAGGCTGGCGCGCGCGTCAAGACGCGTGATCGATCTTGAAGAAGGGCGTGCCTGCGACCGGCGTCGAAGGCGAAGCCATATCGCGCGGCTCGATCAGGCCGGCTTCGAAGGCGAGCCGGCCGGCTTCGATCGCCTTGGCGAAGGCGGAAGCCATCTTCACCGGATCGCCGGCCTTCGCGACCGCTGTGTTGAGCAGCACGCCGTCATAGCCCATTTCCATGACGTCGGCCGCGTGTGAAGGGGCGCCGAGCCCGGCATCGACGATGAGCGGAATATCGGGGAAATAGGCGCGCAGCGTCTTCAGCGCCTCCTTGTTGAGGAGCCCGCGGGCGGAGCCGATCGGCGCCGCCCACGGCATCAGCACGCCGCAACCTGCGGACACGAGCCGCTCGGCCGCGCTCAAATCCTCGGTGGTGTACGGCAGAACCTCGAAGCCGTCGGCGATTAACGCT
>DATLXW010000214.1:0-3877 GCA_035575415.1 Methyloceanibacter sp. | reverse complement strand
CACCGCCGCATGGCGGATGCCCGCGCCAGGCCCTAAGCCCTCACGCGAAGGCAGGCTGCACCGGTAGCTCAGTTGGATAGAGCACCAGACTACGAATCTGGGGGTCAGGGGTTCGAATCCTCTCCGGTGCGCCAATTTCTTTCGCGCAGCGAACGCCACGCCTTTGACGTGATGCGGGACTCTCCTCGAAACGCGGCTTTCGCGGCAGTCTCTACGGGCAGGCAATTCTCTTCCCGTTATTGTCGTAACAGATCGCCGCGGTGATACAGATTTTCTGCGGCGGCGTCTGATCCCAGTCGACATCACAATCGTCGCATCGGGTGATGCCGTCATTCCCGTACACGCAATTTTCCTGGATCTGAGACGTTCCTCCCGAGCCCTTGAAGCCGAGGGGCTCCTTTCCGGGATTGACTGTTAACCTGTCCACGACCGGGGTGACGCCTGGTGAGAGGCGATCGGCTCTTGCTGCCTCGTGCATGGCCACGGTGGCGGCGAACATCGCAGCGGCGACCAATAAGCTCGTCAGGGAGATTTCGGACTTCATGGTTGTGCTCCTCTCGCTCATGATCGGCGTGAACGCCAACCTGCCGCTTGGACGCAAGCGAGACGAATTCGGTTCAAGGGAGCGCGCGCCCGGATCTCGCGCGGGAAAACACCGGAATTAGGCGCCAATTGTGCGGATTTGCGCGGTAAGCGCCGGCAAACGACCGAGAAGCGGATTTACGCCGCGTCGGCGGCGAGTCGGCGCGAATGCGCGGCGAGAAGGTCGGCCTCGACCGCGGCGCGTTGCTCGGCATTCTCGGCGAGCAGATGGATATGCACCTCGTTGGCGCCGGCCTTGGCGCCCTCGTGGCGCAGATGGGCCAAGTTGAGCGTCATCGCGTCTTCCTTGGTCTGGCCGAAAGCCAGCGCCTCGCGGCGGCCGTCCTCATGGCGGCGGACGAGGATATAGTTGGCCTGCGGAATCGCCGGGCAGCCGATCAGGGTATAGACGCTGTGCAGATAGCGCCGGCCGGAGGCGCCGCGCCAATAATGGAAGGCCTGCTCGAAGGCGGCCTCGGCGCAGACGAGGGCGGGCTCATCTGCGGGTCCCCAGTGCGGCGACTCGGCTTGCACTTTGCGCATCCACATGGGATCGAACCCCGTTAACCAATAGAACGCTTTGTCAAATGGGGTACGCTGTGAGGGTTTCAAGACTGAACTCGCGATTCCAAGAACAAAGGTAGAACAGTCGCCGATCTATAGTCAAGCACTCAAAGGTTAACGGCCTTGTTAACGCCCCGTTCCTTTTCTGCGTCCCTCCTCCAGAAGGGCGTTGGAAGCCGTTTCGATCGCGGTAATCAGCCGTTTGAGGAACTCGGCCTTCGGCAATCCCGGGGGGATGGGATCGAGGAATTCGACCACGACGGTGCCGGGCCTGCGAATCAGGCTGCGCCGCGGCCAGAACAGCCCTGAATTGAGCGCGACCGGCACGCACGGGACGCCAAGCGCCTCGTAGAGAAGGACGACGCCCGTCTTGTAGTCCGGCGGCGCTCCCGGCGCGCGTCTGGTGCCTTCGGGAAAAATGATGATCTCGCGCCCGTCGGCGATCCGCTTCTGCGCCTCGCGCAACATGCGCCGAAGCGCGGCGGGACCCTTGTCGCGGTCGACCGGGATCATTTGGAACTTGTGCGAGAACCATCCGTGGAAGGGGATCCAGAACAACTCGCGCTTCATCAACAGCGCGGGATCGCGGAAGAGCGGGATGAGAGCGAAGGTCTCCCACGCCGACTGGTGCTTCGAGGCTATGAGGCAGGGTCCTGGAGGAACCTTCTCCTTGCCCCTGACCTCGAGCTTGAGCCCCACGATATGCCGGAGAAGGAACAGCTCGAAGCGGGCGTGATTGGCGAGCGCGGCCATCGCCCAACGCCGCGGGCCGAACAGGAGCGGACTGCCGAGCACGACATAGAGCGCCGTGGTGACGTAGAAGAGAAAATTGAACAGGAGCGAGCGCGCCATTCGGCCTCGAAAGCTTACGGCTCGGGAACTTCGGCCGTGGCGGAGTCGCCGCTCACGAGCAAGGTGCGAACGAGATCGGTGGCCCCGAGGCGTCCGAGCGCCGGCAAATATTTCAGATATTCCGACAACAGCAGTTTGGTGGTGCCGGGATAATTCCACCACGGATCGAGATGCACGTTGTTGTCGACCACGGCATAAGGGAAGAGCCTCACACCCGGGAGTGCTCGCGCAAGTTCGGTCAGCGCGCGCGGCATGTGATAATTCGAGGTCACCACGATGATTGAATTGTAACGGTGCAACGCCACCCACTCGCTGGTTTCGGTGGCGTTGTCGATCGTGTTGCGCGCCTGCTTGTCGATATCGACGCAGCAGGTGAAATACTCCTCGCCGTAATTGGCGAGCTGCTTCAGTTCCTCCAGCGTGGTCGTGCGGTTGACCCCGGTTATCAGCACGCGCTTGGCCTTGCCTTCGGCCAGGAGCCGCATCGCATGATCGATGCGTGCAGACCCGCCCGTGAGCACGGCGATACCGTCGGCGCTCGGCACCGTGGTTTGCTGTTCGCGCTCGATGCCATTAGCGAAGACGATAAAGCCGATAAAGAACAGCACCATGGAAAACAGGGCGGCGTCGAAAAGAAGCCTGACGCCTCCCATGAAGCCGCTGAATCGACCTCGCCTTGCCGGCGGTTCTTGTGTTTCCTCCCTCACCCTTCAACTCCACGCTGACCGGCGGGCGCAAGAATAGGCATAAATCGGCCGCGCATGAAACCGCATTGGTTGTGGGCTCTCGGGAGCGTCGAGGCTTCAGGCGTAATTCTTCAGCACTCTGATGACGCCGAGCCTGGAGGTGATCATGCAGAGCGAAGCCACCACCACAACGACGAGCACGCAGAGCAGATAGCCTTTGAAGTCGAGTTCACCCGATCCGATCAGGCGCTGCGTCTCCGCCGCCGTCACCATGCCGCCCCCGAGCATGCGCATCATGAAGGGCAGCAACATGAAGGCGATCGCCGCTGCGGCCGCACCCATCAGCCCCGCGCGTACGCCAAGCCCGAGGAAATGCCGCTCGAACTCGCGGCTGATGAAGCGCTCATTGGCGCCGACGAAATGCAACACCTCGATGATTTCGCGGTTGGAAGCCATGGCGCTGCGGGTCGCCGAGACGATCACGGCGATCGTCGCCGCGGCCACGAGCGAAAGCACGGCTAGACCGGCAAGCGCCGCCGAGCGCGTCAGCGTCTTGATCTCGGCCTGCCATCTGCGGTGGTCGTCGAGCGTGACACCCTCGAAATTCTGCGACAGCGCGGTCTTGATCAGTTGAATGTCGGGAGGGTTGGAGCGGTCGATCTCGACGGCGATCAGCCGCGGTATCGGCAGCGCTTGCAGTGCGCTCGATTGGCCGAGCCAGGGTTCGAGCAGCTTGGCGCTGTCGTCGGCGCTGAGCGGTTTGACTTTGGTGATGCCCTTCTGTTTGGCGAGAAAGAGCGAGACCAGCGTGATCTTCTTTTCGATGTCGGGAGCGTTAACCGGGTCGATCTCGACGGTGATTTCGCTGGTGATATCGTTGACCCAGGCATTGGCGGACTGGTTCACCATGTAGACCGCGCCGGCGGTGAGGCAAGCGAGGAAGGTCATGATCGCGATCACGACGGTGAGCGCATGGCCCGCGATCGAGGCCGACGGCACGATTTGCGCGGCCTTGCTCTGGAAGCGCGCCGGCAGGCGGGCGGCGAGTCGCGCCGGCAGAAGTCCCATGAGGAGGCTCGTCCAGGGATAGTCGCGGATGTCGTTGAGAAAGGTCACGGGCGTCAGCGCACCTGCAAATGGCCGTCGTAGAGCACAAGCCTCGGCGCGTCGAGTTGCTCCATCAAGCCATAGTC
>DATLXW010000213.1:0-2102 GCA_035575415.1 Methyloceanibacter sp. | reverse complement strand
ATCGGCTTCGCGTCGGTGAAGTGCGAATCTTTTACGATGTATCAGGCGAAACCGTCGAAGTTTTGGCGATTGTCGCTAAATCGGAGGCTCAATCATGGCTGGCACAGTTCGGAAGCCCCGAATGAAGCAAGTCCCGTTATCGGAGATCAAGGACGACCTCTCGCGGTTTCTGCGCGAGGCCGCTGAGAATGAGATTGTCATTACGCGGCACGGCAAGCCGGCCGGCGTGCTGATAGGATTTGCCTCGGAAGATGATTGGTTCGACTACAGATTCGAGAACGACCCGCGCTTCTTGCGGCGCATCGAATCTGCGCGCGCCAGCTTGCGCGCCGGGCGCGGAGTCCGGCTCGAAGATTTGGATTCGGAGTGAGGCGCGGGTGTCTTCGGCTTGAACAGGCAAATATCGCTGATGATGCAGCGCCAGCATTCCGGCTTTCTCGCCTTGCAGACATAGCGGCCGTGCAGAATGAGCCAGTGATGGCAATTGCGCTTGTAGCGCTCGGGCACGACCCTTTCGAGCGTAAGCTCGACCTCCAGCGGCGTCTTGCCGGGCGCCAGGCCGGTGCGGTTCGCCACGCGGAAGGCATGGGTGTCGATGCCGATCGTGCTCTGGCCGAAGGCGGTGTTGAGCACCACATTGGCGGTCTTTCGCCCGACGCCCGGAAGCGTCATCAATTCTTCGCGCGTCGCGGGCACCTTGCCGCCATGTTCGGCCACGAGCGCTTTGGCGAGCGCGATGAGATTCTTCGCCTTGCTGCGATAGAGGCCGATGGTCTTGATCTTCTCCTCGAGCTCGGCCTGGGTGAGTTTGGCGAATTTCTCCGGCGTGCCGGCGACACGGAACAGCTCGGGCGTGGCGCGGTTGACGGAAGCGTCGGTGGCTTGGGCCGACAAGACTACGGCGACGAGCAAGGTGAAGGGATCGCGATAACGAAGCTCGGTCTTGGGATGCGGGTCGATCTCCGCGAAGCGGCGAAACATTGCCGCGATCTCGGCCTCGGTCAGCCGCGATCCCGGTGCGCGCTTCTCCTTCGCTCGCGCCTTGCCGCCCTTCGCTCGCGCCGCCACGGGTCTTGCCTGCCGTCTGCCGCGGGATTAGCACTTTGTGCTATGACAGAGGCGAAGACCTTCCCGCAAGAGCCTTGGCGGGCGAATTCGGACCCGCGGCCCTTGTTTTCGGCGGTGCTCACCCCGCACCGCTCGCTCGGGCCGAAAGGCTTCATGGTGCTGATGGGGGCGATTTGCGCCGTGAGCTTCGGCACCGGGTTTCTGTTCTACATGCTCGGCGCGTGGCCCGTGATCGGCTTCATGGGGCTCGACGTGCTTCTGATCTATGCGGCCTTCAAGCTCAATTTCCGCGCATTGCGCCGCTACGAAACGGTCGACCTGACGCAGGATGCGCTCACCGTCACGCGCGTGGCCCCGTCGGGCGAGGCGGAGAGCTGGAGCTTCAATCCTTATTGGGTGAGACTCTCGCTCGAGCCGCGGCTCGGGCGATCGAGCGAATTGTCGATCGCCTCGCACGGCAAGCGGCTCGTCTTCGCCAGCTTCCTCACCGACGCCGAGCGCGAGGACTTCGCTTCGGCGCTATCGCGCGCGCTGCAAGCGGCAAAGAGCCCATCAGGCGCTTGAGCGATCAGCTCAGTTTCGCGATCGCGTCTGCCAAGCGCTCGGCATAGACCGGCTTGGCGAGGACGGGAGCGCCGGGGATGCGCTCTTGCACGCGGCCGACGGTATCTTCGTCATTATACGGGGCAACGAACAGCGCCGGCTTCGCGAATATGGCGCGCATCCGCCGATCAACCTCGATCCTTTCGCGGCCGCCTTCGCGTGGCGCCAGAACCACACTTCAGGCGGCGAGATCGCGCTTCTCGGCGACGGTGCCGTCGGCGTTGAAACGGTAAATGAGCGGGGACGCGGTGGGCAGTTCGACCTGCATCACCTGGTCTGGATCGAGCTTGTCGAGCTCCATGATGAGGGAACGCAGCGAATTGCCGTGAGCGACGAGAATGACGTTCTTGCCCTTTTGCAGTTCGGGCACGATCCATTTCTGGAAGAAGGGAACAACCCTGAGCGCCGTATCTTTCAACGACTCTCCGCCC
>DATLXW010000212.1:0-3776 GCA_035575415.1 Methyloceanibacter sp. | reverse complement strand
GTGGCGACGCGGCACAATCTTCGCTGGGCCGCGCGCAAGGCGGTGCTGCAAAAGCGCCGCTCCAAGGGCGCGCCCTGGTGGAAGCGCTTGATGCTGAAGCAGCCGGTGCGCTCGATGCTCGCCAAGCAAATGCGGGCCAAGACCGCGGAGAAAGTGCGCGAGGAGCACTACCCTGCGCCGTTCCGCCTGATCGATCTGTTCGAGCGTTACGGCGACGATCCCATGCGCATGAAGATCGCCGAGACGGAAATGTTCGTGCCGTTGATGGCGAGCGAGACCTCGCGCAATCTGCGCCGGGTGTTCAAGCTCTCGGAGATGCTGAAGGACGAAGCGCCGAAGGACGGCTTCAAGCCGCGCAAAGTGCATGTCGTCGGCGCCGGCACCATGGGCGGCGACATCGCGGCCTGGTGCGTGGTGCAGGGGATGCAGGCGAGCCTCCAGGATCTCGACGAGGCGCAAATCAAGAAGGCGCTAGGACGCGCCAAGAGTCTCTTCAAGCGTCATTTCCGCACGCCTGTTGAAATCGACGCCGCGGTCGCCCGCCTGATAGCCGATCCTGAAGGAAAGCATATCAAGCACGCCGACGTCGTGATCGAGGCGATCGTCGAGAAACTTGAAGCAAAGCAGGCTCTGTTCCAGAAGCTCGAGCAACAGGCGAAGCCAGGGGCCGTGCTGGCCACCAACACCTCATCGCTCAGGCTCGAGGACATCGCCAAACCGCTTGTCGACCCCGGGCGTCTTGTGGGCCTGCACTTCTTCAATCCCGTCGCGCAACTGCCCCTTGTCGAGGTTGTGCGCGGCGCGCAAACGCGGGAGGAGGAAGTCCGCAAGGCCTGCGCCTTCGTCACCGCCATCAGCAAACTGCCGCTGATCGTGAAGAGCGTTCCCGGCTTTCTGGTGAACCGGGTGTTGGCGCCTTACATGATGGAGGCGGTGCGGCGCTACCAGATGGGCGAACCGCGCGACAAGATTGACCAGGCGGCGGTGAAATTCGGCATGCCGATGGGCCCGCTCGAGCTAATGGACCTGGTCGGTCTCGACATCGCCAATAAGGTCGGCAACGAGCTCCAGCTTGCGCCGAAGGGCAACAACGTGCTCGAGACGCTGGTGCAGCAAGGCAAGCTCGGCAAGAAGTCCGGCATAGGCTTCTATGTCTGGGAGCAAGGCAAGCCGAAGCGCGAAGCGGTGGCCTACGATTCGGCCGAGCTCGATCGTCTTGGACGCGAGCTGGTGAAACCCATGCTCGATGAGGCAGAGCGCGCGCTCGAGGACAGGGTTGTGGCGAGCGCCGACCATGTCGATGCCGGCGTGATCTTCGGCACCGGCTTCGCCCCCTTCCGCGGGGGTCCGCTTCATTATCGGCATACGCAGGAACAAGCCGCTCGAGCCGCGGCGGCCTAACGCATCGAAACGGGGAGCCCACAAGACATCATGGCTGAAGCTTCCATGCGGCGCGTCGCAGTGCTCGGAGGGTCGCGCATTCCCTTCTGCCGGTCGCACACGGCCTATGCCGATCTCTCCAATCTTGACATGCTGACTGCGGCGCTCGGCGGTCTCGTCGACCGTTTCGGGCTGCGGGGTATGCACATCGATGAGGTCGTTGGTGGCGCCGTGGTGACCCACGCCAAGGATTGGAATCTAGCCCGCGAGGCGGTGATCGGCAGCGCGCTCGCTCCGACGACGCCCGGTATCACCATGATGCAGGCCTGCGGCACGAGCCTGCAGGCCGCACTTGGCATCGCCGCCAAGATCGCCACCGGGCAGATCGACTCCGGCATCGCGCTCGGCTCCGACACGACGAGCGACGCGCCGATCGTCTTCCAGCGCAAATTCGCCCAGCGCTTGGTCAAGCTGTCCCGCGCCAAGAGCCTTGCCGAGCGCGCCGCCGTCTTCAAGGGCTTCGCGCCCGGCGAATTGGCGCCACAACCGCCCTCCACCTCGGAGCCTCGCACCGGGCTCAGCATGGGCGAGCATTGCGAGTTGATGGCCAAGGAGTGGGGCATTACCCGCGAGGCACAGGACCTTCTCGCCTATGAAAGCCACAAGAAGGCCGCTGCCGCCTATGACGAGGGCTTCATGGACGATCTCGTCGTTCCATGCGCCGGCGTCTTCCGGGACAACAATATCCGGGAGGACATTTCCCTCGAGAAAATGGCCGAACTGAAGCCCGTTTTCGACCGTTCCGGCTCCGGCACCATCACCGCGGCCAACTCCACGCCGCTAACCGATGGAGCCGCCACGGTGCTGCTCGCCTCGGAAGAATGGGCGGAAAAACGCGGAATTCCGGTTCAGGCCTATCTGACCCTGGGCCGCACTTCTGCCGTAGATTTCGTGCAAGGAGAAGGACTTCTGATGGCGCCGACCGTTGCCGTGAGCGAACTTCTCAAGCAAACCGGTTTCGCGCTACAGGATTTCGACTATTATGAGATTCATGAAGCCTTTGCGGCTCAGGTCTTGGCCACGTTGAAGGCATGGGAATCAGAGGATTACTGCCGCCGCCGCCTGGGACGGAGCGAGCCCCTCGGGGCCATCGACCGGGCGAAGTTGAACGTCAAGGGCTCGTCAATAGCTTTCGGGCATCCTTTTGCGGCGACGGGCGCGCGAATCCTTGCGGTTCTTGCCAAGCTCCTGCATAGCCAGGGGGGAAAAAGGGGTCTGATCTCGGTATGCACGGCTGGCGGCATGGGTGTCGCCGCCATTCTCGAAGGGGTGGATTCCAGAGCTGAAACGGTGGCGGCGTAAGCGGCCTAACCAAAACAATGAGCGCGCGAAGCGCGCCATGGGCGCAGACAAGAGGGAGTTCTTGAGGTTCGTCAAGGACAGGGGGCGGAAAAGGTGATGCCATGGCGATAGGTTCGCCATGTGCGCGGCTTTTACGGAGGTGCGAATTATGAGGCATCGTGCATTCGCTGCGGCGATGGGACTCGCGACCGCTGCCCTCTTTGCTCCCGGCAGCCAGTCCCAAGCGGCCTCTGCCGATCCGACCGGTTATTGGATGAAGCCCGACGCGGAGCGCGAATCCAAGATCCAGGTGTTCAAGTGCGGCAAGGATAACAAACAGCTCTGCGCCAAGCTGGCGTGGCTGAAAAATCCCCTCGACAGTAAGGGCAAGCCTCTCACCGACGTTCGCAACGAAAATCCGTCGCTGCGCGGCCGCAAGATCGTTGGCCTCAGCATTTTCAGCGGCCTTACCCCGACGGCTCCCGCGACCTGGACCGGCAAGATTTACAACCCCGAGGACGGTCAGACCTATACGGCCACGCTCACCGTCCTCTCGCGCACCAAGATTCTGCTCAAGGGTTGCAAGGCATGGCTCCTTTGCGGCGAGCGGCAATGGTACCGAACCTCCGCTCCGGAAGAGCTCGAGCCGACGGCGCCCGCCGAGGGCACGCAGCAGATCGAAGCCTCGGTCACGCCGCCTCTGCCGAAGCCTGAGGCGGTAGCGGCCGCGACGCCTGAGGCATCCACGCCGGCCCAGTCCGCACGACACGATGCGATTGCTGCGGCGATCGAAGCCGATGCCGCCGAGAAGGCGTCCATGCCTGAAGTGACGGCCACGCCCGTCGCCTTCGTGACCGAGGCGAGCGCGGGCACCGGTGGCCACGCCGGCAGCGAAGCCCAGGGCGGATACCGTTTCCTCAGCTTTAGCGCGGGCCAAGGCACGCCCCCGGCTCTGACGAGTGAGAAGGTGTCCGGACTCTTTGCGATGGCGAACGCGGCTGAGGACAGTGGCGATACGGTGTCATCAGCTACCGCCAACGCACCTGCTTCGAGTT
>DATLXW010000211.1:0-3153 GCA_035575415.1 Methyloceanibacter sp. | reverse complement strand
GGAATGTTGAGCGCAATCGACCTCGTGACGCGCGAAGCGACATCGACCTCGTTCGGCAGCACGTCAGAGGCCGCGGGCCTGATCAGCACGTCGTCGAAGGTGAGCGCAATGGCGCCGTCGGAAAATCGCTTGTTATCGGGAACTTGCCCCTCGGGCATCGGCCAACCTCTCGCGTCCCGGGCGGTCTCGCGCTGCAACAGACACCACCGGTTGGCGGCCTCCTTTAGCACCTCGGCGCCGGCTTTGCAAAGCCGGGAGTTTGGGCGGGTCGCAATAGCGGAACCGGCTGCTTACATGACACATTAACGACTTGAGAAACGCGACCGGGACCACGATGGGACCCGCACCGTGAACCCACAATCACGACATCGTGAGGAGTCTTTCAATGACCAAATTGGCAGCGATTGCAGCCCTCGCTTCGAGCCTCGCCTTGATGACAATGGCGAGCGCGGGGGCCGCGCCTTCAGTCAATCTCAAAGTGTTGAGTGGAACCAGTCCAGATTTCGTCCTTGTCCGTCAAGGCGGAGGCGGTGGCCGTGGCGGTGGCGGCGGAGTGAGAGCCGGTGGCGGCGGAGGAGGCGGCGGTCATGCCGCCTTGGGTCGCGCCGGCGGCGGGAAAGCCTCATTGAGCCATCGCGGCGGCGCCAATTTGTCGGGTCGGCTTGCGGCCAGCAGCTACGGTAGCGGCATGAAAGCGCATACCGGCAGCAGCCATAAGGGCCGGCTTTCCAGCCGCTATGTCGCCAAGAACTGGGATGGCGGCAAGAAATGGGACGGCGGGAAGAAGGGACACGGCGATAAGTGGACCGGCGGCAAGTGGGACGACAAGTGGGATAAACATCACCACCACCACAAGTTCGTTCGCCGGTTCTATGGGCCTGACATTATCGTCTATGGCGGCGGCTACGGCGGTTATGACTGTGGCTGGATCCGTCGGCAGGCCATCATCACCGGTAGTCCCTATTGGTGGCAGCGCTATCAGGCGTGCGTCTCCTACGACTACTACTACTGACCTCGTTGCCCCCAAAGGCCCCGCTCCGGCGGGGCCTTTGGTCACGTTCGCTTTGGCTCAGCTAGGAGCCAGGAGAACAGCCAAGCGGCGACGAGCGCGCCGCCAAGTTCCGCCGCAATGAAGGCGGGTGCGTCTTCCGGCGCAATGCCCGCAAACGTGTCGCTCAAGCTCCGCGCGATCGTTACCGCCGGATTGGCGAAGGACGTCGATGAGGTAAACCAATAGGCCGAACCGATATAAAGCCCAACCGCGGCGGGCAGGGCTTCGGGGCGAAACCGCACGCAGCCGAGAATTGTCATGATCAGCCCGAATGTGGCGATGAACTCGCCCAGCCATTGGCCGAAACCGTTGCGCGCCGTTCCGCCGATTTGTACCGCTTCGAGCCCGAACATCAGATGCGCCGCAATCGCGCCCGCGCAGCCGGCCACAATCTGCGCCGCGACATAGGCGAGCGCTGGCCGGCGCGCAATCGCGCCCCGTAGACTCATCACCAATGTGACCGCCGGATTGAAATGCGCCCCGGAGACGGAAACGAATATGGTGACGATCACGACGAGCACCGCAGCGGTGGCGAGCGTATTGCAGAGAAGCGCGAGCGCCTCGTTACCGCCCGAGAGGTTCTCCGCCATGATGCCCGAGCCCACCACGGCCATGACGAGAAAGAACGTTCCCAGCGCCTCGGCCGCGAGCCGCCGGCGCAAATCGAATTGCATGAGATCCCCCTGCTCCGGTTTCAAGGACGCTTAAGCGTCCTTCCTGTCAGCAACACCCGCCACTCGGCTTGGCCTTTGCCGGCACGGTCTCGCTCATCGCGAATGGGATCGAAGTGCCGCAGCCGGGGAAAATGCCAAAATGGGTTGAAAAGTCGCCGACGAAGTCGAAATAGGGCCGGAAGCGCGTCTCGCCAAGCATGCGCCAAGTATTACCGCAGACCGGAAACACCTTGCCCCGCTCGATCAGATGATGCCCGTCGAGTTCGAAAGCGTCCGGCTGCTCCTCGATACCGCCTTTATAAATCACCGCCTGCCCATAATCCTCGCAAGCAGGCTCGAGCCCTTCGAGTTTGAAAAGACGATAGGTGGCCGAAAAGAACTTCGCCTGACCGAGCTTCGCGCGCATCGCCTCGTTCTCGACCACGATGGGTCTGCTGGTCATAAGCCGCGGGTCGCGGAAGCCGGCATCTTTCGCCATTGGCAGGAAATCATTCCAGTAGAGGGCACCGCCAAGGCACTCGCCATAAAGCAGAGGATCGTACTTTACCTCTTCCGGTAGCCTCCGGTCGCAATAGACGTCGGCGAAATAAAGTTCTCCGCCCGGCTTGAGCAGATCGTAGGCGCCGCGCAACACGGCCGGCTTGTCGACGGAAAGATTGATCACGCAATTCGACACGATCACATCGAAACTGTTTGGCTCGAGTCCAAGCGCACCGAGTTGCTCGATATAGCCCTTGATAAAGCGCACGTTGCGGCGATTGTAGCCGAAGCGGCGCATATGCCAATCGGAGTGAGCTTCGGCGGTGGCGAGCTGCTCGTCGGTCATGTCGACGCCGACCACTTCTCCCTCAGGGCCCACGAGCTGTGAGATGAGGTAGACGTCGCGGCCAGAGCCTGAGCCGAGATCGAGCACCCGGGTGCCGCGCAGCGCTGCCGGAACGACGATGCCGCAGCCGTAATATTTGGCGCGCACCTTCTCATGCACATTGGCGAGCAGCGCTTCGAGATGCGAAGGCACCCCTCCCCCGTCGCAACAGGCCGACGTCTTGAGGTCTTTCGAGCTTTTCAGGACCTTGCCGTAATAGTCCTTCACCACATCGAGATTCATGGGCTGCTCCTCCGCGAACCAAATCCGCGGCAACCTAGCAGGACTCGGACTCTCGCGCGACACACACTCCAAGCACAGTTCGGTGAAGCTTTTATGCCTCGGAGGGTGCGGCAGCGGCGCCACGAAAGCCCGTGGCGAGCACATACATCTCGGCGGATTCCGCGCGGCTCGCCTTCGGTTTCACATGCCGCACCTTGGCGAAGGATTGGTTGAGCCGCGCCACCAGTTCCTTGCTCGCGCCGCCTTGCAGCACCTTGGCCAGAAAGGCCCCACCCGGCGCGAGAATCTCGTCGGCAAAGTCGAGCGCAGTCTCGACCAGG
>DATLXW010000210.1:0-6217 GCA_035575415.1 Methyloceanibacter sp. | reverse complement strand
TAGATGAGAAAGACCCGCCCTTCGATCGTTTTGAAACCGGGTCCCGAGCGCTCGGCGCCGCCCGGGTCCATGGGGCCGTCGAGAATGATGGCTTCGTCGTAGTCGGCCACCGCGTAGCCGACAATTTCGGCGCCTTCGTAACGGCCGACCAGAGGATGATCTCCGCTACCCGCGATATCGGCGGCGCTCGAACGGTCCATAACGCAGGCCACTGCAAATACAATCAACGAGAGCCCGAGGATCACACGCAAGAAATGCTGTGCCACGAGGAACATCGCCCGCTCCCTTGTCTCCTATCTCCTCGGCATAACGCTCATTCCGTGCGCTCCTCGGCAGCGCCTGCAGCGATGTCATTTTTCATGGCGCCGCCTCGCCAGGGCTTTCATCCGGCTTGGGGACGTTGCCATCTGGCGCCGTTGCGCCGGATGCGTCCTCCGCCCGCTCGGCGCATTTGTGCTCGCGCATCAAGGCCTCGATCCCGGCACGGTCCTGATTGTAAGGCGGCCCGAGCTTGTCGGTGACCTCGACAATCTTGTGCCAGTGCCTGCACGCCTTGGCGATGTCGTTCTTCTCGACGCAGTCCATGGCCGCCATCATCTCGCGGCCGATTCCGCCCATGGCCAGCATGGTCGAGGGCACGCCCGGGATCTCCCATTGATCGAAGAAGTCCTCGCAGAGCGCCGCGGTATCCTCTCCGGGCTGAGGCGATTCACCGGCCGCCTTCGCCGCCCAAAGATGGGCAACTGCGGACAAGAGCAATGGGACGGCGGCACCGAGAAGGGCAGCTATCACGTTCCTGGGCTTGTGACGGAATGACATCGGCTAGTTCCTCCGTGTGCCAGTCCAGCTGCGGCTGATGCCGTCGGTGTCTTTGGTGATGCGTCCCTCGAAGGAATCGCCATTGCCAGCAAGCGAGATTTGCCCCCGGCTCGTGACCCCGATCTTCGGTTGCGTAAGGACAAAAGCCATCTGTTTTCCGTCGGCACTGAGTGTGGCCTGGAGCGTTCCGTCCAATTTGGCGTCTGCCGAACCGACATGGGCGGACACGCCGCCGCCCTTCCTTTCGACGATGAGCGTGTAAGTCACGCCGTCACCGGTCTGACTGTCCCAGACGCCGACAAGGCTCTTCGATTGAGGAGGAGATGCCGGCGCCGGTTGCGGCTTCGGCTGCGTGGCAGCAGTGCGCACCACGCCGGAAATGCAGCACTCGCTTGATCGAGCGGCTGGAATGCTGTCCTTGAGCCAGCAGCGCGGATTTGGCCCCTGCACGCCTGCCTTGACGTAGGTATAAGCGAGACATTTGCCGTCCTGGATACAGATGTCCCGGCAAGCGTCGTGCATCATGCCTTTGCCCAGGCCCATGCTGTGGTAATCGCCCCCCGGCCGGTCCGTATTCCATTCCATCAATGCCGGCGCCTTTGGCGCCGCTGGAGGCGGCGGCGAGACCGAGGCTACGGTAAAGATGTCCCAGGGACTGCAAAAAGACTTGCCGAAGACGTTTCGTGCGCAGCCTTGCACGGAAACCTTGGTAGGTCCGCTCGGGAGTCGCGGCGTAAAAGTTAGCTCCCCGCTTTTAACCTCCCATTGCTTCGCGCCCACCCGAATATTGAAATGGTCGTCGCCGCCTTCTACGTGAAAATGAGCGTATCTAGCATCTCCGGTGTCGTGGGGAATCACGCAGAATTCGAATGAAGAGCAGCATTTTCCTTGCGTATTGCAAGTTACCTCCGCCCGCGCGCTGCCGGAGGATGCAACGCTAAGAGCGCACTGAAGCAGAACGAGAGAAACGAGACGCACAAACCCGGCGCTGCGCCCCGAAAGCCGCTGGGCAGGAACATCAAGGATGGGGGTATAGACGCGGTACCTCACAGCGGGCTCCGATCTGAACCCACCTCGGCCGGCAAATATTGGCAACCCTGCGACGTTCCGTCAAGCAGGGTGCCGCGGCGCTATTTCACGCCGAGGGCGCGGATCTCGTCGAAAATGCCGGGCTCAAGCTTCTGTGCAAGAGCCAGATCGGCGCTGCCGTCGGTCGGCTTGCCCTTGCGGCTCTTCACCACGCCGCGGCCGACCAGGGCCGAAGGATCGTTTTCATGCAGCTGAAGCGCTTTTTCGAAATCGGCGCCGGCGCTGTCGAGATCGTCCTTGAGCACGAACACCCAACCGCGATCGATATAGCCCTTGGCTCCCTCGGGCTGAAGCTCGATCACCTCGGTATAGTCCGCAATCGCCAAGTCGTATTCCTTCCTCTTGCGGTAAAGCTCGCCGCGCTTCGAGTAGCCGTCGGCCGCTTTGGGGTCGAGCTCGACCTTTTTATTGAGGTCGGCAAGCGCGGCGTCGTAATTGTGCATGTGACTATGGACGAGGCCGCGCAGGAGGTAATAGTCGGCGTCGGCTTCGTTGAGGCGGATGGCTTCATTAAGGTCGGCGAGAGCCTTGTCATAATCCTTCTTCGCGTCGTAACCCGCGGCGCGCATGAAATAGCTGTTGGCCCGCGTGGGATCGAGGTCGACCGCCGCCGTCATCTCCTCCAGAGCCTTGTCGATCTCGCCGACCGCCGAAAATCCCATGGCCCGGATCGAGTGCGCCCTGATCAGGAGCTGCTTGTCTTCGCTGCCTTTGGCGATGAAGGCGGCACAGGCGTCGAGAACTTCCTTCACCGTACCCTTGCCGGTGAAGCAGGGGTCTGCCGTCTCCTCGGCAGAGGCAAACGAGGCAGCAAGAAAAAGCGTGCCGGCGGCGACTACGAAGGGGAAAGCGCGCAACCGCATAAAAACCTCCTTGGAACGCCCACACCTGTCTTTTCGGTAGGCTTTAGCGGGGGCTTCGCACGGCCGTCAACTGAACTTACGTCAATGTTTTAACGCGCTAAAATCGTCCGTCAATCGCCTCGCCCGATCCCGTCGGGGTCGAGATTTGTTCTCCAGCGGACCGGCTCCGGAGTATAAGAGCCGCCAATTCGCGCTGTCGCGCCGGGCTGAGGAAAGAGGGGAGAGGCGTCATGACGGTTCAGGCCATTCTGCTGCCGATGTTCGTGCAGGTCGGGCTCACCTTTGTGCTCCTGTTCTGGATGTCCGCGCTCAGGCTTGCCGCCATCAGATCGGGCCAGGTCGATCCGCAAAAAGTGAGGCTGCGCGAACCAAACTGGCCGCCGCGGGTTACACAGGTCGCCAATGCCTTCCACAATCAGCTCGAATTGCCGATGCTGTTCTACGTGGTGGTGTTGCTCGCCTTCCTCACCCAGACGCTCGATGTCGTGCTTCTGGTTTTGAGTTGGATGTTCGTCTTGGCCCGGCTCGTGCACGCTTACGTCCATGTGACCTCGAACCGGCTCGACCGCCGCACCGGCGTGTTCGGCATCGGCGCGATCGCGCTCTTTCTCATGTGGGTGATCGTCATCGCCCGGTTTCTCTTGCAAGCCTCTTCCTGATGACCCCGGGTGCGCGCGCGACTGCGGCCATCGAGGTTCTCGCCGATATCGAGGCGCGCAAGCGTCCTGCCGCCGAAGCCCTGAAGGATTGGGGTCTAGCCCATCGTTTCGCCGGATCGAGCGACCGCGCCGCGATCGGCAATCTCGTGTTCGACGCACTCCGCAACCGGGCCTCCGCCGCCTATGCCATGGGGGACGACAGTCCACGCGCGCTCGTTCTGCGTACGCTGGCGGCATCCTGGCATATGAGTGGCGAGGCGGTGTCGGCTCTTGCCGACGGAACGCGGCATGCGCCACCCCCTCTCTCGGAGGCGGAACTGGCAGGGCTTGAGCGCGAACTGCCGGACGACGCACCGCCGCACATCAAAGGCGATTATCCTGAATGGCTGGAGTCTGAGTTCGAACGCGCCTTCGGCGCGCATGCGGCGGAGGAAGGCGCCCGGCTTTCCCGGCGCGCGCCAATCGATCTCCGCGTCAACACGCTGAAGGCGTCCCGCGACAAGGTGCTCAAGGCGGTCCGGCGCTTCGAGGCACGTCCGGCGCCGCATTCGCCGGTCGGCGTGAGGATCGAGCATGGCCCCGGACCGGCGAAAAGCCCCCATGTCGAGGCGGAGCCCGGTCACGGCAAAGGCTGGTATGAGGTGCAGGACGAAGGCTCGCAGCTTGCTACGCTGCTCGCTGGCGCCAAGCCGCGCCAGCAGGTGATCGATCTTTGCGCCGGTGCCGGCGGCAAGACCTTGGCGCTCGCCGCCGTCATGGAGAATACCGGTCAGATTTACGCCTATGACGCCGATCGGATGCGGCTCAGGCCCATCTTCGAGAGGCTGAAGCGGGCGGGCGTGCGGAACGTTCAGGTGCTGCAAGCCGGCGACCGCGCGGCGCTGGACGATCTTAAGGGCAAGCTCGACCTCGTCCTCATCGATGCGCCCTGCTCGGGGTCGGGCGTGTGGCGGCGGCGACCAGACGCAAAGTGGCGACTTACCCCCCCAATGCTAGAGGTGCGAAAGAAGGAGCAGGTTGCGGTGCTGGAGGAGGCGGTGCCCCTCGTCAAGCCGGGCGGACGGCTCATCTATATCACCTGCTCGGTGCTGCCGTCGGAGAATCGCGACCAGGTCGATGCAGTCGTGGCGCGGCACCCGACCTTCAGGCTTATCCCTTGGCCCCAGCTCTGGGAGGACGCGCTTCCAGGCGTGACGCCAATTCCCTCGGCCGATGGGTCCGCCGAAACGCTACAGATGACCCCGCGAAGTCACGGTACGGACGGCTTTTTCCTCGCGGCGCTGGAGCGGCGGAACTGAGGGCGGGAGTTTTGGTGATCAGCCGCCGAGCTTCTCTTGCATGGCTTGGCATAGCGCGACCGGGATCTTGTCGAGCCGGAAGACCTTGTCGTCCTCACCCCCCTCGAGATCGATGTCGTCGCTGTCTTCGCCGCAGCCGAGGGTCATACGGATACGCTCGAGCCGCACCAGCAGCTTGTCGGGCGCGCCGGCGACCGGTTCGAGTTCGATGCCGCCACCGTCGCAGTCGACGCCGCAGCCGATGGTTTGTGCCGAGTTGCAACTCCCGGCGGCGTGAAGCGTCTCGCGCTTATCCCTTACCTTGGCGGCAAGGGTGAAATCATAGCGGAAATATTCCTTCTCGATGCCGCCGTCCTCGGTCGCGACGAGTGTGGCTTCCTCCTCGCTTAGCGTGATGTAGCGAAGGAAAAGCACCATTTCGGTGACCCTTTGTTTCGGGTGCTGGGAGAGATGCTGGGCATCGTAGGTCCGCGCGTAGCAGGCTTGCGCGCCGGTAGCCGGCGGCAGGAACGCCTTGAGCTTGGCATACGGCGCATCGTCGTTCGCCGCTTCCGCGGCGGCGGCGATCAAGAGTGTGGCCGAGACGACCAAACCCACTGTCGCCAGGGTCCTCATCGCTTCCTCTCCTCCGGCTCGGAGCGCCCGCGCGGCGCTCAGGTAACAGCCGGAAAAAAATTCGGTATTGCCGGTTTTACCACTTGAATTTGACAATGACCTCGATGAAATGAACGGCGCTTTTGACGGACGTTGCAAGAGCGGCGGCCGGCGTCGCAAACGATCCGGCGAGAAGCGGAGGGGACATTCATCCCATGAAGTTGCTAAAGGCCGAGGCGGAAGAGCCGCCCAGTCGCGCTTGCGCGGCATCTCAACCTCTCCCCAGCTCACTCTCTTCCATCAGTGCTCAGAGGCCTTCCGGCCCGCAGCTCGGCGTGGTGGTGCGCATGGAGCGCTTCCCCACCGGGCCGCAGGCGCGCGCCTTCCGCAAGCGCTTCTACCCGGATGTAGAGACGGCGCAGTGGAACGACTGGCGCTGGCAGGCGCGGGCCCGTATCCGCACTCTCGCCGAACTCGAGCGCATCTTCGTCCTGTCCGAGGACGAGCGCGACGCGGTGGTCCGCCACCAGGGTTCGCTGCCGCTCGGCATCACGCCTTATTACGCGAGCCTCATGTCGCGCGAGGACGCGTCCGAGCCGCTTCGCCGCACCCATATTCCGGTCGGCGCCGAATATATTCGTACGCCCGGCGAAGCCGACGATCCGCTCGGCGAGGACGGCCATAGCGTCGCGCCGGGGCTCGTGCATCGCTACCCCGACCGCGTGCTATTCCTTGCCACCGGCTTCTGTTCGACTTATTGCCGCTACTGCACCCGCTCGCGCATGGTGGGCGAAGCGGGCGGCGAGTACAGCTTCAGCCGGCCGCAATGGGAGGAGGCGCTGAATTACATCGCCTCCCATCCCGAAATCCGGGACGTGCTGATCTCCGGCGGCGA
>DATLXW010000209.1:0-9787 GCA_035575415.1 Methyloceanibacter sp. | reverse complement strand
GTGCGTCCAGTCTCCGCGCAGTTCATGAGCGACGAATTGATTGCTCTCTTCGAGTTTACGCTGAAGGGCGAGCGCATTGAGATTGTGGATGAGAAGCACTACCGGCTTGTTCCCGCCGACGACATCACTGTGGAAGACTTGCAGAGATACGGGCACGGATCGAGGTAGGTAACGTGATCGTATCCATGTAAGGTTTATGTGAAGCAGCGACCCATGACCTCTCCTCGCCAAGGCGACCTGTTTCCAAGCGATGAGCAGCCGGAGCTGTTCGAACGCGGCGCGGCACCGCCGGCCTTCCGGCCCGACCTCGACCAGGTGCGCGCGCGGCTGCACAGGATTTTGGCCGAAGCGCGCGCGGCGGAAAAGCTCCCTTGGAATGAGGACCAACTCCTGGTCTACCGGACCATTTTTCCCCACATGGCGGCGTGGCTGCCGGAAGAAGAAGGGGCGCAGCTTCGCTTCGCCTTCGACGCCGAGATGGAGCGGCTCAAGGCCGCCTGACGGGAGAGGATAGCGCGCGGCGCGGCGGGTGAGGGGCAGCCCGCCCCTCACCGCGCGCGCTTTGCTCGCGCGTGCTCTCACCGAGGGGAGAGCGGGAAAGGCGCGCTTGCCCTCCCCGGCAAGGGGGAGGGGACTTGCTGCATTTCGGGCTGTCGTGCTCTCCCTTTAGTCTGCCGCCTTAGCGGCCGCAGCCCCGTCCGCGCGGGCGCGGATGATGTCGAGCACCACCTTGGCCGCGCGCTCGCTCGGCGAGGGCGAGGTCGAGCCGAGAATGCGCGCGACCTCCTTGAAGGCGGCAAGCTGCTCCTCGCGCACGCGTTCCGAAGACAGAATTGCGTCGAGGCCCGCGGCAAGCTTATCGGGCGTGCACTCTTCTTGCAGATATTCGGGGATCGCGGTGCGGCCAAGCAGCAGATTGACGAGCGAGGCATGCGCGACGCTGACGCCGATGCGGCGGACGAGAAAGGCGCTCAGAGGGCTCACGCGATAGGCGACGATGAGCGGAACGCCGGCGAGCGCAAGCTCGAGCGTGACGGTGCCGGATTTGGCGAGCGCGGCATGGGCGGCGGCGAAAGCGCCGAGCCGTTCCTCCGCGCCGCCGACGAGAAGGGTGGGGTAGGGCCAGGTTAGCGCCGCTTGCCGCACCGGTTCGGCGACGGCGTCGACCACGGGAACCACGAGCTGCAAGCCGGGATGCTTCTCCTTCAGGCGCGCAAGCGTTTCGCCGAAGATCGGCAAATGCCGGCGCACCTCGCCGCCCCTGCTTCCCGGCAACACGCAGAGAATGCGGGCGTTGGCGGCGATGCCGTGGCGCTTCCTGAAGGCTCCTCCGTCGCCGAGTTCGGCGACGATGCCGATGGCGGGATGGCCGACATAGGTGCATGGGATGCCGTAGCGCTCGAAGAAGGGCACCTCGAAGGGAAGGAGCGCCATGATGTGGCCGACACGGGCTTTCAGCTTTTTTGCGCGTGACGGCCACCAGGCCCAAAGCTGCGGTGCGACATAATGGATGACGGGGATGCCGGAGCCTTGCAGATGATGCGCGACGCGCAGGCTGAAACCGGGGGAATCGACGGTGACCACGGCGTCGGGCTTGAGGTCGCGCGCGGCCCGCGCCGTCTCGTTGATGCGGCGGAGGAGGCGGGGGAGGTGCGGCAGGATCTCGGCGAGGCCCATGACGGAGAGATCGCTCATGGGAAAGAGGCTGTTGAGCCCTTCCGCTTGGCTTTGCGGGCCGCCGATGCCGGCGAAGCGGATCTTGCCTCCGGTCTCGCGCTTGAGCGCGGCCATCAGCCGGGCGGCGAGATTGTCGCCCGAGACTTCGCCGGCGGCGATGAAGATCAGCGGCTCGCGCTTGCCGATACTGTTCATGCGTCGCGCCAAGAGGAAAAGGTGGCGGCCTGGCCGTGGCGGACGCCGGCCGCGTCGATCAGCTCCCAAAGGATGCCGTCCTCGATGATAAAGCGCCGGCCCGACTTGGCAACGCGAAGGCCGCGATAGCCGGCGACGAAGCCGTGCTTCGCCACCTGAGCGAGCAGGGCTTGCCGCGCGGCGCGGTCCTGCGCTTCGGCAGAGAGGCGGGAGGGGAGAGTCATGAACTCGTCGAAAGAATAGCCGAAGCAGGCCTGCGCCGCCTTGTTGGCGTAGATGAATTTCGGGTCCGCTTCTGGGCCGTGGGCGAGAACGGCAAAGGGGGCGTCTTCATAGAGCCATGCCGCATCGGCGCCGGCCGGAACCAGCGGCTTTTTCAAGAGCCGCGCAAAGCTGCCGGTGAGGAGCGCGAAAAATTGCGGATCGGTGGACAAATTCATGCTCAGTTCCGGATAGACCGTTTTTGCGCCGCGATTAAGCCTCATAAAATCGATCTTGCGCCAGGGAAATCGGCGGAATGCAGCAGGACGCCACAATAGAGCGGAGCATTAACTCGCCGGCGGCCTCGCCGCAGGCCGCAACGCGGCAGGACCGCATCGCCTCGGTCGATATCCTGCGCGGCCTGGTCATGGCGCTGATGGCGCTCGACCATACCCGCGATTTCTTCGGTACCGGCGGCTTCAATCCGCGCGACGTGACAGAGCCCGCGCTGTTTCTTACCCGCTGGATCACGCATTTCTGCGCCCCGACCTTCATCTTTCTCGCCGGGCTGTCGGCCTTCCTCTATGGGCGCGGCCGGAGCACAGGCGAGCTTGCGCATTTTCTGGTGACGCGCGGTCTGTTTCTCATCCTGATCGACGTCACACTGATCAAATTCGGCTGGCGCTTCGAGGCCGATCTCTTCTCGCTCGGCGCTGGCGTGATTTTCGTCATCGGCGCCTCGATGATCGCGCTTGCGGCGCTGATATGGCTGCCGCGCTGGGCTCTCGCGGCGTTCGCGCTTCTCATGATCGCCGGCCACAATCTGCTCGACGGCATCGGCGCCGGGCGATTCGGTGCGTTGTCGCCGTTGTGGCATTTTCTGCATCAGCCCGGCGAAGTCCCGCTCGGCGAAAGAGTCTCCGCCTATGTCGTCTATCCGCTCATCCCTTGGGTGGGCGTGATGGCCGCGGGCTATGCGCTCGGCCCTGTGATGCTGCGGGGGCCGGAGGAGCGGCAGCGCATTCTGTTTTGGCTCGGCGCGGCGATCACGCTCGGCTTCGTGGTGCTACGCGCGAGCAATGTGTACGGCGATCCCGAGTCCTGGACAGTGCAGGCGACTTGGCTTTCGACGCTGCTTTCCTTCCTCAATTGCGAGAAATATCCGCCGTCGCTGCTCTATCTGACGATGACCCTCGGGCCGGCGCTGATGGGGCTTGCGGCCTTCGAACATGCGCGCGGGCGCTTGGCCGATTGGCTCACGGTGTTCGGCCGCGTGCCGTTCTTCTTCTATGTGGTGCACATCTACGTGATCCACGCGCTTGCCGTCGCCACGGGCTATGTCACGACCGGCGCGTTGATGCCGGCACCGGAACTCGGCTTCGATCTCCCCGGCGTCTATCTCGTCTGGGCCTTGGCGCTCCTCTTGCTCTATCCGCTTTGCCGCCGGTTCGCGGCGCTCAAGGCACATCGCCGCGAGTGGTGGTGGAGTTATGTGTGAGATTTGCCCTCACCCGGCCCTCGCCGCTTGCCCTCACCCGGCCTCGCCCTTTTGCCCTCACCCGGCCTCGCTACGCTCGGCCACCCTCTCCCGCAAGCGGGAGAGGGGAAGGACTAAGCCCTACATTACTCCCTCTCCCGCTTGCGGGAGAGGGAAGGGGTGAGGGCGGCCGCTACAAAATCTGCTTGGCGTAGAGATCGGTGCGGCGGTCGCGGAAGAAACCCCATTCGGCGCGATAGCGCGCAATGGCATCGAGATCGAATGTGTGCAGAAGCACGCCCTCCTCATCGGCGCCGAAATGCGCGACCAGATCGCCCCTGTGGTCGGCGATGAAGGAATGGCCGTAATAGCTCTGCTTCACCCCGTCATTGTCCTCGGCGCCAATGCGATTGGCTGCGACGATGGGCACGGCGTTGGCAACCGCGTGACCCTGCATCGCGCGCCGCCATTGCTTTGAAGTGTCGAGATTGGGATCGTAGGGCTCCGAGCCGATGGCGGAGGGGTAGAACAGGATTTCGGCGCCTTCAAGCACCATGGCGCGCGCGGCTTCCGGATACCACTGGTCCCAGCAAATGCCGACGCCGATCGCGCCATATCTGGTTCGCCAGGCCTTGAAGCCGGTGTCGCCGGGCCGGAAATAATATTTCTCCATGTAGCCCGGCCCGTCGGGGATGTGGCTCTTGCGATAGACGCCGAGAATCGCGCCATCGGCGCCGGCGATCGCCACGCTGTTATAGTAGCGCGGGCCGTCCTTCTCGAAGAAGGAGATGGGGATGACGACCGCAAGCTCCTTGGCGAGCGTGGCGAGCGCGGTCACGCAAGGATGGTCGCCCACTGGATGGGCGGTCGCGAACCATTTCGGGTCCTGCCGCGTCGGGAAATAGATGGTTTGGAACAGCTCCGGCGGAAGGATCGCTTGCGCGCCTTTTCCTGCCGCCTCGCGCACCAGGCGTTCCACCTTGGCGATGTTGGCGCTCATGTCCTTGCCGAAAGAGGCTTGGATCGCGGCGACGGAAAGGGTGCGTCCCGGCATCAGAAAGGCTCCTCACGGGTGATGCAGTGGAAGGACCCGCCGCCGGCGTCGCCCGAACCGAGGATGGCACGGGAGTCGATACCCACGACCTCGCGATCGGGAAAGACCGCTTGTAGAGCTTCGACCGCCACTTGCGCGCTGGCTGTGCCGTAAGTCGGGGCTACGACCACGCCATTGGCGATGACGAAATTCATATGTGAGGCAGGCGCGATTTCGCCCTCCTCGTCGAGCACGAGACCTGGGCTTGGAATGCGGGTCACCTCGAGCTTTCGTCCCGAAGCATCCGTGGTCGCTTCGAGCGCGCGCGCGATCTCCTCCAGGACCTGCCGGTTGGGGTCGTCGCTGCCGCTCGGCGATTGGCACACGACGCGTCCCGGCGCCACGAAGCGGACGAGCGTATCGACATGGCCATCGGTGTGATCGTGCAAGAGCCCGCGGTCGAGCCAGATGAGCTTGCGGGCGCCGAAGGCCTCCTTCAGCGCGGCTTCCGCCCCGGCCTCGGTCCAGCCATTGCGGTTCTCGTTAAGGAGGGTTTCGCGCGTGGCGATGAGGGTGCCTTCGCCGTCCTGTTCGATGGCGCCGCCCTCCAGCACGAAATCGAAGCGGCGGATCGCAACGCCGGCAAGACGGGCGATCTCGTCGCCGACGGTGCGATCGTCGGGAAGGTCGAACTTGCCTCCCCAGCCATTGGTCACGAATCGGAGTGCGATCTGGCGGCCGTCCGAAGCGCGCGCGAAAATTGGGCCGGTGTCGCGGAGCCAGATATCGCCATAGCGGGCCGGGATGATCTCGGCCAGGCCGGAAAGCGCGGCGCGGGCGGACGCCTCCGCCTCCTCGCCGCAAACGAGAAGCTTGACTCTGTTCCGCCCCGCGAGCGCGCGGACGAGCGCGGCAACCTCGCGGCGCGGGCTTTCCAGATCGCCGTTCCATTGCTTGGGATCGGCCGGCCAAGCGGTCCAGATCGCCTTTTGCGGCGTCCACTCGGCTGGAACGCAAACTGCCTCCCCGGCAAGACCTATTGGCATGAACTTAATCCAATTTTGCAGGAAACCCCGGGATGTGGAGTTCCGGCATCAGATGTGGAGTTCCGGCATCAATTGTCACCCTACCGTGTCTCTCAAGGTGTAAAATCGCCCCCTGTCAACAATTGAGTCGATGACGCCGAAAGGGCGGGGCTCGCCCAGAAGATAGCAAGGGAGGAGATCATGGCGACAATGGCAGTAGGCGCGGATCAGTCCGGCATCTGGTGGGTGTTTCTGCTCGAAGGAATCGCCGCTCTCATTTTCGGGGCTCTGCTTCTCACCAATCCGGCCGCGACTCTCGTAGCGCTCGCGATCTTTCTCGGCTTCTATCTCCTGTTCATCGGCGTGCTGGAACTGGTGCGGGTCTTCGTCGACCGGTCGCAACCCTGGTATTGGTCGCTGCTCATCGGCATTCTCGGCATCGCCGCCGGCATTATCGTGCTCAACCATCCGCTGCTGACCGCGCTCGCGCTGCCCGCAACCGTCGTCGTCTATCTCGGCGTGGTCAGCCTGATCATGGGCGTTATCGGCATTATCGGCGGATTCAGCGGCGGCGGCATCGGCTCATTCCTGCTCGGCGTCGTGAGCCTCTTGATCGGCGTTCTGCTGCTCGGCGCTCCGCTCACGACGGCACTCGCCGTGCCCTTCGTGTTCGGTATCCTGTTGGCGATCGAAGGGGTGGCGCTGATCGTCTACGCCTTCCGCGTCAAGGGCTGAGCAATAGGGGAGCCGGAAGCTCAAAGCTTGCAACCCCCGCAGGGGCGGGGCTGCTATAATCGTGCCTCGCGAACGAGGCCGTCATGATTTTCCGCCAACTGTTCGACGCCACGTCGAGCACCTACACTTATCTCCTCGCCAGCCGTCACGGTGGCGAGGCGCTCATCATCGATCCGGTGCTTGAGCGGGTCGACCGTTATATCCAGCTCCTCAAGGAGCTCGATCTGAGGCTGGTGAAGGCGATCGACACCCATCTCCACGCCGACCATATCACCGGGCTTGAGGCGCTCGCCGAGCGCACGCGCTGCATCACAGTGATGGGCGAGCAGACCAAGGCCGACGTGGTTTCGATCAGGGTGAGCGACGGCGACAAGGTCGATATCGAAGGTCTCAGTCTCGAGGCGATCTACACGCCGGGTCACACCGACGATTCCTACAGCTTCCTCATGGGCGATCGCGTGTTTACGGGTGACACGCTTCTCATCAGGGGCACCGGACGCACCGATTTTCAGAACGGCGATCCGCGCGCACAATACGAGTCTCTGTTCGGCCGCCTGCTCAAGCTGCCGGACGAGACGCTGATCTATCCCGCGCACGACTACAAGGGCGACACCGTCTCGACCATCGGCGAGGAGAAAGCGTTCAACCCGCGCCTGCAGGTGAAGTCGGTGGAAGAGTACATCGATCTGATGAACAATTTGAAGCTGCCCAATCCGAAGATGATGGATGTCGCGGTGCCGGCCAATATGCGCATCGGACTGGCGCAACAGATCGTCGCCGGCAAGGGGTGGGCGATCGGCGCGGAGGAAGCGAAAGGCCTATTGGGCCGAACCGATGTCTCCCTGATCGATCTCAGGGAAGAGCAGGAGCGGCGCAAGCACGGCGTCATCCCCGGATCCTTGCATGTGCCTTACCCCTCGGTCGAGGCGAGCCTCAAGCCGGACGGTCTGTTGCAGCAATTGGCGAAGGGGGCGGGCAAACAACTTGTCTTCTATTGTGCCTTCGGCGAGAGATCGGCGATGGCGGTCCAGGCGGCGCAGGCCGCAGGGCTTGCAACCGCGCGGCACATCCATGGCGGGATGCAAGCCTGGCAGCGGGCGCAAGGACCGCTCGCCAGGCAGCCTTGACCGGGGCGATGCCGGGGGCAATATGGCCACGCCCAACAAGAGAGTGACCATGCGCAGATCCTCGTTTCGCGCCGCCGCGGCTTCCCTCGTGCTCCTCGTTCCGGTCAAGGCGGGCGCCGTCTATAGCGCCAAGATTTGCCAGGGGCTCGAGCAGAAATTCGAGCAGATCGAGCGGGAAGCGAGTTCGATCGAACTCAATGCGGCGCTGTTTTCCGCCGCCGACAAAGGCTGCATCGAGCTTGCCAAGCTTCTGCTCGAACGCGGCGCCTCCCTCGAAGCGCGCGACGGCTTGGGCGCCAAGCCATTGGCCCGCGCGGCCGCCTCGGGCCATGCGGATGTGGTCGCGCTGTTTCTTGACAAGGGCGCGCCGATCGACGCGCGCGATCTCAACAGCTCAACCGCTTTGTACAAGGCGGCCGAGGGCGGGCGTCTACCGATCGTCCGCCTGCTCGTCGAGCGCGGCGCCGATGTGAATCTGCCGGGCCGCAGCGGAATTTCGCCGCTTGCCGCGGCGGCCTATATGGGCAGCGCGCCGATCGTGGCCTACCTGATCGAGAAGGGAGCCGATCCAAACGGCATGGACGCAACCCAGAAGGGGGCGCTCGTCTATGCCGCGGGCCGCGGTTTCACTCCGGTCGCGCGTCTCCTGCTAGACCACGGCGTCGATGTGAATACCCGCTATGGGCACAATCTGACGGCGCTGATGTGGGCCGCGGGCTATTCGAGCGACGCCGGCGTGCGGGACATCGTCGAAGTCATGACGTTGCTGATCGAGCGGGGCGCGCGCATCGACGAGCGCGACGATCGCGGGCGCACCGCGCTGATGATCGCGGCCGAGCTCAATCACGAGGCGGCGGCCGATCTTCTGCTCAAGCATGGTGCCGACAAAACCTTGAAGGACAAGCAGGGCAAGACGGCAGCGGACCTCACCACGCTTACGACGCTGCGCGAGAAGCTCGCCTCCGCGCATTAGCCCGCGCTACTGATTGTTGCCGAGATAAGCGTCGATCTGAAGGCCGGCGAGATAGTGCGACAGCGCGGCGATGTCGTCGGGCGAGGCCGCCTTCATCAGGTCCGACATGCCTGGGTTGTTGCCGCGGGAACCGTCGCGGAAGGCCATCATCGTCGCCTGCAAATATTCTTGCCATTGCCCGGCGAGACGCGCGGTGGTGCCGTCGCCTTGGAAGTGATCGAGGTGACAGCCGCGGCAGCCGATCGAGGCGGCGGCGGTCTCGGCCTTCTTGGTGACGTCGGCGGGGGCAGAGGGCTGTTGCAGATTGGGCCACTTCTTCTTGGTGAAATAGGCGGCGAGCGCCATCATGTCTTCCTTCTCGAGCTGCTGGGCGACCGGATTCATGAGCGCGTTCTTGCGGGCGCCGCTCTTGAAGTCGCGCAGCTGGAGATAGAGGTAGCCTTCGTTCTGCCCCCAGATCACCGGGGTTTGCTTATTGATGGGGATGCCCTGCTCGCCGTGACAGGTGGCGCAGAGCTTCGCCTTCTCCTCAATATTCTGCCCGCCTTGCGACAGGGCAGGCCCGGCAAGCCATGCGGCCGCGATGAGAACCGGAAGCGCAAGCAATGCGCCGGCGCCGCAATGCCAGGAGCGAAACATTGGCGGATCTCCCGTGTCAGCGAGGAGGGCAAATACCATAAAAGGGACGGGGCAGCGAATGCCCCGTCCCCAATCTATGCGTAACGCGCAGCCAACGCCTAATCGACTGTGAACGCTATGATGTTATTGCCGCGTTTGAAGTCGATTTGCGTGTTACCGCCGGCGCCAACCACGATGTACTGCTTGCCGTCTACCGAATAAGAGGCCGGAGGCGCATTCACGCCGGCGCCAGCGAAGAACGACCACAGCACGTCGCCGGTCTTGGCGTCGTAGGCGCGGAACCAGCCGTCGCCCTCGCCGGTGAAGACCAGACCGCCGGCGGTCGACAAGGTGCCGCCCATCATCGGCAGCGGCGTTTTCTTCTGCCAGGCGATCTTGCCGGTGTTGTAGTCGACGGCGGTGACGTTGCCCCATTGCTCGGAGCCGGGGATCACCTTGAAGGCGCCGCCGAGCCAGAGCTTGCCGCCCGGATAGGGCGTGCTCTCGACGTGATAGGTCATCGGCTGGTGCAGATTGACGGCATAGGTCATTCCGAGCTCGGGGTTGACCGACATCGGCGACCATTCGACGCCGCCATTGGCGCCGGGCAGCATGGGCGTCCCTTCAGGCGTGGGCAGCGACCACATGCCGGTCTGGTCCACCATCGCCTCGGAGAAGCGGATCAGGCTGCAGTCCTCGCGATTGTGGACATAGACGTTGCCGGTC
>DATLXW010000208.1:0-5817 GCA_035575415.1 Methyloceanibacter sp. | reverse complement strand
CGAACTCCCCGGCCGCAAGGACGTCGGCGCGCTGCGTCTGCGCACCTTCGCGGTCAAGGACCGCGCCTGCGCCGATTTCCCCGGCGCCAAACCTGACGGCGGCTACGAGGACGGTGTCGTCCTCGACATGGACTATTGGGTTGCGCTCCCACGCTGAAGCGCTCGGCGCAGCACCCCATGTGGCGGCCCCCCAACTGCGCCCCTCCGCTTTGAGTTCCAAGCTTTTGAAGCCCGGCCTGGCCCCCTGGCCGGGCTTCATTCTTGGGAAAATCGCTCGCGAGGGGAACGGCCGCGCCGTTGCAGCGTTCTTCGGCTCTAATCGGGCTGTTATGGCGTTTCCCGGAGTGCTGGGGGTGCACATGCCAAGTGAAGGTAATTGCGTCGAGCGTGGCCCCTGGAGGCTCCCAAGTTCCACCTGGGCGCTTCCGCTCATCACCGCCTTTCTCGTCCTGTTGGCAGTGGCGACCGCTCTGGCCTAAGTTGGACCGCCGTTAATAATTGTCATCGGGAGCGAGCGATGGGCTGGTATTGTTTTTGGCTGCCATTAACCCTGGCCGGGGCGTTCGGGATCGCGACATCAGCCTTCGCGGCCGACACGGCAAGCGCCATTTTAAAGGGGGCGGACGGCAAGGAGATCGGCAAAGCCGCCTTGATCACGACGCCGAGCGGCACTTTGATCACGCTCGAACTGACGGCCGCCCCTCCCGGTACGCACGGCTTCCACATCCACACGGTCGGCAAATGCGAACCGCCGAAATTTGAATCGGCCGGCGGGCACTTCAATCCCGACAGCACCAAACATGGATTCCTCAATGAAGAAGGTCCCCACGCGGGCGACATGCCGAATATCCATGTGCCGGAAAATGGCGCGCTCACGGTAGAGGTGCTGAACTCGCTGGTGACCTTGAGCGGCGAAAGCCGCCTTCTTGACGAGGACGGCTCGGCCCTCGTGCTGCACGCCGATCCTGACGACTACCGGACCGACCCGGCCGGCCATGCCGGCGGCCGCATCGCCTGCGGCGTCATAGAGCCTTAGTTGGTTCGGGTTATCGCTCATCAAACTCGTCATGCCGGGCTTGTCCCGGCCATCCAAGTCTTGAGCGGCGGGCCAAATTCGTGGATGCCCGGCACTTCGGCCGGGCACGACAGGTCAATCGTTGATAGGTCCAAGCGTAAAATGGCCGCAAACCGGCTCGATTGCCCCGGCCCTGCTTCATGCGCTATGACAAGCCTCGCCTGGGCAACAACAGCAGAAACCCCATGAGCCAAGCCAAATCGGGGGCTGAGCGGCCGCTCTCCCCGCATCTGCAAATCTACCGGCCGATGCTCACTATGCTGATGTCGATCGCGCATCGCATCTCCGGCGTCGGCAACGCGATCGGCTTCATCCTGCTCGCCTGGTGGCTGGTCGCGGTCGCCTCGGGGCCCGAGGCCTATTCCCAGGTGGCGAACTTCTTCGGCAGCATTCTCGGCCGCCTGCTCCTCTTCCTCTTCACTTGGTCGTTGATCCACCACATGCTCGGCGGCATCCGCCATCTCATCTGGGACACCGGCCGCGGCCTCGACAAGACGAGCATCGAGGTGCTGGCCTGGGCCACCATCGTCGGCTCGACCGTTCTGACTTTGCTGGTCTGGATTGTGGGTTATTTGGCGAGAGGAGCATATTGAGCATGGCGACACCCCTCGCAAAAGTGCGCGGCCTCGGCTCGGCGCGTAGCGGTACGGAGACTTTCTGGCGTCAGCGCCTGACGGCGGTGGCCAATATCCCGCTCGTCATTTTCCTCATCTACACCATCATCACCCAGATTGGGGCCGATTACGCCGCGGTGAAGGCCTATCTTGCCAGGCCGATCGTCGCCATCCTCCTGCTCGCCCTCGTGATCAACGCCGCCATCCACATGCGCATCGGCCTGAAGGAAATCGTGGAGGACTACGTGCATGGCGGCGGCAAGGTCCTTATGCTCCTCTTCGTCACCTTCTTCGCCGCCGGCGTCGGCCTGGCCTCCGTCTTCGCCATCATCAAGATCAGTCTCGGATCCTAGCGCATGCCCCAGGACGCAGCCCCCAAGGACTCAACCCCGCACAACGCCGTGAAGGTAAACGGGCGCGCCTATCCCATCGTCGATCATACCTACGATGTGGTCGTAGTCGGCGCCGGCGGCTCTGGCTTGCGCGCGGTGGTCGGCTGTAGCGAAGCCGGCTTGCGCACCGCCTGCATCACCAAGGTCTTTCCGACCCGTTCCCACACCGTCGCCGCCCAAGGCGGCATTGCCGCCGCGCTCGGCAATATGGGCCCGGACGATTGGCGCTGGCACATGTACGACACGGTCAAGGGCTCCGACTGGCTCGGCGACCAGGACGCCATCGAATATCTCTGCCGCAACGCCCCCGCCGCCGTTTACGAGCTCGAGCATTGGGGCGTGCCTTTCTCGCGCACCGAGGACGGCAAGATTTTGCAGCGCGCCTTCGGCGGCATGACCACGGAGTTCGGCAAGGGCCAGGCCAAGCGCACCTGCGCCGCCGCCGACCGCACCGGCCATGCCATGCTGCACACTATGTACGGCCAGGCGCTCCGCCACTCGGCCGAGTTCTTTATCGAATATTTCGCCATCGACCTGATCATGGACGACGAAGGCCGCTGCCGGGGCGTGGTGGCGCTTTGCATGCAGGATGGCACTCTCCACCGCTTCCGCGCGCATCAGACCATCCTCGCCACCGGCGGCTATGGCCGCGCCTATTTTTCCTGCACTAGCGCCCATATCTGCACCGGCGACGGCAACGCGATGGTGCTACGCGCCGGATTGCCGCTCCAGGACATGGAATTCGTGCAGTTTCACCCGACCGGCGTCTATGGCGCGGGCGTGCTCATCACCGAGGGAGCGCGCGGCGAAGGGGGCTTCTTGCGCAATTCCGAAGGTGAGAAATTCATGGAGCGCTACGCGCCTTCCGCCAAAGACCTCGCCTCGCGCGACGTCGTCTCCCGCGCCATTACCATCGAGATCAGGGAGGGCAGAGGCCACGGTCCCGATAAGGACTACATGCATCTCCATCTCGACCATCTCGACGCCGAAATTATCGAGCAGCGGCTGCCCGGCATCACCGAGCTTGCCCGCATCTTCGCCGGTGTCGACGTGCGTAAACAGCCGATCCCGGTCATCCCCACCTGCCACTACAATATGGGCGGCATCCCCACCAATATGCACGGCGAGGCGATCAATCCCCGCGACGGCAATCCGGACGCGACCGTCCCCGGCCTCATGGCGCTCGGCGAGGCGGCTTGCGTGTCGGTGCATGGCGCGAACCGCCTCGGCTCCAATTCGCTCATCGACCTTGTCGTCTTCGGCCGCGCCGCGGCGCAGCGTTGCGCCGAGATCGTCAAGAATGCGGGCGGTTTTCCCGAGCTTCCCAAGGGCGCCGGCGAAAAAGCCATCGAGCGGCTCGACCGCTTCCGCTACGCCAGCGGCTCGATCCCGACCGCCGAGCTTCGCCTGCGCATGCAGAAGACCATGCAGCGCGATTGCGCGGTGTTCCGCACCAAGCAGGTTCTGAAAGAAGGGGTGAAGGCGATCAAGCAGGTGTGGGATGACGCCGCAGACATCAAAGTGTCGGACCGTTCGCTGATCTGGAACACCGACCTGATCGAGACGCTCGAATTCGACAATCTTATCGCCCAGGCCGCCGTCACCGTGCAAGGCGCGCTCGCGCGCGAAGAGTCGCGCGGCGCGCATGCGCGCGAGGATTTCCCCAAGCGCGACGACGCGAAATGGATGAAGCACACGCTCGCTTGGGCCGACTACGCCACCCACAAGGTGCGGCTCGACTACCGCCCGGTGCATACCTTCACGCTTTCCAACGAGATCGCCTATATCCAGCCGAAAGAGCGCGTGTATTAGCTAGCCGCAGATGGGTTCGATCGCCGGCGCCTTTTTCCTTGCCGCATTCGCGGGCGCCCTCTTCTGCCGGCGTATCAGGACCGCGGCGATCGCCGGTGCCGCGACTGCCCTCCTTTACGCGCTTCTCGTCTTGATCGGGCTGTGGAACCTGCTCGCCGAGGCGAACCTGCCCTATCTCCTTGGCGCTCTCGCCGGCGCCTCGGCGGTGATCTTCGCCGGAGCAATGCTTGCCTTCGCCCTGCGCCGCGGCCTGGCCTGGCTGATCGGCCGCCTCAGCTCTCGCTCGCCTAGGCCTTAAGCCCGAGCAGCTTGCCGAGGACGCTTTTGACGTCCTCGAACATGAAGGGTTTGTTCAACAGTATTGGGTCGGCGATGCCGGCTTCCTTTTCGAGATCGTCCGATCCGGTAGCGAAGGCAACGGGCACCCCTGTCGCCTTGAGCGCATGCGCAAGTGGGAAACAGGTCTCGCCGGCAAGATTGACGTCGAGGATCGCCGCATCGAGCCGGTTGCGCTGAGCAAGGTCGAGGCCGTCGGCGACGGAGCGCCCAGGCCCGACGACCTCGCAGCCGAGCTCGCCGAGCCAATCTTCCAGCAACATGGAGATCATCGGCTCGTCCTCGACGACGAGAATACGCGGCATCGCGGGACCTCGAAGCGACTTGCGCGGGTTTATACTTCAGGCGACTCTATCGGCACGCGGTACATTGTGCCAGCCCGCTGATACCTTGCTTTTCCTGGAAAGGAACGCCCCCCGTGCCGATACGCGCTTTGCGAGCCGAGCGACTGATGCGGAACGCCCGGCTCATCATTCCGGCGGGCTTCCTCCTGGTGTTCCTCGCAATGATCGGCGTAGCGATCGGGCTCGTCCGTTCGCAAAAGGCTGACGACCTCGTGCTGCACACGATGGAAGTGCGTCAATCGGCACAAAATCTGCTGATTGCGATTCGCGATGCAGAAGCGCGTAAACGCAGTTACTTGCTCACCGGCTCACGCGACTATCTCGAGACAGTAGAAGAAACCGTCAGGGATATCCCCCGGCAACTTGCGCGGCTGAAGCGTCTGGTCGCCGATAACCGCGTGCGGCAATGGCAGGTCGATAAACTCGCCGCCCTGGTCGATGCCAAGGTCGCCGAGTTTCGGAAGACGCTCGACTTGATCGAAGGCGGAGATCGCGACGCGGCGCTAGCCATCATAAACTCGACGGACAGCAGGCAGTTGAGCGGCGATCTTCGCGAGAGAATCGGCGAGATTGTCGATGGGGAGCGTTCGCTCTTGATCGAACGTCAAGCGCAATCGCGTAACGATCGCTACCTGCTCGCCGGACTTATCGGCGTCGCCGTCACTGTCGCGATTCTGCTGTCGACGATCCTTGCCGTCTCGACGCTGCGGTCGCTGCGTGAACTCATCGCCAGAACCAAAGAACTCGAAACGGAATCGAAACTGCGTCAGGAGGCCGAAGATACGTTGCGTCAGACCCACAAGATGGAAGCCGTGGGCCAATTGACCGGCGGCATCGCCCACGATTTCAACAATCTGCTCACCATCGTCATCGGCAATCTCGATACCATGCGCCGGCATATTGCCGCCGCCGCCAATCCGGGCAAAGCCCAGGTCTTGGCCAACAAGCTTGCCAAGCCGATCGAGGCGGCCATGCAAGGCGCGCGAAGCGCCGCGCAACTCACACAGCGCCTTCTGGCCTTTTCACGCCGCCAAGCCCTCCAGCCGGCGCGAGTCGACATCAATCGCCTCATCACCGGCATGCTCGATCTGCTGCGCCGGACCCTGGGCGAAGAGATCAAGATCGAGACCGTGTTCGCCGCCGGCCTTTGGCCCGTTCATGCCGATCCGCATCAGCTCGAGAATGCGCTGCTCAATCTTGCGCTGAACGCCAGGGACGCCATGCCGAACGGCGGTTCCCTCACC
>DATLXW010000207.1:0-21344 GCA_035575415.1 Methyloceanibacter sp. | reverse complement strand
TCGCCAAGGCCGCGCGTAATCTGCCGGATGTGGACGTGCTTCCGGTGCAAGGCATCAACGTCTACGACATTCTGCGGCACGAGAAGCTGGTCTTGACCAAGGCTGCCGTCGAAGCGCTGGAGGCGCGATTCAAATGAGCGCTCTCACTGCATATGACGTGATCCTGTCGCCGGTCATCACCGAGAAGGCGACCGCCGCTTCCGAGGCCAATCAGGTGGTGTTCCGGGTGCATCGCGACGCCACCAAACCGCAAATCAAGGCCGCGATCGAGGAGCTGTTCAAGGTCAAGGTCGTTTCGGTCAACACGCTGAACCGGAAGGGCAAGAACAAGCAGTTCCGCGGCATCAGAGGCCGGCAACAGGACGTTAAGAAGGCGATCGTGCGGCTCGCCGAAGGCGACAAGATCGACGTGACGACGAGGATCTGACGATGGCGCTCAAGACGTTCAAACCGATCACGCCCGGCCAGCGGCAGCTCATCCTCGTAGACCGCAGCCATTTGTGGAAGGGCAAGCCGGTCAAGGCGCTCACCGAAGGCCTCACCAAGACCGGCGGCCGCAACAATCTCGGCCGCGTGTCGATGTGGCACCGGGGCGGCGGGCATAAGCGCACCTACCGCAAGGTCGATTTCAAGCGCAACAAGCTCGGTATGCCGGCGACGGTGGAGCGGCTTGAATACGATCCGAACCGCACCGCTTTCATCGCGCTGATAAAATATGAGGACGGCGAGCTCTCTTATATCTTGGCGCCGCAGAGACTCGCCGCCGGCGATACCGTGATCGCCGACGTCCGCACCGACGTGAAGCCGGGCAACGCCATGCCGCTCGCCAACATGCCGATCGGCACCATCATCCACAATGTGGAGATGAAGAAGGGCAAAGGCGGCCAGATCGCCCGTGCGGCGGGCACCTACGCTCAACTCGTCGGGCGCGACGCCGGCTACGCGATTCTGAAGCTCAATTCCGGTGAAACGCGCATGGTGCCGGCGGAGTGCATGGCGACTGTCGGCGCGGTCTCGAATCCCGACAATTCCAACGTCTCGATCGGCAAGGCCGGCCGCGTGCGCTGGAAGGGGAGGAGGCCCGTGGTGCGCGGCGTGGCGATGAATCCGATCGATCACCCGCATGGCGGCGGCGAAGGACGCACCTCCGGTGGCCGTCATCCCGTGACGCCGTGGGGCAAGTCAACCAAGGGCAAGAAGACGCGCTCCAACAAGTCGAGCGACAAGTTCATCTTGCGCAGCCGGCATCAGAAGAAGGGTTAATTGAAGTGGCACGCTCGGTTTGTAAAGGTCCGTTCGTCGACGGCTATCTGCTCAAGAAGGCGGAGAAGGCGCGCAGCTCCGGCTCGAATGCCGTGATCAAGATCTGGTCGCGCCGCTCGACCATTCTGCCGCAATTCGTCGGACTGACCTTCGGGGTGCATAACGGCCAGAAGCACATCCCGGTTCTGGTCACCGAGGACATGGTCGGCCACAAATTTGGCGAGTTCGCGCCGACGCGGACGTTTTACGGCCATGCCGCCGACCGCAAGGCCAAGCGGGCGACGACCGGTACGGCGACGACGGCGACGAAGGGATCGTGATGGGCAAGGCGAAACGAGAACGGACGCTTAAGGACAATGAAGCGAGAGCCGTGGCGCGGCTCGTGCGCGTCAGTCCGCAGAAGCTCAACCTGCTTGCCGAGCTGATCCGGGGCAAGAAGGTCGACCGCGCGCTCGCCGATCTCACCTTCTCGCGCAAGCGGGTGGCGAAGGACGTGAAAAAGACGCTGCAATCGGCCATAGCCAACGCGGAGAACAATCACGCTCTCGACGTCGATTCGCTGATCGTGGCCGAGGCCTATGTCGGCAAAAACCTGGTGATGAAGCGTATTCGGGCCCGTGCGCGCGGCCGCTCGGCCAGGATCCTGAAACCGTTTTCGCAGCTCACCCTGGTGCTGCGCCAAGTCGAGGAACCGGCATAATGGGACAGAAGGTCAATCCGATCGGGCTTAGGCTCGGCGTCAACCGCACCTGGGATTCGCGCTGGTACGCCTCGCGCGGGGAATATGCGCGGCTCCTGCACGAAGATCTGAAGATGCGCGAACATATTCTCGAAACGCGCAAACAGGCCGGCATCTCCAAGGTTGTGATCGAACGGCCGCACAAGAAGTGCCGCGTGACGGTGCATACGGCGCGGCCCGGCATTCTCATCGGCAAGAAAGGCGCGGATATCGAGAAGCTTCGCCGCGAGCTTGCCGCCATGACGGACTCGGAAGTGCATCTCAACATCATCGAGGTGCGTAAGCCCGAGATCGACGCCACGCTGGTGGCCGAAGGCATAGCGCAGCAGCTTGAGCGCCGGGTTGCGTTCCGCCGCGCCATGAAACGCGCGGTGCAGTCGGCTATCCGCATGGGCGCGCTCGGCATCCGCATCAATTGCTCGGGCCGGCTCGGCGGCGCGGAGATCGCGCGCATGGAGTGGTATCGGGAGGGGCGCGTACCTCTGCACACCTTGCGGGCCGACATCGATTACGGCACGGCGCTCGGGCGCACGGCCTACGGTGTGATCGGGGTGAAGGTCTGGATCTTCAAGGGCGAGATTATGGAGCACGATCCCATGGCCCAGGAGAACAGAGCGCTCGAGGCGCAAGAGGGCGGACGCTCCACCGGACGGCGCGACACCGCGCAGGCGCAAGCCTAAGGGGCAGGGGTTCAAGTCATGCTGCAACCGAAGCGTACCAAATACCGCAAGGCGCATAAGGGCCGCATAAAGGGCAACGCGTCGAGCGCGGTCACGCTCAATTTCGGCACCTACGGGCTGAAGGCGCAAGAGCCCGCCCGCGTCACCGCGCGGCAGATCGAGGCCGCACGCCGCGCCATGACGCGACAGATGAAGCGCTCCGGCCGCGTGTGGATCAGGATTTTTCCGGACGTGCCGGTTTCGAAGAAGCCGACCGAGGTGCGCATGGGTAAGGGCAAAGGCACGCCCGAGCTGTGGGTTTGCCGGGTGAAGCCCGGACGCATCATGTTCGAGATCGACGGTGTGACCGAGCAGGTGGCGCGGGAGTCCTTGCGTCTCGCTGCGGCTAAGCTCCCCATCAAGACGCGCGTGGTCGCGCGCATCGAGGCGAAGTGATGAAGGCGCAACAGGTCCGTAGCATGACCCCGGATCAGCTCGCCGACGAGCTTATCAAGCTCAAGCGCGAGCAGCTCAACCTGCGCTTTCAGGCGGCGTCGGGGCAGCTCGAGAATACCGCGCGGGTGCGTGAGATCCGGCGCGACATCGCCCGCATCAAGACGATCGCGCGCGAGCTTCCTGCCGCCGGAGCCGGCGAAGCGAAGGCGAAGCCCGCGCCCGAGCCCAAGGCGAAAGCCGCGCCGAAGGCGAAGCCCGCCGCCAAGACCAAACCCAAGGCTGCGCCGAAGGCCAAGCCAGCCGCCAAGAGCAAGACCAAGTCGAAGAGCTAGGACGAGACGATGCCAAAACGTGTTCTGCAAGGGGTCGTGGTGAGCGACAAGAACGACAAGACCGTGGTCGTCCGCGTCGAGCGGCGCTTCACCCATCCGCTGCTGCAGAAAACGGTGCGGCGGAGCAAGAATTATCACGCCCATGACGAGAAGAACGAATTCAAGGTGGGCGAGACGGTGTGGATCGAGGAATGTGCCCCGATCTCCAAGCAGAAGCGGTGGAAGGTGCTGCCGCGCGAGCAGGCGGCGAGCTAGAGAGAGTTTAGGGACGCGGTGCCATGATTCAGATGCAGACCAATCTCGACGTCGCCGACAATTCCGGCGCGCGCCGCGTTCAGTGCATCAAGGTGCTCGGCGGGTCGAAGCGGAAATATGCCTCGATCGGCGACACCATCGTAGTCTCGGTCAAGGAGGCGATCCCGCGCGGGCGGGTGAAGAAGGGCCAAGTGATGAAGGCGGTAGTGGTGCGAACGGCCAAGGGCGTGCGCAGGCCAGACGGCTCGATCATCCGCTTCGACCGCAACGCCGCCGTGTTGGTGAACAATCAAGGCGAGCCGATCGGCACGCGCATTTTCGGCCCGGTTACGCGCGAGCTGAGGGCGAAAAAGCATATGAAGATCGTGTCGCTCGCTCCGGAGGTCCTCTAGAGATGCCGAAGCTGAAGATCAAAAAAGGCGACCACGTCGTGGTCATCACCGGCAAGGACAAGGGCAAGAAGGGCGAAGTGCTCAAGGTGCTGCCGGACGAGAACCGTGCCATCGTCAAGGGCGTGGCCATGGTGCGGCGGCATCAGCGTCAGACCGCGACGCAAGAAGGCGGCATCGTCGCCAAAGAGGCGCCGATCCACATCTCCAATATTGCGCTCGAGGATCCGAAGGACGGGAAGCCGACGCGCGTGGGTTACAAGTTTTTGAAGGACGGGCGCAAGGTCCGCTATGCCAAGCGTTCGGGTGAGGTCATCGATGGCTGACAAGGCCTATGTTCCGCGTCTCAAGCAATATTACAACGACGTGCTGAAGAACGCGCTCGCCAAGCAGTTCGGCTACAAGAACCCCATGGAGGTGCCGCGCCTGGAGAAGGTCGTGCTGAATATGGGCGTGGGCGAGGGGATCAGCGATTCCAAGAAGGTGCAGGCCGCCGCCAACGATCTCGGCCTGATCGCCGGTCAGAAGCCGGTGATCACCAAGGCGCGCAAGTCGATCGCCACCTTCAAGCTGCGCGAGGGCATGCCGATTGGCGCCAAGGTTACCTTGCGCAAGAACCGTATGTACGAGTTCGTCGACAGGCTCGTGAATATCGCCCTGCCGCGGGTGCGAGACTTCCGCGGACTCAATCCGAAAAGCTTCGATGGGCGTGGCAATTACACGCTCGGGCTGAAGGAACACATCATCTTCCCCGAGATCGACTACGACAAGGTGGAAGCGGTGCTCGGTATGGACATCATCGTCTGCACGACGGCGCGCACCGACGACGAGGCACGAGCGCTGCTCGCCGGTTTGAATTTTCCGTTCCGCAGCTAACGAAGAGCGGGCTGCGAAGGAGGACTGCATGGCTAAGACAAGCATGATCGAGCGGGACAAAAAGCGCCGCCGCCTCGCCAAGAAATACAAGCAGCGGCGGACGCGGCTGAAGGCGATCGCCGCCGACCGGTCGCTGCCTGCGGAGGAGCGCTTCGCCGCGCGGCTCAAGCTCGCCAAGCTGCCGCGCAACTCATCGCCGACGCGTATCCGCAACCGCTGCGATCTCACCGGCCGCCCGCGCGGCTATTACCGCAAACTCCGCATGTCGCGCATTGCGCTGCGCGAACTCGGGAGCCAGGGTCTGATTCCCGGCATGATCAAGTCGAGCTGGTAAGGACGATCGATGAGCATCAACGATCCTTTAGGCGATATGCTGGCCCGCATCCGCAACGCGCAGATGCGTTACAAGGCCAAAGTCACGACGCCCGCATCCAAGCTCAGAGAGCGCGTGCTCGAAGTGTTGGCCGAGGAAGGCTATATCCGCGGCTTTGCGCGCATCGATTACGGCGGCGGCAAGTCCGAATTCGAGATCGAGCTGAAATATTTCGACGGCGAGCCGGTGATCAAGGAGATCAAGCGTGTATCGACGCCGGGCCGGCGCGTCTATTCTTCGGTCAAGGACCTGCCCACGGTCGCCAACGGACTCGGGGTCGCCATCCTCTCGACACCGAAAGGCGTGATGTCGGACGCCCGCGCGCGCTCGGAGAATGTCGGCGGGGAAATCTTGTGTAACGTGTTTTAGCGGAGTCTCGTCCACCCATGTCGCGCATCGGCAAAAAACCCGTGACGGTCCCGGGCGGCGTCACCGCCCAGGTGGCCGGTCAGGAGGTCAAAGTGAAGGGCCCCAAGGGCGAGCTCAAGCACGTGCTCGCCGACGCCATCGTGGCCAAACTCGAAAATGGCGGCATCGAGGTAGCGATGCGCGAGGACACCAAGGAGGCGCGCGCGCTGTGGGGCATGTCGCGGACGCTTGTCGCCAATCTCATCGCCGGGGTCACGCAGGGGTTTACCAAGAAGCTCGAGATCACGGGCGTCGGCTATCGCGCGGCGGTGCAGGGGCAAACGCTCCAGCTTCAGTTAGGTTACAGCCACGACGTCAACTACCTTATCCCGCAGGGCATTCAGATCGTCTGCCCAAAACCGACCGAAATCGTCATCAGCGGTATTGACAAACAGAAGGTGGGCCAAGTCGCGGCGGAAATCAGACGTTTCAGGCCGCCGGAGCCCTATAAAGGCAAGGGCATCAAATACGCGGGCGAGTTCATCCTCCGCAAAGAAGGCAAGAAGAAGTAGCAGGACATCGCCATGGGCGCTTCAAATGAGAGCTTTGTGAGGCGGTCGCGCCGGGTGCGCCACACGCTGAAGCGCGCCGCGAATGGACGCGCACGCTTATCTGTGTTCCGCTCCTCGAAGCATATTTACGCACAGATTATCGACGACGGCGCCGGCAGGACCTTGGCCGCCGCCTCAACCCTCGACAGGGACCTGAAGGGGAACTTGCCAAAAGGCAGCGATGTGGCGGCGGCGCAGGCCGTCGGCAAGCTCGTGGCCGAGCGGGCGCTCAAGGCCGGGATCAAGGACGTCGTGTTCGACCGGGGCGGTTATCTTTATCATGGGCGCGTCAAGGCGCTTGCCGACGCGGCGCGCGAAGCCGGCTTGAACTTCTAGCGATTCGGAAAGGACAGATTCGTGGCACGAGGCCAACAGGCAAGAGACCGGGGTGAGCGCGAAGAGCGCGAGCGCGACAGCGAGTTCGTCGACAAGCTTGTGCACATCAATCGTGTGGCCAAGGTGGTGAAGGGCGGCAGGCGCTTCGGCTTCGCCGCCCTGGTCGTGGTCGGCGATCAGAAGGGCCGCGTGGGATTCGGCCACGGCAAGGCGCGCGAAGTGCCAGAAGCCATCCGCAAGGCGACCGAGGCCGCCAAGCGCAATTTGGTGCGCGTTCCCTTGCGCGAGGGACGCACGCTGCATCACGACGTGACCGGCCAGCATGGCGCGGGCCGCGTAATTTTGCGCGCGGCGCCTCCCGGGACCGGCATCATCGCCGGCGGCCCGATGCGCGCCGTGTTCGAAACCCTCGGCATTCAGGATGTGGTCGCTAAGTCGCTCGGCAGCTCGAACCCCTACAACATGGTGCGCGCGACCTTCAACGCGCTGCGCCACGAGGACAGTCCGCGCGGCGTGGCAGCGCGACGCGGCAAGAAAGTGAGCGAAATCGTGTCGCGGCGCAGAGACGGCGCGGGCGAGGGCGCCCAGGCCGAAGCGTAAGCAACGGAATGGAATTGACAGATGGCTGAGACCGGCAAGAGAAAAACGATTGTGGTCGAACAGATCGGCAGCCCGATCCGGCGCCCGGCCGTGCAGCGCGCGACTTTGATTGGGCTCGGCCTCAACAAGATGCACAAGCGACGCACGCTGATCGACAGCCCGCAAGTGCGCGGCATGGTGGCCAAGGTGAGCCATCTCGTGCGCATCGTGGACGAAGAGCCGGCGGCCAAGAAGAAATCGTAAGGACACGACGCCATGCGACTGAACGAATTGAGCGATCGCCCAGGCGCAACGAGGCCGCGCAAGCGGCTCGGCCGCGGCGTCGGTTCCGGCCTCGGCAAGACCGCTGGCCGCGGCACGAAGGGGCAAAAGGCGCGCGCCGGCGTGTCCATCAAGGGCTTCGAGGGCGGCCAGATGCCGCTCTCGCGGCGCTTGCCGAAGCGCGGTTTCAACAATATTTTCGCCAAGAATTTCAACGAACTCAATCTGGGCAAGATCCAGGCGGCGGTCGAGAGCGGCCGCCTCGACGGCAACAAGCCGGTCACGGTAGAGGCGCTTAAGCAGGCCGGACTGATCCGGCGGGTGAAGGACGGGGTACGCTTGCTCGGGGCCGGCGAATTGAAAGCCAAGCTCAGCTTCGAAGTGACCGGGGCCTCGCAAAGCGCGATCAAGGCGGTCGAGGCTCTGGGTGGCAGCGTGGTGTTGAAGCCGGTGACCGGCCGCGAGGAGCCGGCCGTCAATCGGATCAAGGCCGAGAAGCGCGCCGCCAAGCGAGCGGCCAAGGCGCAAGCGAAGGGCGGGAAATCGGCCAAGGTCAAGGACGAGGAACCGCAAGAGGCCGATGTCAAGGCTGAGGCCAAGAAGCCGAAACCGGCCAAGAAAGAAGCATCCGAGTGAGGCTTAACGGCGTCGCGCCGATAAGCTCCTTTCGTCAAGGAGAGAAGCGCCCAGCATGGTCTCCGCCGCAGAACAGCTCGTTGCCAACCTCAATTTCGCGGCTTTTGCCAAGGCCGACGAGCTCAAAAAGCGCATCTGGTTCACCCTCGGCGCGCTGCTGATCTACCGGCTCGGGACTTATATCCCGATACCCGGCATCAATCCTGAGGCACTTGCCGACATCTTCCGGCAGCAGCAATCCGGCATTCTCGGCATGTTCAACATGCTGTCGGGCGGCGCCATCGGCCGCATGGCCATCTTCGCGCTGAACATCATGCCGTATATCTCGGCGTCGATCATCATTCAGCTGCTTACGACCGTCTCGCCGCATCTCGAACAGCTCAAGAAGGAGGGCGAGCAGGGGCGCCGGCAGATCAACCAATATACCCGCTATGGCACTGTGCTCTTGGCGGCAATCCAGGGCTACGGCATCGCCATCGGACTCGAAGGCGCCGGCAATGTGGTGATCGATCCGGGCTGGTTCTTCCGCATCACCACCGTCATCACCCTCGTGGGCGGAACCGTGTTCCTGATGTGGCTCGGGGAGCAAATTACGGCGCGCGGCGTCGGCAACGGTATTTCCCTAATCATCTTTGCCGGGATTATCGCCGAACTGCCCGCGGCCCTGGTCGGCACGCTGGAACTCGGCCGCCAGGGGGCGCTGTCGACGGCGCTCATCATCGCGCTGTTCGTCATGGCGATTGCGGTGATCGCCTTCATCGTGTTCATGGAGCGGGCGCAACGGCGGCTTTTGGTGCAATATCCCAAGCGGCAAGTCGGCAATCGCATGTTCCAAGGGGATGCCTCGCATTTGCCGCTCAAGCTCAACAGCGCCGGCGTCATTCCGCCGATCTTCGCCTCGTCCCTGCTGTTGTTGCCGATTACGGTGGCGAATTTCTCGGCCGGGCAGGGGCCTGAATGGCTGAACAGCATCACCGCCATGCTCGGGCGGGGCCAGCCGCTGCACATTATCCTTTACGTGTCCCTGATCGTCTTTTTCGCCTTCTTCTATACCGCGGTGGTGTTCAACCCTAAGGACACGGCGGAGAATTTGAAAAAGTACGGCGGCTTCCTACCCGGCATCAGGCCGGGCGAACGGACCGCCGAATATATCGACTACGTGCTCACCCGCATCACCGTGGTCGGCGCGCTCTATCTCGCCGCGGTGTGCGTGCTGCCGGAGATACTGATTTCCTATTGGGGTGTGCCCTTCTACTTCGGCGGGACCTCGCTTCTCATCGTGGTCAGCGTCACCATGGACACCGTCGCGCAGATCCAGAGCCATCTCCTCGCACATCAATATGAGGGACTGATCAAGCGGGCACGGCTCAGAGGTGCGAGGCGGAATCGATGAACCTGGTTCTGCTCGGCCCGCCCGGGGCCGGCAAGGGGACCCAGGCGAACCTCTTGGAAAGCTCCCGGCCGCTCGTCAAACTTTCAACTGGGGACATGCTGCGAGCCGCGGTCGCCGCGGGCAGCGAGCTTGGGCGCAAGGCCGGCAAGATCATGGAGCGCGGGCAACTCGTTCCTGACGAACTCGTGATCGGGCTCATCGCGGAAAGAATCGACGCGGAAAGAGGCGACAGGGGCTTCATCCTCGACGGCTTTCCGCGCACGATCGCTCAAGCCGAGGCCCTCGACCGCCTGCTCAAGGAGCGCCGCAAAACGCTCGACCATGTGATCGTGATGGAGGTCGACGACGAGGCGCTGGTCAAACGCATCGCCGGCCGCTTCGCTTGCGCCAAATGCGGCGAAGGTTATCACGATAGCTACAAGCTGCCGCGGACCGTGGGCGTCTGCGACCGTTGTGGCGGCACGGAGTTCATACGCAGGCCCGACGACAACGAAGAGGTGGTGCGGGAGCGATTGAGGGCCTACCACGCCCAGACCAAGCCGCTGATCGATTATTACCGGCGGCAAGGAAAAGTAAGGGCGGTTGACGGTATGGCCGATATCGAGACCGTGGCGGCGCAAATCGGCCGCGTGCTCGACGAGGGGAAAGGGAAATAGCAAAAATTCGGGGAAAAGCGCCCGGTTGACCTTGTCAAGCGGAATCGCTACATAAGCCCGGCACCATTGCAAAGATGGACTGACCGGTCCCGGGGGTAGAGCCTGTCCGCGGTCGGTCCTGTTGTGTTCAGATTGGGTTTTCCGGCTTTAGTTTCAGCACGTTAGCCGTGCGCGAGGAGACGACTACGTGGCCCGAATCGCTGGCGTGAACATCCCGACCAATAAGCGGGTCGAGGTGGCACTGACTTACATCCATGGCATCGGCAACACCTTTGCCAAGCAGATTTGTCAAAAGGTCGCCATCCCGCCCGAGCGGCGGGTCAACCAGTTGACCGAATCGGAAATCATGCAGATCCGCGAGGTTATCGACCGCGATTACGTGGTGGAAGGCGATCTCCGGCGCGATGTTGCCATGAATATCAAGCGGTTGATGGATCTTGGCTGCTATCGCGGCCTGCGCCATCGCCGCGGTTTGCCGGTGCGCGGCCAGAGGACGCATACCAATGCGCGCACCAGAAAAGGTCCGGCCAAGCCGATCGCCGGCAAGAAAAAGTAGGCACCCTGGAAAGCGCGGCCCGGCATCGTTTCCGGCCACGCGTCAATGCGTAAATGCGGGAATAGAGCATGGCCAAGGACAAGACGCGGGTTCGTCGCCGCGAGAAGAAGAACATCACCTCGGGCGTCGCCCATGTGCATGCGAGCTTCAACAACACCATGATCACCATTACCGACGCGCAGGGGAACGCCATCTCCTGGTCGTCGGCCGGCGCCATGGGGTTCAAGGGGTCACGCAAGTCGACTCCTTACGCCGCGCAGGTCGCGGCCGAAGACGCCGGCCGCAAGGCGATGGAGCACGGTATGAAGAACCTCGAAATCGAGGTGAGGGGGCCTGGATCGGGACGCGAGTCGGCGCTGCGTGCGCTTCAGGCCGCGGGCTTCAATATTCTCTCGATCCGGGACGTAACGCCGATACCGCACAATGGCTGCCGTCCGCGCAAGCGCCGGCGCGTCTAACAGAAAGGTACCCCCGACAGAATGTTGCACGAGGACACTCGAAAGTTGGGGCCGTCGGCCCCGTTCAGCGATCAAGAAAGGGCTTCACCGGTGCTGCAAAAGAACTGGCAAGATCTCATCAAGCCCACCAAGCTCAACGTCATTCCCGGCCGCGATCCGCAGCGCTTCGCTACGGTCGTCGCCGAGCCGCTTGAGCGCGGCTTCGGGCTGACGCTCGGCAATGCGCTCCGCCGCGTGCTGTTGTCGTCGCTGCAAGGCGCGGCGATCACTTCGGTGCATATCGACGGCGTGTTGCACGAGTTTTCCTCTATCCCCGGCGTGCGCGAGGACGTGACCGACATCGTCCTCAACATCAAGGAAATCGCGCTGCGTCAGCACGCCGAAGGCGTCAAGCGCATGGTGCTGAAGAAGGAGGGTCCGGGCGTCGCCAAGGCCGGCGACATCGAGACCGGCCCGGACATCGAAATTCTCAACCCCGAGCACGTAATCTGCACGCTCGATCAGGGCGCCTCGATCCGCATGGAGTTCACCACCTCCACCGGCAAGGGCTATGTGCCGGCAGAGCGCAACCGCCCCGACGACGCGCCGATCGGCTTCATCCCGGTCGACTCGCTCTACAGCCCGGTGCGCAAGGTCTCCTATCGCGTCGAGAACACGCGCGAGGGCCAGATCCTCGACTACGACAAGCTGACCATGGAGATCGAGACCGACGGCTCGGTGAAACCCGAGGACACCGTGGCTCTGGCCGCGCGTATTGTGCAGGATCAGCTTTCGGTGTTCGTTAACTTCGAGGAGCCGAAGAAGGAGGTTGCGGCGGAGCGTCAGGCAGAGATGCCCTTCAACGCCGCTTTGCTCAAGAAGGTCGACGAGCTCGAGCTGTCGGTCCGTTCAGCCAACTGCCTCAAGAACGACAATATCGTCTATATCGGCGACCTCATTCAAAAAACGGAAGCCGAGATGCTGCGGACGCCGAATTTCGGGCGGAAGTCGCTCAACGAGATCAAGGAAGTGCTCGCCTCGATGGGTCTCCACCTCGGCATGGAAGTGCCGGATTGGCCGCCGGAGAATATCGAGGAGCTGGCCAAGCGTTTCGAGGATCACTATTGATCAGAAATCAGAAACCGGAAGCCAGAAGCCGGAGATCAGTTGTCTGAGAACGGCGATGACCCGATACCCCTCTGGCCTCTGGTTTCAGGCTTCTGGCTTCTGAAAACCGAAGGTTTCAACATGCGTCACCGCAATCAAGGCCGTAAGCTCAATCGCACCGCCTCGCATCGGAGCGCGCTCTTGTCCAGCTTGGCGGCGGCGCTGATCAAGCACGAGCAGATCGCAACGACCTTGCCAAAGGCCAAGGAGCTGCGGCGCGTGGCCGACCGGCTGATTACGCTCGCCAAGCGCGGCAATCTGCATGCGCGCCGGCTCGCCTATGCCCGCCTCAGGGACGAGGCCATGGTGGCCAAGCTGTTCGATACGCTGGGACCCCGTTATGCTGGCCGGCCTGGCGGCTATACCCGCGTGCTGAAGGCGGGTTTCCGCTACGGCGACTCCGCTCCGATGGCCGTGATCGAACTCGTCGATCGCGATCCTGAAGCGAAGGGGCTCGATTCGGGTCCGACGCAGGAGCAGGCCGGCGAAGAGGATAAGGCCGCAGCCTGATCCGGCGAGACGCCGGAGGTATGCGGAAGAACGAAAGGGCGCGCCGCTTGACGCGCCCTATTCGCTTCAATCGTCTTTATCGTCGTCCTTCGGCGCGTCCTCGGGATGCTTCTCATCCCAGGCCTTGATCGCCTGCTTTTTGATGCCCTTGACGCCGTCGGCCAGGATGCCCGTGACGATCTTCTTGGCCTCGTCCTCGCTCGTCCCGTCGGCGGCATCGAACTCGGACTGCCAATAAATCACCGTGCGCTCGGGCTCGTCGTCCTCTTCGACCCAAAGCTTAGAGGAGTAGTTCTTGACCGGCAGCGGGCTCTCGACGATTTCATAGCTGTAGGAGAGATCGTCGCTATCGGTGAGCTTCTCCTTGATTTTGCCGCCGTCTTTCAGCGTGAGCGTGCGGAAAGTCGCTTCACCCTCTTTCGTCTCTTCACACTCGGCCACGGCGGGATGCCAGTTCTTGATCGTGCAGAAGGTCTCGCCGGCGACAACCCAGACATCGGGCGGATTGCCGGGCGCCTCGATTCGCTTCTTGACCGTAATCGCATAGGCCGAGCCGGTGCCGATCAAAAAGGCGAAACCAGTGGCCAAGGCCAACTTCATTATACGCATGCGTTTCTCTCCACTTTCCTTGTTTGACTTTCGCAGGACACGCGCGGGGCGCATCTTATTGGAAAGTCGTGGTACGGCAAATCCCCGAGAGGCTTGAATCGTCGCGCTCCGGGGCCAGTTTCAATCTCGGCGCGGCGAGGTTATAGGTGAAGGGACCCCCCTCCCGACGATCAGAGCAACAATGGCAAGTTTAATCAGGTTAGATGGCAAGACGAGCCTCCTCGCGAGCCTGGCTCTATTGGCGTTTCTTGTCCCGGTGGCGGCGCAGCAACGCGCGGTGCCGGAAAGCGCTGCGGCGATAAAGCAGTCCTTCGCTCCGGTGGTGAAGAAGGCGGCCCCGGCCGTGGTCAACGTCTATGTGCGGCACAGAGTCGCGCAAATGGTCTCGCCGTTTTTCGACGACCCGTTCTTCGGGCGTCTGTTCGGCGAGCGCTTCGGCATTCCTCGCGAGCGGATCCAGAATTCGCTCGGCTCGGGCGTCATCGTCAGCAAGGATGGGCTCGTGGTTACCAACTACCACGTCATTCAAGGAAGCGGGGAGGCGGAAATCACCGTCGCGCTTGCCGATGGGCGCGAGTTTCCCGCAGAACCCATCCTCAAGGACGAGAAAAGCGACCTGGCCGTGCTCAGGCTCGCGGCCGACGGGGCCGAGTTCCCATCCATCGCCTTTGCCGATTCGGACAGCCTGGAGGTAGGCGACCTCGTGCTTGCCATCGGCGATCCGTTCGGCGTCGGCCAGACGGTGACGAGCGGTATCGTCTCGGCGCTCGCGCGCACGCAGGTTGGAATCTCCGACTACCAGTTCTTCATTCAGACGGACGCCGCCATCAACCCAGGCAATTCCGGCGGCGCTCTCATCGACATGGAGGGCAAGCTCGTCGGCATCAATACGGCGATCTTCTCCCGCAGCGGCGGTTCGCACGGCATCGGATTTGCGATTCCTTCGAATATGGTGCGGGTCGTGGTGCAATCGGCGCTACAGGGCGGCAAGGTGCAGCGGCCTTGGTTCGGGGCCACGCTGCAAAACATCACGCCCGACATTGCCGATTCGCTTGGGCTGGAGGCGCCGTCGGGCGCCCTGATTGCCAAGGTGCACCCCAAAGGTCCAGCGGCGCGGGCGGGGCTTCGCGCCGGCGATATCGTGCTCAGCGTCGACGAAAAGCCGGTGCAAGACCCGCAGGCCTTCCGCTATCGCTTCATCACCAAAGGGATCGGCGGCGCGGCCGAGATCGGCGTGCTGCGGCAAAACCAACGCATCAAGACTAAGATCAATCTGATTGCTCCGATCGAGGATCCGCCGCGGGAGGCCCGCGAGCTCACCGGACGTCACCCGTTGATGGGATGCACCGTCGCCAACCTGTCTCCCGCCGTCGCCTATGAAGTCGGATTTGACGACGACACGCGCGAGGGAGTGATCGTGCTCGAGGTGAAAGAGAGGACGCCGGCCGCGCGGCTTGGCGTCAGGCGAGGTGATATCGTCGTTGCCGTCAACGACGAGAGGGTGGCGTCCGTGAAGCAGCTCATCACCATGCTTGCGATCGGCGGCGAAGAGTGGCGGCTTTCGGTCGAGAGGGACGGCAAAGTGTTCAACCTGACGATTCAAGGCTGAGGCGATGAAGAAGGCCGCGGCGAGTTTGTTCGAAGCGGCGGGGCTTGCCGAGAATGCCCCGCGGCCGCTCGCCGACCGCTTGCGCCCAAGGTCGTTGCCAGAGGTGATCGGGCAGGATCATCTCCTCGGTGAGGACGGCATGTTGTCGCGCATGGTGAAGGCTGGCCGGCTTTCTTCCATCATCTTCTGGGGCCCGCCAGGCACCGGCAAGACCACCGTGGCGCGGCTACTCGCAAAGGCGACCGATCATCATTTCGAGCAGATTTCCGCCATCCATTCCGGCGTCGCAGACTTGCGCAAGGTGTTTGACGCGGCGAAGGCGCGGCGCGAGGAAGGCAGGGGCACGCTGCTGTTCGTCGATGAAATTCACCGCTTCAACCGTTCGCAACAGGATGCGTTTCTGCCGCATATGGAGGACGGCACGATCATCCTCGTCGGCGCCACCACGGAGAATCCGTCCTTCGAGCTCAATTCGGCACTGCTGTCGCGGGCAAGCGTGCTCATCTTCAAGCGCCTCGACGAGAAAGCGATCGAAAATTTGCTGCGGCGCGCGGAAGCGCATGAGAAGCGGAAGCTGCCGCTCACGGAGGACGCCAGGTCGGCGCTGATCGGCATGGCCGACGGCGATGGGCGCGGCGCCATCAATCTCGCCGAGGAGGTTTTCCTGGCGACCCAGGCGGATCCGAAGGCCGTGCTCGACCGCGAGGCGCTCATCCGCCTGGTGCAGCGGCGCGCACCGATCTACGACAAGAGCCAGGACGGCCACTACAATCTGATCAGCGCGCTGCACAAATCGGTGCGCGGCTCCGATCCCGACGCCGCCCTCTATTATCTCGCCCGCATGCTGGCGGGCGGCGAGGACCCGCTCTATATCGCCCGCCGTCTGGTGCGCATGGCGGTCGAGGATATCGGCCTCGCCGATCCGAACGCGCTGGTGCAGGCGATCGCGGCGAAAGATACCTACGACTTTCTCGGCACGCCGGAAGGCGAATTGGCGCTGGCGCAGGTCACGATCTATCTCGCGCTGGCGCCGAAATCGAACGCCGCCTATGTGGCTTTCGGCCAGGCGCAGCGCGCGGCCGAGGAATATGGCTCGCTGCTGCCGCCGAAACATATCCTGAATGCCCCGACCAGGCTGATGAAGCAGGAAGGTTACGGCCGCGGCTATGCCTACGACCATGATGAAGAAGAGGCCTTCTCCGGCCAGAACTATTTCCCCGATGGCATGGAGCGCCAGCTCTTCTACGCTCCGACGTCTTATGGCTTCGAGGCTGAGCTGAAGGAGCGGCTCAAGCGCTTCGCCGAACTGCGCAAGAAGCGAAGCGAGAGCGGCCGGCGCTAGCTACTCGCAAGGACCGCCTTCGCCATAGCGGATCACCTGCACTTTCTCCATGGTGACGAGGCCGCTGCCCATAATCGGTTCGATAGCGGCGATCAGGGCTCGGATTTTGTCCTCGCTGTCGACGATCTCGATGACGAGCGGCAGGTCTTGCGACAGGCGCAGGATCTTCGTCGTATGCAATACGCTGGAATGGCCGAAGCCCATGGGCCCGCGCAACACAGTGGCGCCGGCGAGACCCAACTCGCGGGCCTTCAGCACGATCGCCTCGTAGAGCGGGCCGCCGTCGGCCTTGTCGTCCTCGCCGATGAAGATGCGGAGCAGCACGGCGTCGCGGGCGAGCGGCATGGGTCACCTCAAGGCGTTGAAGGAGCTTGCTGCGGCGTAGCCGATCCAGACCGCGAACAGGCACAGCACAACCGATAACACGATGTTTGCGCCGGCGCGCCACCAATCCCCGTCTTGCAGAAGCGCCAGCGTCTGCAAGCTGAACGAGGAAAAGGTGGTGTAGCCGCCAAGCAACCCGGCCATGAGCGCGAGGCGCGACGTCGAGCCAATAAAGAAGCGTCCCTCGGGAGCCGTCAGAGCGGCGATGATGCCGATGAGAAGCGAGCCGCTGACATTGACGAGCAGCGTGCCCCAAGGGAAGGTCTCGCCGGCGAACCGCGCCACGACACCGGATAGCCAATAGCGAGCGACGCCGCCGAGCGCGCTTCCCGCTGCGATCCAAAGGTAAACGGCCATGGTTCCTCATGCAGAAACGCGGTTGCATCCGGCGAATCCTATATTAGACCGGGTCGCCGATCTTTATTGATGCGGGCGATGGTAGCAGGGTGAACCATGGTTGGTGTCGAACAAAAAAAGGTTGCCGAGGGCGAAGAGGGCATGCGGCTCGACCGCTGGTTCAAGACCCATTATGCGGGTCTGCCGCATAGCCGGCTCGAGAAGCTGTTGCGCACCGGACAGGTCAGGGTCGACGGGGCGCGGGCCAAGTCGAGCACCCGGCTCGAGGCCGGCCAGACAGTGCGCATCCCGCCGTTGCCAGACGTCGCGCCGCCGCCGCAGCCGAAGCACACGCTGTCAAAGGCTGACCGTGACTTCCTCGCTTCGATCACCCTCTATGAAGACGACGATCTGCTCATCCTCAACAAGCCGTCCGGCGTGGCGGTGCAGGGCGGCACCAAGACGCCGCATCATATCGATCGGCTGCTGGAAGGGATGGGCGACGGCCCCGAGACCAGGCCGCGGCTGGTGCACCGCCTCGATCGCGACACATCCGGCGTGCTTGTCATCGCCAAGCGGCGCGCGGTCGCGGCGAAGCTCGGACGCGCCTTCCAGACCCGCTCCGTGCGCAAGATTTATTGGGCGCTGGTGCACGGCGTGCCTAAGCCGCCGCAAGGCAAGGTGGACGCGGCCCTGGTCAAGGCCGCCGGACCGGAGGGAGACCGCGTGCGCAAGGCACGGCCGGGCGAGCAGGATGTCGCCCAATCCGCGGTCACCTATTACGCTATGGTGGACCGGGCCGGGCAAACCGTCTCATTCCTCTCGCTCAAGCCGGTCACCGGCCGGCAGCATCAGCTGCGCGCGCATATGGCGATCCTCGGCCATCCCATCCTTGGAGACGAGAAATATCCAAGCGGCAAAGAGCTGCCGGACGGCATCGAGCGCAAGCTGTATCTGCACGCGCGGCGGATCAGTTTTCCGCATCCATCCGGGGAAGGGGTGGTGGACGTGACCGCGCCGCTGCCAGAGCATATGCAAAAGGCCTTCGCGTTGTTCGGGTTCGAGCAAGGAAAGGGAACGGAAAGCGCTTAAGGTGCGCTATGATGGCGGCAAACCAACATCTTGAGGAGACATCCGATGCGCCAAGGACCGGGATGGTTTGTGCGTTTCGCGCACTACGTCTCTCAACTCACCGGCCGCCCCGTCGCGTTTATTCTTGCGCTAACAGCCATTGTGGTCTGGGGCCTAGCTGGGCCCGTGTTCGGGTTTAGCGATACCTGGCAGCTCGCCATCAACACGGCGACGACGATCGTTACCTTTCTCATGGTGTTCGTGATTCAGAATACGCAGAACCGCGATACCGTCGCCATCCAGCTCAAGCTCGACGAGCTCATCTTGGTCACAAAAGAGGCGCGCAACGAGCTGCTCAATCTGGAGGAGCTCGACGACGCGGAACTGGAGAGGCTGCGCAAGGACTACGAACGGCTTGCGCACGAGGAGATTCCGAGACATCTGGAGCGCAGGCGCGCCGGTCACGGCCAACACGGGCCGAGCAGGCATCGGCCATGACGGAAGGTTCGGAAAATCCGATCGTTGCCGCTGCCAGAGCGGCGCGATCCAGGCATCGGCCCAATCGGTTCTACAAGGAGGTTACCGTTGGGGCTAACGAGGCGGGCGCGAGCCTCTTGCTCGACGGCAGGCCGGTACGCACCCCAGGGAAGGCTGCGCTCGCGCTGCCCTCGCGCGCGCTGGCCGAGGCGGTGGCGGAGGAATGGCGAGCGCAAGGCGAGCGCATCGAGCCCGAGACCATGCCGCTCACCCGGCTCGCCAACAGCGCCATCGACGGCGTCGTAGGCCGCGAAGAGGCGGTGATCGGCGACATTCTCGCCTTTGCCGGCTCCGATCTCCTCTGCTATCGCGCGCACGGCCCGCGCGCGCTTGCCGAGGCGCAGGCGAGGCATTGGGACCCCGTGCTCGCCTGGGCGAGGGAGACGCTCAAGGCGCCGTTCGTGCTCGCCGAGGGCGTCATGCATGTCGAGCAGCCGGAAGCGTCGCTTGCGCGGATCAAGACGTGGCTTCTGGGCCGCGATCCCTTCAGCCTTTCCGCGCTGCATGTGATGACTTCGCTCACGGGCTCGGCGCTGCTCGCGCTTGCCGTGGCATTGGGCAAGCTGAGCCCCGAGGAGGCTTGGGCCGCCGCGCATGTCGATGAGGACTTCCAGATTAGTCAATGGGGCGAGGATGCGGAAGCGGCCGAGCGGCGCTCGAACCGCTGGCGTGACTTTTCCGCCGCCGCGCGTTTGTTGACGCTCTCGACATGAGAAATATCGATTGCACGATTTGCTAGCGGCGCCTTCGCCATGCAAGGGGATGCCGATGCTGATGAAGGACGCCAACAATCCAAATTTGATTTGGCTCTATCTGAAAATAGACGGAGTACGGAAATCGCCTTAGCAGCGCACGGCGCACGCCGTCCATCACGACTGGATAACGGTGAGGGCCCTCACCGATAAGCGCCAAGGTCTGATCGATATTGTCGAGTAACTCGGTACCGAGCCCAGGGCGTTGCTCTTCGTACCAAGTGTAAGCTTCGGCAATGTCGATTGCGGCCGCCGCGCTGAGAACGACTGGAAGGGTCAACCGCGCTTCTCGATGCGGCGCCTAACATTGGGCCACGGCTCGCCAAGCCTCGAATCTTCTTCCTCCGCAGCAAGCCTTTCAGCCAGCAATTCAGTATGCCACTCCGGAACGGGAATGGCGTCCGGAGTGCCTACGAGCGATTCCCAAATCGCTTCGGCGATTGCAAGGCGTTCTTTGGCCGGAAGCGCCAGAACTCGCTCGATTTTTGGAGCGTCAGTCATGTCGATGATTATACAGTTTGGTGGCCCGAAGCAAAGAGGTTGACCGATCTGGCACGTAACTTCGCAGTCCGCCCAGCAAATTAATCAGAGCCTGATCGAGGAGGCTCCTTTGACGGCATAGGCGACGGTGTAACCGCCGGGCATCCCCCTCCGACCTCGACAAAATAGGCGCCGGTCAAGACGGGTGAAAATTGCAGGATGCATCCAAGCTCGTTCGTATTCGGCGCGCTGCCGCTCGCAACAAGATTTCCGTGCGCATCGACGATGCGAAGCGCAAGCCTGTCATTCGTGGCGCCATTCTCCGTGGGAAAGGTCAGCCAAAACTGATAGGTCCGGCCGGCGAGGAGGCCGAGCTTCACCCGCCCGGCTCCTCCCGGTTCCTCGTCCTCTCGCGAGAACGTTCCCCAAAACCCCTCGCGGCCTTGAAATCTTGCCGTTTCTGCAAGGTCCACATAACGATCGGCCATGGTCGCTTTCCCGAGCCAGCAATGCGACGCTTCGGGCAACTGTCTATGCCAATCGGGGAGAACCGCCATGTCGCTGTGAGCAAAGGCGGCGTCGCGCTGAGCGAAGCCGGTTAGGGGGAAGGGGGCGACCCGGGGAGCTCTCGCCGCTCGATGTTGTCGAGTCCTGCGGCCACATCGGCGATCCGCTGGCAGCGCTGCCAAAGCCGATCGAGATCCTCGCCCTTCAGCGCGTAGGCGATCCGGTTCGAACGGAGATCGAAGACGCGTTCGCACTGAATTGGTGCAAGCTTGATGGCGGAAGCCGTGTCCGGCTGATTGGGCTCGGCGAGTGCGGCCTCGCTCACCAGGCGAGATTGGATGTCGGCGATGTCCCGCTCGACCGCCCGGCGATAGAGCCAAAGCCCGGCCAAAAGCCCTATGGCCAGGACGGCCAGCACGGCCATGGCGATTGCGGCCCGCATGTGCCTCTCCGCCTTCCTTGCGCCGGCTCAAGATGCCGCGTTTACCGCTTACGGGCAACGGCGAGGGAAGGGCACGACACCGTCGCGAGAGCCAATCTCTCTGTCAAAACAGAAAGAGATCGGTCTGCACGAGGGTCGGGGCGCCCGACAGCGTAACGATATGCACCGCTCCGCCGCCGCCGTTGCCGTCGGCGTCGAAATAGAGCTTGCCGTCGTCGGTGTCGTAGAGGAACCAAGCATCGCCAGTGGACGCCGTCGGGTTCGCTCCGCTGGCGAAATCAGGCGGGTTTCCCGATGTGCCGGGGAAGCCCGTCGCCGAGAAATGCAGCTTGTCCGCTCCGGAGACGAAATCGGAGATGGTGTCGCCGCCCTCGGCGATTGTATCGAAAACGAAAATATCATTGCCGTCGCCGCCGGTCAGC
>DATLXW010000206.1:0-7932 GCA_035575415.1 Methyloceanibacter sp. | reverse complement strand
CCGCCGAGATCGTGCGGAACGCCGATCTGTTTGCGGAGATCGAGCACGGCCTTGAGGAAGCCGTCGAAGCCTCCACCGATGCCGAGATAGCCGGCGAGCCGATCGATCTTCGGCTCGATGGCGGAGCGGTTGAAGACGAGGACATAGGGCATGAACACGCCATTGGTCATGCCGTGATGTGTGTGATAGAGCGCGCCCACCGGATGCGAGAGCGCGTGAATGGCGCCGAGCCCTTTCTGGAAGGCGGCGGCGCCCATGGCCGCAGCGCTCATCATATGGGCGCGCGCTTCGAGATCCTTTCCGTTCGCCACCGCTTTCGGCAGATAGGCGAAGACGAGCCGCATGCCCTCAACGGCAATGCCGTCAGCCATCGGGTGATAACCCGGTGCGCAATAGGCCTCGAGACAATGCGCAAGCGCGTCCATACCGGTGCCAGCGGTGATCGAAGGCGGCATGCCGACGGTCAATTCCGGATCGCAGATCACGACTTTCGGCATCATCTTGGGATGGAAGATCACCTTCTTGGTGTGGGTCGCTTCCTGAGTGATGACCCCCGCCCGCCCGACTTCCGAGCCGGTGCCCGCCGTGGTGGGAACGGCGACCACCGGCGCGATCTTGTCGGCGTCAGCACGCGTCCACCAATCGCCGATGTCTTCGAAATCCCACAGCGGGCGCGTCTGCCCCGCCATAAAAGCAATGACCTTGCCGGTGTCGAGGCCGGAACCGCCGCCAAAGGCGATCACGCCGTCATGCTGGCCCTTGCGGAACACGGCGATCCCCGCGTCGACATTCGCATCGACCGGGTTCGGCTGCACGTCCGCGAACATCGCCACCGTCATGCCGGCATCCTTCAGCAGCTTCAGCGTCTGCTCGGTGATGGCCATCTTGGCCAGCCCGGCGTCGGTGACAAGCAAAGGCCGCTCGATCCCGGCGGCGCGGCAGGCTTCGGGCAATTCCTTGATGCGGCCGGGGCCAAAACGCACGGCGGTCGGGTAGTTCCAATTGGCGGTGGGTACAGTCATATCCTTGTTCCAATTGATGCAATCAAACTTCGCGGAGATGGAAGCTCTTCGGCTGGGTGAGCGCGTCGAAGCCATATTTCGACAGCGACACGCCCCGTCCGGTGTCCTTGACTCCGGTCCAGGCGAGATAGGGATCGAGGTAATCGCAGCGGTTCATATACACGGTGCCGGTCTCGATGCGGCTGCCGAGCTCGGCGGCGCGCTCGATGTCGCGCGTCCAGATCGAGGCGGTCAGCCCGTAGGGGCTGTCGTTCATCAGCGTGACCGCCTCCTCGTCGTCGCGCACCTTCATGATGCCGACGACCGGCCCGAAGCTTTCCTCGCGCATCACCTCCATCTGGTGATTGACGTCGATCAGCACTTCCGGGGCGAGATAGGGCGAGCCCGGCCGGTCGCCTTCGACTTTCATATTGATGAGCGTTTTGGCGCCTTTGCGCTTGGCCTCCGCGATCTGGCCGCGGACGAAATCCGCCGCGGCGCCGCGCACCATCGGCCCGAGCGTCGTCGCCTGATCGAGCGGGTTGCCGACCACATATTGTTTTGTGAGCGCAGCGAACCCGTCGACAAAGTCGTTGAACACGTCCGCGTCCACATAAATGCGTTCAATGCCGCAACAGGACTGTCCCGAATTGTAAAAGGAACCGTCAACGAGGTTCTCAATGGCGTGATCGAGCTTGGCGTCGGCGCGGACATAGGCCGGATCTTTGCCGCCGAGCTCGAGCCCGAGTGAGGCGAAGGTGCCGGCCACCGCCCGCTCGACCGCGCGCCCGCCGGCGACCGAGCCGGTAAAAGCGACATGGTCGATACGGCCGGAGCCGATCAGCTTCTCCGTCTGTTCATGCGACATCACCAAATTGGCGAACAAGCCCTTCGGCAGTCCTGCTCGCTTGAAGGCCTCGGCGATGCGCTCGCCGACAAGCAAGGTCTGCGCGGCATGCTTCAAGATGATGGCATTGCCGGCGATGAGCCCCGGCACGATGGTGTTGATGGAAGTAAGATAAGGATAGTTCCAAGGCGCGATGACCAGCACGACGCCGAGCGGCTCGCGGGCGATATAGCGGCGGAAGCCAGGCTTTTCCGGCGGGAAATAGGGCTTGAGCGCGTCCTCGGCGAGACCTGCCATGGCGCGAACGCGCTCTTCGACGCTGCCTTTCTCGCCGCCATAACGCACAGGGCGCCCCATCTGCCAGGCAAGCTCGACCGCGATGTCATCGTTCATGGCAATCAAAGCGTCGAGAAAGGCGAGGATATAGCGCACGCGTTCCGGGATCGGGACACGCCTCCATTCCGGCAACGCCGCGCGGGCCGCAGAGACCGCGGAGTCGATTTCGATATTGGTAGCGATGCTCCGCTCGGCATAAACCGAGCCGTCAATGGGCGAAATGATTTTGACTTTGTCTGACATGGTTCCTCAGCGACTCAATAACGCTCAAAGCCGCGCCTCAACTCCCAGTCGGTGACGCGGCGGTCATATTCGAACTGCTCCCATTCGGCGGTGTGCACATAGTGATCGACGACGCCGTCGCCGAACGCCCGGCGCAGCATTTTCGAATTGCGCATCAGCTCGGTGGCTTCGCGCAAGGTCTTGGGCACCTCGCGCAGCGACACGCCCAGATAGGCATCGCCGACATAGGGGGGCTCAAGTTCCATCTTCTCTTCGACGCCGGCGAGACCGGCGGCGATGAGGGCGGCGAAGGCAAGATAGGGATTGAGGTCGGCGCCGCCGATGCGGCATTCGATGCGAATGGCCTTGGTGCCGGCGCCGCAAAGGCGAAAACCTGCCGTGCGATTGTCGAGCGACCAAATCGCCTTGGTGGGGGCGAAGGTCCCGGCCTGAAAGCGCTTGTAGGAATTCACATAGGGGGCGAGGAACCAGGTAATCTCGCGCGCGTAGGCGAGCTGACCGGCTACGAACTGCCGCATCAAGGCCGACATCCCATGCTCGCCCTTGGGGTCGAGAAAGAGCGGGGTCTTGCCCGCCTTGTCCCACAACGACATGTGAATATGACTAGATGAGCCGGCGAGGTCGTAGCGCCATTTGGCCATGAAAGTGACCGCCTTGCCGAGAGAATGCGCGATCTCCTTACAGCCGTTCTTAAGGATGACGTGCCAGTCGGCCATGGTCAGCGGGTCGGCATAGCGGACGTTGATCTCCTCCTGCCCCGGCCCCCACTCCCCCTTCGAGTTCTCGACCGGGATGCCGGCGCCGGACAGGCCGTTGCGGATCGCCCGCATCACCTCTTCCTCTTTGGTGGTCTGGAAAACGTGATAATCCTGGATATAGCTTCCCGCCGTCTTTAATCCCTGCCAATTTTTGACGGCCGCCGAGTCATAGGTCTCGTCGAAGAGATAAAATTCGAGTTCGGACGCCAAGCTCGAAGACATGTTCATGCTGGCGAGCCGGGCAATCTGCTTCCTCAAAATGGCGCGCGGGCTGTGCGCCAAGTCTTGGTGGCTGTGATGATCGAGCACGTCGCAAATCACGAGTGCGGTGCCAGGCAGCCAAGGTATGCGCCGGAGCGTGGCGAGATCGGGTTTCATAACGAAGTCGCCATAACCCTTCTCCCAGTTGGCAACCGCGTAGCCTGGCACCGGCTCCATGTCGATATCGTCAGCAAGCAAGTAATCGCAGCCATGCGTTTCTTCGTGTGCACCGCCGAGGAAGAAATCGACGTGGAAGCGTTTGCCGACGAGGCGGCCCTGCATATCGGGGAAACAGGCGATGACGGTGTCGATCTCGCCGCGGGCGGAGGCCGCCTCCAGGTCTTGCAACGTCAATGTGTCCGGCATGGAACCCCCCTAAAGTCAAAGAAGCGCCGGCCCGTTCGAGAACGGGCCGGCTTTTGTTCGGGTTTGGTTGCTCGCCGCTAAACCTTGACCACACCCTCGCGGTGCTTCACCGCAAACTCCTCTTCGGGCGAGAAGACAAGCGTCTTACGGCCATATGCCGCGAAGTAGAGGATTGCAAGCGCGTACCAGATCGCGACCCCGATGACACCTGTGCGATAGACAGGATCGAGCAGCTGGAAGCCGATCGTCACCAGGGCAATGATGACGGTGAGCGCAGCCCCAACCACACCGAATGGGCTGCGATAGGGCCGCTCGATATTGGGGAAGCTCTTGCGAAGCTTGATGAAGGTGAGTGCCTGGAGCAAATAAGAGAACATCGCTCCGAACACGGCCATGTTGAGCAGCACGCCGCCAATAAACGATCCCGCCTTTTCGCCGCCCATGGTGAACCAGACGACGAGCATCACGACAAGACCAATCACGCCGCCTGTTACCAATGCAATATTCGGCGTCTTATGGGTGCCGTGTGTGACGGAAAGGAAATGCGGGAAGTAACCCGCACGCGACAGCGAATAGATCTGCCGGCCATAGGCGAAGATGATCGCATGGAAACTGGCGATCAGGCCGGCCACGGCGATCAGCGACAGCAATTTGGCCCATTCCGAACCGAAAATGGCGCGGAAGCCGTCGAGAATCGGCTCCCCCGAAGTACCGAGGGCGAAGGCGCCGGTGGCGGTCGTCGTGGCGCCAGCCGCATCGGTAATTTCGCGTTGGATTGGGATTGCCGGGTTGATGATCAAGACCAGAAAGCCCAACGCAACCAACGTGAACATGCCAAGCATGATGCCCTTCGGCATGTCGCGTTTAGGATCCGCGGATTCCTCGGCCGCCAGCGGAAGCTGCTCGATAGCAAGATATAGCCACACAGCAAAGGGCAACGCGGCGAGTACGCCGTGGATACCGAACGGCAAGAAAGGCCCGTTGCCCTCCGGCAACTGGACCGCGGTCCCGGTCGCCGGATCGGCACCGATGTTCATCGCATATTTGTTGAAATCAATCAGCGGCAACGCGCTGACGAAGAAGATGACAAGAATCGCGATGGCAAGCAGCGTCACGATCACGGTGACAGTGAACGACAACTCGACTCCTCGCGCGTTGAGGCCGACGAAGATGATGTAGCCGATGATCCAATAGACCGGCTGAAACGCGGCGGGCGTTTCAAAGATGCCGGTTAGATAAGAGCCGATGAAGAAGACGATCACCGCCGGGGTCAGCACATATTCGATGTTCTCGGCCACACCGGTGATGAAGCCGCCCCATGGTCCGAAGGCCGTGCGGGCGAACGAATAGGCGCCACCGGTATGCGGCAAGGCCGGGCTCATCTCGGCGATGGAGTAGGTCAAGCCCAGATACATAATGGTGATGATGATGGTGGCGAGGAACATGCCGCCCCAGCCGCCCACATTGAAGCCGAGATTCCAGCCCGAGAAGTCGCCGGAGATAACGGCGCCGACGCCTAGTGCCCAAAGTGCAAACACACCGGCGTGGCGTCTCAACTCACGTTTCTCGAAATAGTCCTTGTCGGGGATGTGATACTCCACCCCGCCTTCATGTTGTTTTGCCATTTCCCAACCCCCAGGTTAATGCAAGTCAACACCGCAACATTATTCATACCACGGCTTTGCCGTTTTCGAGCAAGGCCGTGTGCGCCGCAAAAAGCAGGCCTTTGAGCCGGTTCGCCCACCGCCGCTGTCCGGACGCATCCTCGATTTCATCGTTGCGGATCTCGATCATCGCCGCAGGCAAGCGATCCCGCGCGGCGTGTCGCTCAAGCGTGTAATAGACCTGGTCGGCCGGTGAGTAGGGCTCGTTGATGCCGACGGTCAGTGCCGGATCGGCCTGCAATCCGGCAATCAACGGATCGGCGAGGCGGCGATCGGCGTCGAAGAGGATGCCGATCTGCCATGGCCGCGATCTGCCGAAATAGACGGGGGTGTAGGAGTGAATCGCGACGAGCGCCGTTGGCAGCCCGATATTGCGGCGGCGGGTGAGACAGGCGTCAACGGCGGCATGATAAGGGCGATGAAAGCGATCAAGCCGGCGCGCGCGATCGGCTTCGCTGACATTGCGATTGGCCGGAATGGGTCGACCTTCGCTTTCGGCGACAATGAGGCTCTTCGCCTCGGGTGCACGGTTGCAGTCAATGATGAGGCGCGAGACGTCTGGCCAAAGAAGCGGCGCATGCAATGCTTCCGATAACAGACGAGCCACCGGTAAGGCGCCGGGATCCCAGGCGATGTGCGACTTGAGCGCCTCCTCGGAGAGGCCGAAGGGTTCGTAGTCCTGAGGAATGCGGTTCGAGGCGTGGTCACACAGAATCACGAACGGTCCGGAGCCATCCGGATTTTCTTCCACGACCGGACTGAGATCCCCGACCCCCATAGCCCAATCTCGGTTCGCGACCTCAAGGGGAAGTCCAAGGTAGAACGCGGCCTCGCAAAGCCATCTTACCGCGTCGCATAGGCTAGTGGAAGAAAACAGCTTGAAGCGCAAATTTTTTGGGGCCCAGATTGGGCGCAAGCGCTCGAACAGAAGGTTAGCTGCTAGAAGCGGTAGATCAACGAGCCGCGATAGGTGCTGGCGTCGGGATCGTAATCAATTTTGCCGCCCGGATATTTCACGGTCTCAGAGCCGAAATCGGTGAATTGGTAGTCAAAGCGGACGTGCCAGTTGGGATTGAAGGCAAACTCCGCGCCGCCGCCGGCGCTCCAGCCGAAAAAGTCGGCGCTTGCGGAACCTCCCAGCGGTCCGCCGACCGGAAGATCCGCGCCGGCCCAAGCGCCGCCAAACGTGCCGAAAACCAGCAGATTCGGAGTAATGGTGTAGCCAGCCCGCAAGCGAAGATCCGCCATTGCATCGATGCTGGGGTTCGCCACGTTCGCGCCGGCATTGAAGCGGCGCTTGCCGCTGATATCTGCGGCAAGGACATCGCCCTCCAAGCCAAGTACGAAGGGCCCGCTTTGCCAGCTATAGCCTCCGATAGCGCCACCCAGAACGCCGCTTGTATCAGCCGCACCGGCTGCCGGTAGACCGTCAAATGTCACCGTGGAGCCGCCCACCGTGCCTCCGAGCCACCACCCCTCGAACAGGTCCTGTGGCGGCAGCGGCGGTTCGGCATAGACCGGCGGGTAGGCTGAGGGCGGAAGATCGGCGGCGGAAACGAGGCTCGAGGCCGTGGCGCTCGCCGCCAAAGCGGAGAACAGGACCGTACCCAGCTGCCACCGCGAACGCATTTCAGAAACACCCACGATGTTGAAGCCCAGCCCGCTGCACATGCCGGTGCGAAATACGCTCCACCACGCGCTGGTGGCCCCAAGATAGTGCTCTCTTCTTACCGAGGCTTAACGTCGAACCGGGGCGAAACTTCGCAGGGTAAACGGCGGGTTAATGGCCATCCTGAGGCGCTTTGGCAGCCCCGCGGGGCTGAGCCGCGCGGAACAAGGCGACGAGACCGCACTGTTCGACTTCGACCAGGGCAAAGCGCTGGCGGAGGCCTCGCGCCAAAGTGTCAAAATCGTCGTTGAGATTGTTGAAGACGCCTTTCGCATTATAGAGGTCAAGCAACGTCCTTGCGGCGAGATTGGGCGTTCCGCCCCGACCAAGAATGGTGGCGCCGAACAAGACGGCCTCAGGCCGCAACAAAGGCTTGAGGCGATCGATCGCGACAAGTTTGTCCTGCATATCGCCGGGCAAGCAGTGCAGTACGTAAGTCAGCCCGACCGATGCGAAGGGCGCGAGATCGGCTTCGAGCGACGCCAATAAATTCGCCCGACGCAGGACAGGGCGGAAGCGCGCGAGCCTCGCCCCAGCACGGTCGAGGCAATGACGATTGATGTCGAGTAGGACGAGGCGATCAAAATGCGCTCGTCCGGCGCGGTCGAGCAAGAACCCGGTGCCAACTCCGGCTTCAAGATGATCGGCGGAGAGATTGCGGCGATAAAGTTCGAGTAAGGCTTTCGTCGGACAGCGCCAGGCGATCCGATTGGAGAGGCCGTGCACCAGCACGTCGTAAAAGGCGAGCATTGTGGGCGTGTAGATCGCGTGCGCCCGCACGATCGCA
>DATLXW010000205.1:0-12317 GCA_035575415.1 Methyloceanibacter sp. | reverse complement strand
GCCGTCATGCAGCTGCTCAACTCGGTCGCCTCCGGCAAGCAAATGCAAGAGGAGCTCTATTACCCGAAGCTGTTGCACTGGGTCGAGATCGAGGCCATCGATACGCCGGATTGCAGGCAGCGTTACGAGGAGGGCAAGTCCTCCCTGAAAATCCAGGACACGGAAATCTGCGCCATGCAGCCGGGCCAGAAAAAGGACTCCTGCTACGGCGACAGCGGCGGCCCGCTGGTGGTGCCGGCGGCCGATCAGGGACGTCCGGTTCAAGTCGGCGTGGTCAGTTGGGGCGAGTGGTGCGGGCATGAAACCATGCCGGGCGTGTATGCGCGCGTCTCCTCCTTCAAAGGCTGGATCGACGAAACCATGAAGAACAACTAAGCGGGGGCGATAGCCGCTTATCCCGCCCTGTCCGTCGCCGCGGCGAGTCGCGCGATATTGATCGCCAACGCCCACTTGGCTTAGTGTCGCCGCTCCATCCCAAGGAGGGCGCGCTGCATGCCCCTGAATTTCGGTAAGATCGGAGCGGCGATCGCGCTCCTCACGGTGGCCGCCTTCGTGCTCTGGCTCGTCGTCACCACCTTCTTCGCCACGGAGCAAGCCGAGCAGGAAATCGAGCAGTCGGGCGCGATCGCGTTCGATCTCGCTGCCGTCGCTTAGACCGCCCACCGGCGCGCGCGCAAAGCGGCGTAGATTGAGTGCAGGCATGGAATACCGCGAACTCGGCCGCAGCGGAGTGAAAGTTTCCAAGCTCTGCCTCGGCACCATGACCTTCGGCCAGCAGAACAGCGAGGCCGAGGCGCACGCGCAGATGGACTATGCCGCCGACTGCGGCATCAACATTTTCGACGCAGCGGAAATCTATCCCATCCCGCCGAAGAAGGAGACGCAAGGGCGTACCGAAGCCATCATCGGGACGTGGCTCCACTCGCGCAAGAACCGCGACAAGGTGATGATTGCCACCAAGGCCGCAGGCCGCAGCACGACGTTCGATTGGCTGCGTCAGGACGGTTCGCTCCCGCGCCAAAGTCCCATGCAGCTCAAGGAAGCGGCGGAAGCGAGCTTGAAGCGGCTGCGAACCGATTACATCGATCTTTACCAGCTGCATTGGCCGGACCGGCCAATGCGCATCTTCGAGGGCCACGACTATCTGCATCTCGAAGGAGACGCCTACCCGGTCCACGAGATTCTCGGCGCGCTCGGAGAACTCGTGACCCAAGGCAAGGTGCGGTTCGTGGGGCTGTCGAACGAGACGCCGTGGGGCGTGATGAGCTTCTTGCGCGCGGCTGAACGGGACGGTCTGCCGCGCATCGTGTCGATTCAGAACGCCTTCAACCTCGTCAATCGCAGCTTCGAGATGGGTCTATCGGAGATTTCCTACCGCGAGGAGGTGAGTCTGCTTGGCTATTCGCCGCTCGGACAGGGCTATCTCAGCGGCAAATACGAGAACGGCGCCTTGCCGCCGGGGTCGCGCAAAACCCTGTTCAACCGGCTCGGCCGCTACGAAAAGGGGAATGGTCCGCGCGCGATTTCGACCTATATTTCCCTGGCGAGGCGCCATGGGCTCGATCCCGCGCAAATGGCGATCGCCTTTGCGGCCTCGCGGCCTTTCATGACCAGCGTCATCATCGGCGCGACGACGATGGAGCAGCTCAAGACGGATATTGCCGCTGCCGATCTCTCGCTCCCGGCGGAGGTGCTTGCGGATATCGAGCAAATCCATCTTGACATGCCGAACCCTTGCCCTTGACCTGAACGCTAACGAGTTATGCCAAGGCTCTTTTCCGCGATCGAGATTCCGCGAGACATCGCCGAACGGCTCACTCTGCTGCGCGCGGGACTGACCGGCGCGCGCTGGATCGATCCGGAAAATTATCATGTGACGTTGCGCTTCATCGGCGATGTCGACGGGATCACGGCGCGCGACTTCACCCAGGCGCTCGGTGATATCGTGGCTAGGCCCTTCGAGGTTAGGCTGAATGGGCTCGGCAGTTTCGGCGGCGACAAGCCGCGCGCCATCTTCGCTGGCATCGCGCCCTCGGACGAACTCGAGTCACTCCGGCGCGCCAATGAGCGTGCCGCGCGCGAAGCCGGGCTGCCGCCGGAGGCGCGGAACTTCAAGCCGCATGTAACGCTTGCGCGGCTTCGCGGCGCGCGCGCCGAGGCGGTCGCCGCTTATCTCGAGCGGCAGGGAGGCATCGGCGAAAGCTTCATCGTGCGACGCTTCGTGCTCTATTCGTCGAGAAACTCCGTCGGCGGCGGCCCTTACGTGGTCGAGGCGGCCTACCCGCTCGAGGACTGAACGCTCTCGCGCCTTACCGCAGCCTCGCCGTCGATCAGGGCGGCGAGGAGGCCGCGCGCCGCTTCTTCGATCAGGTCGAGCGCATGATCGAAACCTTCGCGCTCGCCATAGAAGGGATCGGGCACGTCCTTCGTACCGAGATGCGGCGCGTAGTCGAGGAAGCGGCGGATCTTGTGGCGCGTCTCCCTGGGCGCAAGCCGGACAAGTTCCTCCACATTCGATCCATCCATCGCAAGCAGAAGATCGAAGCGCGCAAAATCGCCGCGGGTGATCTGTCGCGCGCTCTGCGTCGAGATGTCCATGCCGCGCCGGCGCGCCGCCGCTTGCGCGCGGGCGTCCGGCGCCTGGCCGGCGTGCCAATCGCCAAGCCCGGCGGAATCGATATCGAAGAGATGCAGCACGCCTTCTTCCGCGGCGATACGGCGGAACGCGCCTTCGGCCATCGGCGAACGGCAGATATTGCCGAGGCAGACGAAAAGGAGACGGTGTTTGATCATGCGGGGGAAATGGCATCGTTGCCGGTCGCGCGCAAGTGGTTCGCTCCTTCCTTGCAGGTCCGGTGCGGCTATCATACCTTTCGCTGCGGGCCTGGACTGCCTTGCGAGGAGACGACGATGGTTGCCTGGAACGAAGCCGGTGAGCTTAGGAATGCGGCGCTGGGGCGGGGGCTCGTTCCCGCCGCCTTGGCCGATCGTGAGCGCAAGGTGCGGCGCGAATTTTGGGCGAAGATCAAGCGTGTGTTGGCGCGGGTGCCGTTCGCCGAGGACCTGGTCGCGGCCTATTACTGCGCGCTCGATCCAGAAACGCCCTTGCGCGTGCGCGGCATGCTGTTCGCGGCCATCGCCTATTTCATCCTGCCGGGCGATTTCATTCCCGATATCATCGCCGGCCTCGGCTTCGCCGACGACATGGCTCTCGTCACCGCGGTCGTCGGCATGGTCGCCTCACACATTACACCGGTCCACCGCGCCGCCGCGGCGCGCGCGCTCGGGAAGGGAGGTCCGGCCGCGGCTAGCGCTGCGGATTGACAATCACCTTGCCTGCGACCTTGCGTTCCTCGATCAAGGAAAGCGCCGCGGCGCTGTCCTTGAGAGCGAAATTGGCGTGGATATGCGGGGATATCAGTCCTTGCTCGCACCAGGCGAGGAGCTTCAGCATGTTGGCACGATGCTGCTCGGGATGACGCTCGACGAAAGCCGTCCAAAAGACGCCGAGAAGGGCGCAGCCCTTGAGCATGATCAGATTGAGCGGTAGCCGGGGAATGGTCCCGGCAGCGAAGCCGACGACGAGATAGCGTCCTTCCCAAGCCATCGCCCTGAGGCCCGGCTCGGCATAGTCGCCGCCGACGGTATCGTAAAGAACGTCGACTCCGGTTCCCCCGGTCAGTTGCTTGAGCCGCGTCTTGAGATCTTCTCCTGCGTAGTCGATACCCTCGTCGGCGCCGTGGCTGCGCGCGAGCGCGAGTTTGCCGGCAGAGGACGCAACCGCAATCACTCGCGCCTGCATCAACTTGGCGATCTCGATCGCGGCAAGGCCCGCGCCGCCAGCGGCGCCAAGCACGGCTACAGTCTCGCCGGGCTTGAGATCGGCGCGGTCCTTTAAACCATGCAGTGCCGTGCCGTAGGTGATGGGAATGGCCGCCGCCACTTCGTCGCTCACGCTGTCCGGAATGGGAATCGCGTTTCTGGCTTTGGTGACGATAAGCTCGCGGCAGCCATTGCCGCCGATATAGGCCATCACTCTCTGACCAGGTGCGAAATCGGCGACGCCGACTCCGACAGCCTCGATGATGCCGGCGATCTCGGCGCCCGGAGAGAAGGGAAGCTGGGGCGTGACCTGATATTTGTTGCGCAGCGCGAGCGTGTCGAAGAAATTGAGTCCGACCGCGGTCACCCTGACGAGAATCTCGCCGGTACCGGGGCTCGGATCGGCCACCTCATCGAGGCGAAGGCTTTGCACACCTCCGAATTCCTTTATTTGCACGACCCGCATCGGCTCGCTTCCGGTTGATGGCCGGCTTCCATAAAGCCCGGCTCAGGCTTAAAACGCCGGGACGAAACGATCGGCCTTTTGGGCACCGACGGCCTGGAGGCGGTTAGGAACCGTGAAAAACCAGCTTCCTCCCACCCGCGGCTATTTCGCCATTGGCGTCGAGGGCATATCCAAGGCCGTCAATCTTGGCAATCTGCTTCGTTCCGCACATGCCTTCGGCGCGAGTTTCGTCTTCACCATTGGCGCCGATGCAAGGGCGCTGCTAATGCATACCGACACGTCGAAGGCTTCGGTGCATGTGCCCCTCTATCATTGGCGCGATATCGGCCAAATGAAGCTGCCAAGGGGTTGCAGCCTGGTGGGCGTGGAAATCCTGGACGAGGCGCAAGACTTGCCGAACTTCCCGCACCCTGTTAGGGCCGCCTATGTGCTCGGGCCCGAGCGGGGAAGACTCAGCTCTGCGCTCGTCGCCCGCTGCCAACACCTCGTGCGCATTCCGGCGGCGTTTTCCCTCAATCTCGCCACGGCCGGCGCCATCGTCATGTACGACCGGCTGAGGTCGCTTGCCCGCTTCGGCGCCAGGCCTGTCACCGCATGCGCGGAGGCGGCGCCCGCCGAGGCTCATGTCCAGGGCGGCCCGAAAAGACGCCGCGGGCAGGGTTGACCGGGTCTTGTGGTCAAACCAAAATCGGGGCTTAATGATTTTGCCTGCTCACGAATCGGGGACGGGGAGATGCGCCGAGCCGTTCGAGCCGCTTGCCTTGTCTGGGCTTTGAGCGTCACGCCCGGTCTTGCGCAAGAAGTGACGCTGCTTGAGAAATTCGGCGACTGGTCCGCCTATGCGGCAACTGGCAGCCCGAAAGTCTGCTTTGCCGTGTCGAAGCCGAAGGAAACGACGCCGAAGGCAGTCAAGCGCGGGCCTATCTTCTTCTACATTTCGCGCTGGCCCGAGGACAATGTGGTGAACGAGGTGAGCGTGAAGATGGGCTATCCCTTCAGCCCCGGCGCCAAGACCACGGTGACGATCGGCGGCGCCAAGTTCGAGCTGTTCACCAAAGACGAAGGCGCTTTCGTCGAGAAGCCGGACATGGAAACGAAGCTGGTCGAGGCTATGAAGGCCGGCAGCACCATGAAGATCCAGGGCAAGTCCTCGCGCGGCACCAACACGAGCGACGTCTATTCGCTCAAGGGCCTGTCCGAGGCGCTGGAGCGCGCCGCCAAGGAATGCAGCGGCTAGTCTGCCGAGGCACGAGCGACCTTGCCATTCCGGGAGCGGGGCATGATATGAGGGTCGGGCCGGGCGCTTGGCCCTGGCGTAGTTTTCGACCATGTCCATCGCTTCGATTCCTAATGTCCAAACCGCCGCAAGCACGAGCGGTCAGCAGCGGAGAGAACGGCTGATCGGCCTTAATCGGTCCAGGCTTGCCGAGCGCCTGCGCGAGGCGGGCGTGCCCGAGCGGCAAGCGCGCATGCGGGCGAGCCAGATCTTCAGTTGGCTCTATGTGCGCGGCGCCAAGGACTTCGCCGCCATGACCGATATCGGCAAAGATTTGCGCGGCGAGCTTGCTGAGCAGTTCAGCCTGGAGCGGCCCGCAATCGTGACGGAACAGGTGTCGGCCGACGGCACGCGCAAATGGCTGCTGCGTCTCGAGGACGGCAAAGAGATCGAGACGGTCTACATCCCGGAAGAGGATCGCGGCACGCTTTGTATCTCAAGCCAGGTCGGCTGCACGCTCACCTGCTCCTTCTGCCACACCGGGACGCAGCGGCTGGTGCGCAATCTCACTTCCGGCGAGATCGCCGGTCAGATCATGCTGGCGCGCGACCGGCTCGGCGATTGGCCAGGCGCGAAGGCCGAAGACAAGCGCGGCCTGCCGAACTCCGAACGCAAGATCACCAACGTCGTGCTGATGGGGATGGGCGAGCCGCTCTACAATTTCGACAATGTGCGCGACGCCTGCATCCTCACCGCAGATGGCGAGGGGCTCGCAATCGGCAAGCGGCGCATCACGCTTTCGACTTCGGGCGTGGCGCCGGAGATTCCGCGCTGGGGCGAGGAGGCGGGAACCATGCTCGCCATCTCGCTCCACGCCGTGCGGGACGAACTGCGCGACAGGCTCGTGCCGATCAACAGGAAGTGGCCGATCAAGGAGCTGCTTGCCGCCTGCCGCGCCTATCCGGGTCTGTCCAACGCCAAGCGCATCACCTTCGAATATGTGATGCTGAAGGGCGTCAACGATTCGGTCGCCGATGCCAAAGAACTGGTGAGGCTGCTCGCCAAGATCCCGGCCAAGATCAATCTGATCCCGTTCAATCCCTGGCCCGGCGCTCCATATGAATGCTCCGACTGGGAGCAGATCGAGAAATTCGCCGAGGTCGTCAACCGCGCCGGCTATGCGAGCCCGGTGCGTATCCCGCGCGGGCGGGACATCATGGCGGCTTGCGGTCAGCTCAAGAGCGCAAGCCTCAAGGAACGCGCAAGCGCGCGGCTTACGCCTGCGGTTTAGCGTTCGCCGCCCAGGCGAGGGCGGTTTCGAGCCGGTCGTTGCCCCAAAACAACTCGTCGCCGACGATGAAGGACGGCGCGCCGAACAGTCCGCGCGATTGCGCCTCTTCGGTCTGCCGCCGCAGCGAGTCTTTGATCCGGGGAGCGTTTGCAGCTTCCATGGCGGCATCGGCATCGATACTCAGCGACTCGAGGATGGCGCGCAGTGTTGCCATATCGCTGATGTCTTTTTGCTCGGCAAAGTTGGCGATAAAGACGGCGCGGCTGAAGGCGGGGGTCCAACCCTCCTCCTCGCCGGCGAGCGCAAGACGAGCGGCGTTCAATCCGTTTTGCGGGAAGCGAACCGGCGGCAAATTCAGGGGCAGGCCGTCGGCTGCGCAGATGCGCGAAAGGTCGCGCCACATATAACGCCCCTTGGCGGCATAGATATTGAACGGAGAGTCGTTCCAGCCATAGGCCTTGAAGATCGGCCCGAGCAGAAACGGACGCCACCGCACCGTCACGCCCGCGGCAGAAGCGAGCGCCTCGATGCGCATGGCGGCCGGGTAAGAATAAGTGCTTGCGAATTCGTACCAGAACTCGAGCGGGGCCATAGGGTGTTATAACGCTTCCGCCGGGCGGCGACAAAGGAGCGGCCGATGATCCTGCGCATCGTGTTGCGGATGGTATGGGTGGTGACGGCTTACTTCATCGCCGCCGCGGCTGCGCTCGCAGTGCTGTTTGCACTCGGCGCCGTGTGGGCGGGAGACGAGCTGCGCGCGGCGGCGCCTCACGATCCCCTGCTCAAAGAGGGGGCTCCGGTGTTTGGAGCCGTGCTGTTTGCGGGCACAGTCGGCCCCGCGCTCACGGGATTGCCGGCCCTGATCGTTGTGGTCGTTGGGGAAGTCCTGAAGATCAGGTCTTGGATGTATTATGTGCCGGCCGGTGGGGCGGCGCTCGCCGTCATCCCAATCCTTGCTGCGCCGCGTGCCGCAGACATGGCGCAGGTCGCAGCCAGTCACTCCATGACGATCTTCGCCACCGCAGGCTTCGCCGGCGGCTTCATCTATTGGCTGCTCGCAGGCGCCAGAGCCTAACTCTCGATATCGAGCGCGGCGATACGCGCTTGCAACGACAGTCGCGCCGCGGCCCAGGTTTGAGGCAAGTGTTGGGTCACCGTCTCGCGCCAGGCACCGGGTCCTTGCGCATGCTTACGCCGCGAAAAACCGAGACTCGGGATTTTGGCGAGCGGCCCCGCATATGGCTCTTGGGCGTCCGTTCGTTCCTCAGGCTGTGCGTGGGCGACCATCGCTTCCTACCCTTCCTGATACGCAGTTACATTCGCTGTGCTGCAACGCCGCTGCTGGCGCCGTAGTTCCACATCGCGGCAAGGATCGCTCCGCGTGGCAAGGCCGGCGGCGGCCGAAGATCATGCATGCACATGCATACACATCTTGTCCACGCGAGACGAAACCGGCGATGAGAATGAAGAGACACGACGTCTCAGGACGATGATCTGTCATCGTCATCGATTCGTCTTGGCTCGGTTGCGAATCTGCCAATAAAACTTCACGCCACGCTCACGGAACTGTCGCGGGAAAAGGTTAGGGTCGGCCGCGGTGTTGGGGTCGGGGGGTGCCGTGCCGCGCGGCTGCTGGTTGTCGTTCTTTGCCGTCCTTTCGGCGCTTGCGGTTTTGTTCGCCGCCTATCCCTCCTTTGACGTAGAGGTGGCAGAGTGGTTCTTCGACCCCGGCACCGCCGATTTTCCGCTCTCGCATGATCCGGCGTGGAAGCTGATACGGCGCGGCTTGAACTGGCTGCCGTTTCTCTTTCTCCTGCCGGTCGGCTTCGCTTTGGCGCGTAAACTCATCCGGCCCAGCGAGCGCATGACGATCGCCCCATCCGCCGCGCTTTTTCTCGTCGGTACGCTCCTGCTCGGACCTGGGGTCGTCTCCAATATGCTGTTGAAGGAGCATTGGGGGCGCCCACGGCCAAACGGCATCGAACAGTTCGCCGGAACGGCGAGCTTCAAACCTTGGTGGCAGCCGAGCGACGCCTGCCGACAGAACTGCTCATTCGTTTCCGGCGAGGCGAGCCTGGCCTTCTGGACCGCGGCCCCGGCGAGCCTCGCGCCGCCGCAAATTCGCTCCGCCGCCATCGGCGGAGCGGTCGTGTTCGGTACGGCGGTCGGAAGTTTGAGAGTCGCGTTCGGCCGGCATTTCGCCAGCGACATCGTTTTTGCGGGAATTATTACGCTCGCAATCGTGTTCGCGCTTTACCGGTTCTTGCTCGAACCGCTCAGGCGTAACGACGCCGCGCTCGAGCGAGGTCTCGAACGGGCCTTCATGCGTCTGCACCGCGTGGCGGGGACAGTCTTGGCCGCGATCGGAGAGGGGCTGGCCAATCTTGGGTCTTCCTTGCGGTCGAGAGGCCAGCATTTGCGCGATCGCGTGGCCTAGCGACGCCGGAGGGACACGCCCGGCCCTTCGGCCGGGCGGCCGCGACCTAGTTTAGTAGCAATAGTCCCAATAACCCTGGACCATGGCGGGGCTCGTCCAGTACCAGCAAAGATTGGGGGCGGGCGCGACCGGCGCCGTTCCTGCAATAGCCACCCCGATCAAAGTGCCAAGCGCCACGCCGGCAAAGATGTTGCCGTAATAGGGCTTGCGACGCCAGACCCTGACGGGCCGGGCGACATAGATGTTCCTTTTGACGATGACGTTTCGGTTCACGTGAACGTTCTTCTTCACGACGACGTTGCCCTTCTTCTTGACTTGCGTCATGAGCGACGGCACCGCCGGAAGCGCGCGAACGCCTGCAATGGGCGCGCCGGCGGCGAAGGAAGAAGGCAGCACAAGTCCGGCCGTGACCAGTACCGCCATCGCCCCACGGGCCATGGACGACGTTCCAGGGAAGCGAATCATGAGGGTTCTCCTTTGGCTGCTGCCCAAGAGTGGCACGAAGGGAGGGGCAAAACTTAGGCAAACGCGCCCTTCTTGCTGCTCCGGGCCCTTGCACCTTGACGGTTCCTCCCTATAGTCGCGGGCAATTTCAACCCCGGCCTCCAACGACGCTTTCATGGCAACCGACATCAAGAAAGTTGTGCTCGCCTATTCGGGCGGGCTCGACACCTCCATCATATTGAAATGGTTACAGGAAACCTATGGCTGCGAGGTGGTGACCTTCACCGCAGATCTCGGTCAGGGGGAGGAGCTTGAGCCGGCACGCAAGAAGGCGCAGATGCTCGGCATCAAGGAGATCTTCGTCGAGGATCTGCGCGAGGAATTCGTGCGCGACTTCGTCTTTCCGATGTTCCGGGCGAACGCGCTCTATGAGGGCGTCTACCTCCTCGGCACGTCGATCGCGCGGCCGTTGATCGCCAAGCGGCAAATCGAGATCGCCAAGCTTACCGGCGCCGACGCGGTGGCACATGGCGCGACCGGAAAGGGCAACGACCAGGTGCGCTTCGAGCTCACCTATTACGCGCTCAACCCCGACATCAAGGTGATCGCGCCCTGGCGGGAGTGGCAGTTCAAGTCGCGCAGCGACTTGATCGATTTCGCCGAGAAGCACCAGATCCCGGTGGCCAAGGATAAGCGCGGCGAGGCGCCGTTCTCCGTCGACGCCAACCTGTTGCACTCTTCTTCGGAGGGGAAGGTGCTCGAGGACCCGGGCGCCGAACCTCCGCCTTACGTCTATCAGCGTACTGTCGCGCCCGAGGATGCGCCCGATAAGCCGACAATCGTCACCATCGGCTTCAAGCGCGGCGACGCCGTCTCGATCGACGGTAAGCCGCTTTCGCCGGCGGCACTGCTCGCGAAACTGAACGAGCTAGGCCGCGACAACGGCATCGGCAGAGTCGATCTCGTCGAGAACAGATTCGTCGGCATGAAAAGCCGCGGCGTATACGAAACGCCTGGCGGCACTATCCTGCATGTCGCGCACCGCGCGATCGAGTCGCTCACGCTCGACCGCGAGGCGATGCACTTGAAGGATTCGCTGATGCCGCGCTATGCCGAGCTTGTCTATTACGGATTCTGGTTTTCGCCCGAGCGGGAGATGCTGCAAGCGCTCGTCGACAAGAGCCAGGAGCATGTCGAGGGCGAGGTCACTCTCAAACTCTACAAAGGCAATGTCATCGTCATCGGCCGCTCTTCGCCGAAATCGCTCTATTCGGACAAGATCGTCACCTTCGAGGACGATGCCGGCGCTTACGACCAGAAGGATGCGGAGGGTTTCATCAAGCTGAACGCGCTCCGCTTGCGCCTCTTGGGCAAGCGGCGCGATCCGCAAAGCTGAACCATGAAATGGCCTGACAAGCGACTGCTCGATCTGTTCGACATCGAGTTGCCGATTATCGCCGCGCCGATGGCGAACTTCGCTGGCGTCGATCTCGCTTTGGCCGTTGCCGAGGCTGGCGGGCTTGGGTCGCTCGGTTGCGCCGCACTGACACCGGATCGCATTCGCGCGGATGTAGCGGCGTTCCGCTCGCGCAGCAAAAAGCCGCTCAATCTCAATTTCTTCTGCCACGAGGAATCGCCGCAAGATCCGGAGCGCGACGCCGCTTGGTTGAAGCGCATTTCGCCCTACTTCGCGGAGCTCGGGGCCGCGCCTCCGCCGCTCCCGCTACCGCGCGGTCATGCGCCGTTCGGCGAAGCGGAATGCGCGGCGATCGAGGAGCTTCGCCCGGAGATCGTCAGCTTCCATTTCGGCTTGTCTAGTCCCGAGCTGCTCGCGCGGGTCAAGCGCACCGGCTGTAAGATTATTGGTACGGCGACGACGCGCCGCGAAGCGGTCTGGCTCGCCGAGCGCAAGGTTGACGCGATTATTGCGCAGGGCGCAGAGGCCGGCGGCCATCGCGGCATGTTTCTCGAGACCGACGTTGCAACCCAGGTTGGAACGTTTGCGCTTGTGCGCGCCATTGCCGAAGCGGTGGAGGTCCCGGTGATCGCCGCCGGCGGTATCGCCGATGGTCGCGGCATTGCCGCTGCGCTCTCGCTCTGCGCCGCGGCGGTGCAGATCGGCACCGCTTATCTTACCTGTCCGGAGGCGACGGTTTCGACGCTTCACCGCCAGGCGATCGCCGATCCTGGCCGCGAAACCGCCATCACCAACGTGCTGACCGGGAAACCCGCGCGTGGCGTCGTCAACCGCTTCATGCGCGAGCAGGGGCCGATCAATGCGGCGGCGCCGCACTTCCCGCGCGCCCGTGCCGCCATCGCCCCCTTGCGGGCCAAGGCCGAAGCGGAAGGTTCAATCGACTTCTCGCCGATCTGGTCGGGGCAGGCGGCGAAGCTGCCGGCACCCATGCCGGCGGCTGCGTTGACGCGGACATTGGCTGAGGAAGCGGCGCGCGCGCAGGCGGCGCGGGCCTAACCCTGCTCCGGCATGACGATTTCGGTCTTCGGGAATTTGGCGAAGACGCTTTCGGGCACGCCAAAATTGGTCGAGAGCAGAAGGTCGGGATTGCCGTCCATCCATGCCGAAATATTGATCGACTCGTAAGTGCCGTTATTGAACACGATGACAATCTTCACTTCGTCG
>DATLXW010000204.1:0-8126 GCA_035575415.1 Methyloceanibacter sp. | reverse complement strand
CGGCAAGGAGACTGGCGATGAGGACGAGGAGGACCGTTAGGGCCGGGAGGCGTCCCGGCCTCGACAGAGCCGATTTGATTTTCTATAAGCCAGAGCCTTCGCGTGAGGCCCCGCTGCCCTCCGGTTTGCAGGAGGGTCTGCGCCTCACCACATTGCCCCAGGGCCCAGGTAGCTCAGTTGGTAGAGCAGCGGACTGAAAATCCGCGTGTCGGTGGTTCGATTCCGCCCCTGGGCACCACGGCCCCGCCGGCCGCGGAACGAGCAACTCGCCGAGCAAGCACGCACGCACCGATGAGGAAAACTTGGGCGCGGTCCCAGAGCGTCCGCTCGCATTTCAGGCAGCGCGCGGCCGAACCGACAGCACGACTGAAGTCTATTGGCTGCAAGGGCCAAGTCTCTACGCCGACCTCCGTTCCGTCCGGGCGCCCGGCGGTTCGCGGCTGCGCCTGTCTGCGCGATTTGGATTGGCCGATGGTGCGCTTCATGGCGCGCCAGGAAGGCTTCGGCGGCAATCTCGAAATTACCGGCTCGATTGCGCATTGGCGCCGCGATCCGCAGACAGCGCAGGAGGCGATGGGCCTGTGGCTTGCCGGCGATCGCGCTCGCTTGCGGTCGCGATCCCGGCCCCCGTCACCAGCGAAGCTTGCCGCCCGCGCTGACGGCGTCGGCGTGGATGTCGTCCTCTGCCCAGGCACCGTCATAGCGCACGAAAATCTCGTCGCTGCCGTTGGGGTGGAACGACAGGCCCGCGCCGAGCAGGAGGAAATCGGCGGGAGGTTTATCGCCCGCGACGTGGAACGCGCCGGGGCTGCCCGCGGGCCGTTCTGTCAGCGTCACCCCCTGATCGATGAGGTTATGCGCCCAGGCGATACTGAACTCGGGCATGAACCCGGCCCCGGAGGGAAGATCGAAGACCCTGTGCAGGCGCAGGCCGAGATTGCTGCGGAACCCGTCATGTTCGCCGCTTGAGACGCGGAGATCGGCCACGCCCGCGCCATGCTCGGCATAACCGTCTTGGTGGCCATGGTCGTAGTCGAGGCCGAAGCGAGGCTCCAGCACGATCAGGCCGGCATGGAGCACGAGACCGATGCCGGCGACGATTCCGGCGCCGGTCGCTTCGGTGGAACCTTTGGCAACGAGTCCGGAAACGCGCCGTTTCGAGTCGATATCGGCGAAGGTTGCTGCGAAGGCACCGTCGACGAAGATGAGCTTGCCGTCGCGCCTTGCATAGGCGCCGAGGCTGAAGGCTGCGACCTCGCCCGATTGCGGCAAACCGTCGAGGGCGAGAGAGGTGTTGGCATAATTGAATCCGACGCCGGCGCAGGTGCGCCGGTCGGGATGGAATTCGAAGCCGGCGGTCGCCCCGCCTCCTTCGGAGATGTCGTCGCTGCGATAAAAGCCGCGGCCCCACGCCGTCGGAGTGGCGAATGCAGGATCGGCTTCGAGGCGGGCGCCCTTTTCGAGGCAAGACGGACCGAGCCGGTCGATGAAGGAAGCCATGAAGGCGCGGCGGTCGGTCTCGATAACGCTCGGGAAGACGGTGGCGACGGCGTTGGGCGGCGCCTGTTGCGCCCTCGCGGCAGCTTGGTCCACCGCAAGCGCGAGAGCGAAGGCGAGTGCGGTCACGAACGCACGTTGCCATTCTCTCTGACGTTTTCGGCCAAAATCCGAAAGCACAGCATTCTCCCGGCGGCCTGCGAGCGAGCCGCCGTTCTCCACCCTGGATTGGGAAGACAATCTAGCGGCGGCGTTGGTGCCGGACAATTTTCTCGCTCGAACTGTCCACGAGGCGCTACTCCACGCGCGCGCCGAGATATGCGGCGACGTCATCATGCATTTTGAACACGGCGTTCTTGACCTCCTCCTTGGAAGCGTTCGCCCTGACCGTGTTCACGAGATCGAACCAAAGATTGTTCGGTAACCCCACCTCGACGCAACGCGCTTGCAGCACGTCGGCAATGCCCTGATCGTTACCGGGCTCATAGAGCAAGATCAAAAGATTCGACTTAACCGCGATCTCGAATAGCGTTCCGGCCGATTTGTCGAAATCCCTGGCGATATCGCGGCCAATCTGCGCTCCGTCGCCCTTAATCAAATAATGGATGACGTCGGCATAGGTCTCGATCGGGTTGGCGGCGTGGGGCGGGAAAGGCTTGATGGTGATCTTCATGGCGTCGGTGAGAGGGGTGATGCTGGAGATCAGCTCTTTGACGTTCCCTTCCTCTCCGCCTTGCGCGTAGAGCAGTCCTGCCAAACTTAGATGATCGCCGATACGCCAGGCGGCGGCCTGGGCTATCGCACTGTCTTCGGCGCGCGCCGTTGCCGCCAAAAGAAGCATGCATGCGGAAAGGACACAGACGAAACGTTGAATTGCAGCCAAGATGTCTTCTCCCTGCCGGCCCGCTTAGCTTTGCGGTCAGGATACGGCACGGCGCGATTTTCGTCGCCAGGATTGTGGGCCATCAGACCGAAAAATGATGACAGTTCAGCGAAGGGGCTTGCGGTGGTCAAAATGCCGTGAGATGGAGGGCATGGTGCCGCTTGGCCTGCTAAATTGTTGGCAAATCGTTGGGGTTATCGGCGTTTTGCGCTAGCGTCCCGGGGAGAGGCCTTGCAGGCTCGGGCTCCCGGCCACAGATGACCCCCTATCCCCCGCCCTAAGATGCGGCCATGATGGAAAAGAGAAACCGGAACGGCGGCCGAAACCGCGATAGAGACGAGGGACTAGGCACCCTCCTCACCGAGGAAGAGCCGGCTACGGCGGAAGCGCCCGAGGCGCCTGAAACGCGCGAACGCAAGCCCAAGGCCGCACCTACTTCGCCTGCGGAGACCGCCCCTTCGCGCCGGAGCGGCGGCGGTTTGACGCGACTCATTATCCTGATCTGTGCGGTCGCGGCGGCGGCGTTGCTCTACCGCTATTGGGGTTTTTGGCAAGGCGCACCGACCGAGCAGCCCGCGCCTCCCGCGCCGGCTGTCACCGTCGCCAAGCCTCTCGTCAAGGAAATGCAGGAGTGGAGCGACTTCACCGGTCAGTTCGAAGCCCGCGAATCGGTCGAGATCAGGGCGCGGGTCAGCGGCTATCTGGAATCCGTCAATTTCACCGACGGCCAGCTTGTGAAGAAGGGCGATTTGCTGTTCGTCATCGAGCCGCGTCCCTTCGAACTCGCATTGCAGACGGCGAAGGCGCAGCTTTCGCAGGCCGAAGCGCAACTCCAGCTGGCCGAGGTGCAGCTCGAACGCACGGCGCAATTGCGCAAGAACGACTACGCGACGCAGGAGACCTATGACGAGCGGCTGGCGCAGGTGAATATCGCACGGGCTTCGCGGGACGCCGCAATCGCCGCAGTCAATCAGGCGCAGCTCAATCTCGACTATACCCGCGTCACGGCTCCCGTCTCCGGCCGCGTCGGCCGGCATGAAGTGAGCGTCGGCAACCTGATCATGGGCGGCACCAGCGGCACGAGCGGCACGACTCTGCTCACCACCATCGTCTCGCTCGACCCGATCTGGCTGACCTTCAATGTCAGCGAAGGCGACGGCATGACCTATAAGCGCCTGGTGCAGAAAGGCGAGGTGAAGTCGGCGCGCGACAGCGTCATCGAGGTCGAAGGCCAGCTCATGGACGAGAAGGCTTGGACGCTTAAGGGCACCATCGATTTCGTGGACAATCAATATGACCGTACCTCGGGGACGATCCGCGTGCGCGCCTCTTTCCCCAATCCGGATCTGTTCATCACGCCCGGCCAGTTCGGGAGGGTGCGGGTGCCGATGTCGCAATTGCGGCCGACCATGCTCGTGCCGGATGCGGCGGTGGTCACCGACCAATCGGTGAAGCTCCTCTACACGGTTTCCGCCGACGGCACGGTGGTGCCGAAGCCGGTCGAGCTCGGCCCGGTCACGGACAACAATTTGCGCGTGATCAGGAGCGGCATCACGCCCGAGGATAGCGTGATCATCAACGGGCTGCTGCGGGCGCGGCCCGGCGCCAAAGTTACGCCCGAGGAGGGCAAGATCGAGGACGTGAGCGCCCAGCAGGGCGTCGGCGGCCCATGAACCTTCCGCATTTCTTCATCGACCGGCCGATCTTCGCGGCGGTCGTCTCCATTCTCATCACGCTCGTTGGCGGCGTGGCCTATTTCAGCCTGCCGGTCGCACAATATCCGGAAATCGCGCCGCCCTCGATCGTGGTGAGCGCCACTTATCCCGGCGCCTCCGCCGAAATCGTCTCCAAGACAGTGGCCACCCCGCTCGAGCAGGAGATCAACGGCGTCGACAACATGCTCTACATGACGTCGCAATCGACCAGCGACGGATCGATGTCGCTCTCCGTTACCTTCAAGCTCGGCACCAATCTCGATACCGCGCAGGTGCTTGTGCAAAACCGGGTCTCCACGGCGCTGCCACGCCTGCCTGAAGAAGTGCGCGCCATCGGCGTTACGGTGAACAAGCAGTCGCCGGATCTGATGATGGTCATCCATTTGAGTTCGCCCGATGGCTCGCGCGACCTGCTCTATATTTCCAATTACGCCACCTTGCATGTCAGGGATGTCCTCGCCCGTATCGACGGGGTGGGTAACGTCACCATCTTCGGCGCGCGCGATTACTCGATGCGGATATGGCTCGATCCGGAGAAGCTCGCCATCCGCGATCTCACTGCCGGAGATGTAGTGGCGGCGCTGCGCGGACAGAATGTGCAGGTGGCGGCGGGTGTGATCAATCAGCCGCCGGTGCCCAAGCCCGGCGCCTTCCAGCTTAATATCGAGACGCAAGGCCGGCTGGCCGACACCGAGGCCTTCGGCAATATCATCGTGAAGTCGGACGCCAACGGGCGGGTGGTGCGCGTTCGCGATATCGGCCGGGTCGAACTCGGCGCCGCCGACTACAACCGCAGCGGCTATCTCGACGAGCGCGTAGCAATTCCACTCGGAATTTTCCAGCGGCCCGGGTCTAACGCTCTTGCCACGGCGACGCAGGTGCAAAACGCCATGGCGGAGCTGTCCAAGTCCTTCCCGTCCGGCCTCCAGTACGACATCGTCTACAATCCGACCGTCTTCATTTCGCAGTCGGTGGAGGCGGTGATCCACACCATGTTCGAGGCGGTGCTCCTCGTCGTGGTGGTGATCGTGCTGTTCCTTCAGACTTGGCGCGCGTCGGTCATTCCCATTGTCGCCATTCCGGTTTCGTTGATCGGAACCTTCGCCGTGCTCGCGGCGCTCGGCTATTCGCTCAACAATCTGTCGTTGTTCGGGCTCGTGCTCGCCATCGGCATCGTGGTCGACGACGCCATCGTCGTGGTGGAGAATGTCGAGCGCAATATCCGCGAGGGCATGTCGCCGCGGGAAGCGGCGCATCGGACCATGGACGAGGTTGGCAGCGCGCTGATCGCCATGACGCTGGTAGTCGCCGCCGTGTTTATCCCTTCCGCCTTCCTGACGGGAATTACCGGGCAATTTTTCCGTCAGTTCGCCATTACCATCGCCACCGCGACCGGCATCTCTCTCCTCGTCTCGCTCACTTTGAGTCCGGCGCTATGCGCGCTTCTGTTCAAGCCGCATGAGCCGGAGCACAGGTCCGGCAACGTGCTCACCCGGCTCACGCGCGGCTTCTTCAACGGCTTCAACCGCGTGTTCGAGTGGGTCTCAAGCCGCTATGGCGCACTGACCGGACGACTGGTGCGCATATCGGTCATTATGTTGATCGCTTATGCGGGACTGATCGGCCTCACTGCCTATCAGTTCGCCAAGGCTCCGACCGGCTTCATTCCGCAGCAGGATCAGGGCTATCTCATCAACATCATCCAGCTTCCGCCGGGCGCTTCGCTGGCGCGCACGGATGAGGTCGCGCGCAAAGTGACAAAGATCGTGCTGGATACGCCCGGGATCGCTCATGCCGTGCCGATCGTCGGCCTCGACGGCGCAACCTTCACCACTGCGCCGAATGCCGCCGTGGTGTTCACCCCACTCGACGATTTCGCGGAGCGCGCCGAGAAGGGACAAGGTGCGCAGGCGCTCATTCTCGCTCTCAACACCAAATTCGCCGCGATTCAGGACGCCTTCGTCATCAGCGTTTCGCCCCCGCCGGTGCGCGGCATCGGCACCACGGGCGGCTTCAAAATGGAGGTGCAGGACGTGCATGGCGGCGAGCCGGCGGGGCTCGAGGCGGCGGCGATGGGCATCGTGGCGGCGGCGGCGCAAGTTCCCGGGCTTGCCAACGTGTTCACGACTTTCAATACCCGCACGCCGAAGATCTATGCCGATATCGACCGCGTGCGTGCGGAAATGCTGGGTGTCAATGTGGACGATGTCTTCACGACGCTGGAGGTCTATGTCGGCTCACAATATGTAAACGATTTCAACTTCTTAGGCAGAACTTACCGGGTTACCGCACAGGCCGACGGCGACTTCCGCCAGGATCTGCATGCGATCGGTCAATTGAAGACCCGCAATGCGCGGGGGGAGATGGTGCCGCTCTCTTCGGTCGCCTCATTCCGCAACATCACCGGTCCCTACCGCGTGGAGCATTTCAACATCTATCCGGCCGCGGCCGTGCAAGGCGGGGTCGCACCCGGCTATTCGACGGGGTACGGCCTCCAGCAGATGGAGCGGCTCGCGCGCGAGACTCTGCCGGAAGGATATTCATTCTCGTGGACCGAAATCGCTTACCAGGAGAAGCTTGCCGGCAACCAGACGATTTATATCTTCCTCGCCTCGGTGATCTTTGTGTTTCTGCTGCTTTCGGCGCAGTATGAAAGCTGGGCGCTTCCCTTTGCCGTCATTCTCATCGTGCCGATGTGCCTGCTCGCGGCGGTGAGCGGACTGTTATTGCGCGGCATGGACGTCAACATTCTGGGCCAGGTCGCCTTCGTGGTGTTGATCGCGCTGGCGGCGAAGAATGCCATCCTTATTGTCGAATTCGCGCGGCAGAACGAAGAGCGCGGCGAAGACCGCTTCCAAGCCGCGACCGAAGCCGCCCGCGTGCGCTTGCGGCCAATTCTGATGACGTCGTTCGCCTTCATTTTAGGCGTGCTGCCGCTTGCCATCGCCACTGGCGCCGGCGCCGAGATGCGGCAATCGCTCGGAACCGCCGTGTTCTTCGGCATGCTGGGCGTCACCTTCTTCGGCCTGTTATTCACGCCGGTGTTCTACGTGGTGATGCGGAAATTCGCGCGCAAACCGGTCGCGCACGAGGCGCCGCGAACCGCGCCGGCCGAATAGTTCGCCGCTAGGCTGCTTTAGCCATGGAAGCGTTGCGTACGGCTGCGACCAAGCCGTAGACGCCCTCTTTTCCTTTGCCATTAAAGCGAAACAAGCGGATGCAAGGATTTGATTTCGCGCGATTAGGCGACTCCTCTGTCAGGCAAGCCCAGCCTCGCTCCAGCGTTTCGCGCAGGAAGGCGAGATCGGTCGTTTCATCCACGACGAGGACGACGCGGTCGAGCGGAACGACGTTGAGCAATTCCTCGATCTCGAACACGCAGCCCCGGCTTTGCGCCGTGAAGCCCCGCAGATCCATCAGCACCGCGTCGCTCTCACGCGCGAGGCGCTTCAGTACCATCCGCCAGGCATCGTCGTGGCAAAAGAAATCGGCCACGCGCGTGCGCCCGTCGAAATCGGGATAGGGCTCTTCCTCGGCAAATCGCTGCTTGAGCGTCTCAGGCCCGGAGATGAAGCGCCGGTCGAGCTTGCCGCTCAGGAAGTCGAGAAATTCGTGCGGCTCGATCGTGCTGGTGGCGAGGTCAGGTCCGGCTATGAGTCTGATGCCGCCTTCGTGCCGCCACAGCTTGCCGAAGTTGCCGAACAGTCTTGCGCTGCGGCGGCCGAGCGAGAACACGCGCAGGAGAAGCAGCGATGGCAGTGAGGCGTTGCGAGAGCGTTGGTTGAGGAGCCGGAATCCTAACGATGCGACAACCTTGTAGACCGCAAAGCAGGCGAAGGGCGCAAGGAACCATGACAGGCCGAAAAAGGCGAAGTCGACTGCGCTCGTCATGGTGAAGAGGAACCAGAGCGAGTCGACGATCACCGACTGATCGCTGATCAAGCGCCGGCGGTAGAGCGAGCCAAGCCCGCGCAAGAAAAGCCAGCCGAGCGCCGCGAGCAAGGCGGCGCCGAAGAGCTGAAGCGCGATCG
>DATLXW010000203.1:0-16921 GCA_035575415.1 Methyloceanibacter sp. | reverse complement strand
CGCCCCCCATGGCGCTATTTCCGGCCCCGGCATGATTGCCTGAGGAGGCGCCGAAATTGCGCATGTCAGGCGGCGTCATCACCGGGACGTCGGGGATCGGTTTCGGCTGCAATTCCACAATGCCCGCCTCGAGCTGAGAATAGATGCGCCGCAAAAGTGGGCGGACGTCGAGATTGAGCAGCGTGCCATAGGCATTCACGACCCGGCAAGTCTCCGGCCATGCTGGCAAGGCGAACAGCGCGCCTTGCTCCAAGGACTGAACGACCTCCGGCCGCGTTCCAAGTCTCGCCGCCAAATCGATTTCAGACAGAGCGGTCGCGGACCTCAAGTCCCGGAAAAGCTCTGCCACCTCAGCATCATAGCCGGCCGGCATGGGTTCGATCCCGTGAATGTTCTGGCGCCGCCCCGCGGCATCCGGCTGTGGGTTTACCGGCACTTGACGCGGTCCGGTCGGCATTGCAAAGCCGATCCCATCTCAAGCTTGTCTCCGCCAACACAAGCCCAACCGCGTTGGGTTTGCAACACCAGAAGAGACTAGCATATTGCGAAGCTATGGGGAGACTTCTCATTAAGGCCGCGGATTAAATCTGCACGCCACGCTCGGCCGCATAGCGCTTCAAATCTTCACGTAATGAACTCTTCCCACATTGCAAAAGCTCCTCCAGGTTTTTCGCCAGATTTCCGGCGTCGAGCGACAGAACCATGGCTTTGACCGGTCCGACCGAAGCCGGGGCCATGGAAATCGACCGGAATCCGAGCCCGATGAGAGCCATGGCCTCGATCGGCTTGCCGGCCATTTCGCCGCAGAGATTGAGCGGGACCTCGTGCTTTTTCGCCATTTCGACGATTTGCTTGAGCGCCCTCAGCACCGCCGGATTGAGCGGATCGAAGCGCGCGGCGACACGCGAGTTGTTGCGGTCCGCGGCGAACAGGAATTGCAGCAGATCGTTGGAACCAACCGAGGCAAAGTCGGCCAAAGGCAGCAGGCGGTCGAGCTGCCATAGGAGCGCAGGCACTTCAATCATGGCTCCGACGAGCAAAGTCTTCGGCTCCGGACGTCCGTGGCGCTTCAAGATCATCAACTCGCGATCGATCAGCGCGCGTGCGGCCTCGAATTCCGACACATCGGCGATCATGGGCAACATGACTCTGAGTTCGCGTCCCGAGGCGGCTCTGAGCAGCGCCCTGATCTGAGTCCGGAACAGAGCCGGCCGGTCGAGCGCCATGCGGAGGGCGCGCCAGCCGATGGCGGGGTTCTCTTCCTTCTCCGCGCGGAAATACGGCAGCACCTTGTCGCCGCCGACATCGAGGGAGCGGAACACGACCGGGCGATCGCCAGCCGCATCCAGCACCGCCTTGTAAAGACGCGTCTGCTGATCGAGCCGCGGAAAGGTTGCGGAGATCATGAATTGCAATTCCGTGCGGAAGAGCCCGATGCCGTCCGCGCCGGATTGATCGAGGTGCGGCAAGTCGAAGAGAAGACCGGCGTTAATGTGCAAGGCAACCCGCTCCCCGTCCAAGGTGACGGAAGGCACGGTGCGCAAGGCGGCGTATTGCGCTTGGCGACGCGCGCGAAAGCGGACCTTGTCCGCATAGGCCGACACCACCTCCTGCGTCGGCCGCACATGCAACTCGCCGCCGTCGGCATCGACGATGGCGGCGTCGCCGGGCTCGACCGCCTCGAGCACGCCCTTGACCTGAGTAAGGGCGGCGATCCCGAGCGCGCGCGCAACGATGGCCACGTGGCTTGCGGCGCCGGCCTCTTCTAGCACCAGGCCGCGCAGACGCTGGCGATCGTAGTCGAGCAATTCGGCGGGACCCATGGTGCGGGCGACGACGATGGCATCTTGCGGCAGGTTGCCGGCGGCGGCCGTTCCCCCGCCGCCGGAGAGAAGACGCAACAGGCGGTTGGACAGATCGTCGATATCGTGCAGACGATCGCGCATGCGCGCATCGGGCATGCGCAACATGCGGGCGCGCGTGTCGTTGCGTACGCGTTGCACCGCGGCCTCGGCGGTGAGGCCGGTCATCAAAGCTTCATCCAGCCGACGGCGCCAGCCATGGTCGTGGGCGAACATGCGAAAGGCCTCCAGCACCTCGCGATGCTCGCCCGCGCGCGCCAGGTCGCCGCGTTCCATCATCTGATCGATCATGCCGGTCAGTTCTTCGATGGCCTGGGCGAGACGGCGGCGCTCAAGTTCGATGTCTTCGGCGATGAGGCGGGTCACGACGATGCGCGGCTCGTGCAGCACTACGTGTCCGAGGGCGACACCTTCGGAAATGGGCACGCCCTCGAAGCGCCCGGCGACCTCACGGCGCTCCCCGGGCGTGACTTCCTCGGTGACGAGCCCGGACGAAGCCATCATCTCAGCAAGCACCATGGCGGTGGTTTGCAGCGCCTCGATTTCCTCGTCGGTATAGATGCGGTGGGCGCGGTTCTGTACCGTCAGGACGCCGATGGTGTGGCCTCCGCGCAGAATCGGAACGCCGACGAAGGACTGATAAATCTCCTCGCCCGTCTCCGGGCGGTAGGAGAAGGCAGGGTGATGCTGGGCGTCCGGAAATTGCATCGGTTCGGCTTGTTCGGCGATCAGGCCGACCAAACCCTCTCCGGGCTTAAGATGCGTGTTGTGTACGGCTTCGGGATTGAGCCCTTCGGTGGCGAACAGTTCCAGCGACCCGTCGCGCCGGCGCAGATAGAGCGAGCACACCTCCGCAACCATATTGGAGGCGATCAGGACCACGACCTTGTTGAGGCGCGCCTGCGCGCTCTCCGGCACCGCCATGACCTCACGCAGGCGGCGAAGCAATTGTCGCGGAGCGCCAACAGAAACAGCCATCGCCAATAGTCCCCGGCAGCCGATCAGCGGCCGCCCATGCACCGGAAGGTTTTAGCAGGTTAGCCGCGAAATCCGTTAGCGGCTGTCCAGGCCGAACAAGGAATGCAGGGTTCGCACCGCAAGCTCGGCATAGGCCGCGTCGATCAATACGCTGATCTTGATCTCGGAGGTGGAAATCGCCTCGATATTGATGCCTTTCTCGGCAAGCGCGCGAAACATCTGCGCGGCAACCCCGGCGTGGCTCCGCATCCCGACACCTATCGCGGACACCTTGGCGATGTCGGTTGAGCCGCGCAAGTCCAAATAACCGATCTTGTCCTTGGCGTTGCGCAAGACCTCGAGCGCCCGGTCGAGGTCAGCGCTTTGCACGGTAAAGGTCAGATCGGTATAGCGGCCGTCCTCCGAGACGTTCTGCACGATCATGTCGACATTAATGTTAGCCTCGGCGAGAGGACCGAAGACTTGTGCCGCAACCCCCGGCTTGTCGGCGACCTTGAGCAGGGTCACCTTGGCCTCATCCCGGGCATAAGCTATTCCGCTGACGACATTCTGCTCCACGATCTCATCCTCATGGCATACAAGCGTTCCGAGTCTCTCGGCCTGGCCGGTCGGCAGCCCACGCAAGTCCGGCGGGTCGAAACTCGAACGCACGAGCACCCGGACTCCCTTCTGCATGGCGAGCTCGACCGAGCGCGTTTGCAGCACTTTGGCGCCCTGCGAGGCCATTTCTAGCATTTCTTCGTAAGAAATGCGGTCGAGACGATGGGCCTTGGGCACGACGCGCGGGTCGGTGGTATAGACGCCGTCGACATCGGTATAGATGTCGCAGCGGTCGGCCGACAACGCCGCCGCGAGCGCGACGGCGCTCGTATCGGAGCCCCCGCGCCCAAGCGTGGAAATGCGGTTTCCCGGAGCAATACCCTGGAAGCCGGCAACGACGGCGATCTCGCCATCAAGCATGCGCCGTTTGATCTCGTCCACGACAATCCCAGTGATACGCGCGGCGCGATGGGCGTCGTTGGTCTTAAGGGGAATCTGCCAACCCTGCCAGGAGCGCGCTTTCAAGCCCATGGACTGGAGAACGAGGGCAAGGAGCCCCGAGGTCACCTGCTCGCCGGAGGAGACCACGGCGTCGTATTCGCGCCCGTCATATTGAGCGGAAACGTCGTTCCCATTCTGCTTGCGCTCCTTGAATCCCCAAGCCTGCTCGACCATGGCCACGAGCTGATTGGTGACGCCGGCCATGGCGGAGACCACCACGGCGCAAGCGTGGCCGGCATCCACCTCGCGCTTCACATGCAGCGCGACATTTCTGATGCGGTCGATGTCGGCGACGGAGGTGCCGCCGAATTTCAAGACCAGAAGGGCCATGACGCGTTCCAAACGAGGCCGGAAAAGCCGGCATGAAGAGGGCCGGCCCTTACCGGGACCGGCCGGAAAACCGGCCCTTCATACTGACTGGCGAAAGAGCCCGCAACCTTCTCGGCTCGGGCCGCGGCTTGACAGGCATGGGGGGCCCGGCGGCATGGTCGGGCATGGCCGAGGCAGAGAGGACGCTCGACAGGAAAGACGTTGCCAGATTCGCCGAGCGCGCCGGCGAATGGTGGAATCCCGAGGGCCCGTTCAAGCCGCTACACCGCATCAACCCGGTCAGGCTCACCTATATCCGCGATCAGCTGTGCCGCCGCTTCGGCCGTGACAAGAAGGCGGCGCAATGCCTCAAGGGCCTATCGGTGATCGATATCGGCTGCGGCGGCGGGCTTGTGGCCGAGCCGCTGGCAAGATTGGGCGCGCAAGTGACGGGCATTGATCCCGCGCCCGAGAGTATCGAAACCGCAAGCGCGCATGCCCAAGGCGCTGGTCTGGACATCGAATACCGCGCCGAGACGGCGGAAGCGGCTGCTGCCGGGGGAAGAGTCTTCGACGCCGTGCTTCTGCTCGAGGTGGTCGAGCACGTGCCGGACGTGCCGGCTTTTCTCAAAGCGGTAGCGCCGCTAGTCAAGCCTGGCGGCCTTATGATTCTGTCCACGCTGAACCGGACTTTGAAAGCTTATGCGCTGGCGATCATCGGCGCCGAGCTGATCCTGCGCTGGTTACCGTTGGGCACGCATAACTGGGACCGCTTCGTCACGCCCGACGAGCTTCGCTCGGGGCTAAGAGGCGCAGGTCTCGTGCTCAGCGACGTGACGGGGATGGTCTACAATCCTTTGATGGACGAGTGGCGGCTCGGGCGCGATACCGGCGTCAACTATTTCGCCACTGCGAACCGCCCCGGCTGAGCGCGGATCAATACCGGGGTGCGTAATAGCGGGGTGGAGCGTAATAGCCCTGCGCACCCGGTTGGAACCAGCGACGGAACAACCCGCGCCGTTGCCGCGGGGCCGGCTGCGCATAGAACGGCATCCCCGGCTCGAACCATGGCGGCGGATAATCCTGCTGATACCTTCTCGACGGCCCCTGGCTCGCCACTTTGGCTTCGCCGCCGGGCGTGGTACCGACAAGGACGACTTGCGTATTCTCCAAGCCGTTCTTCTCCACTAGGCTGAACAGAGTCGCGGCGTTCTCGCGCGACAAGCGCACGCATCCATGCGAGGCGGCCGTCCCAAGCCTCTTTTCCTCAAGGGTGCCGTGAATGGCATGGCCCTGCTTGGTGAAGAATATCGCATGCGGCATCGGCGCATTGTCCCACTGCTTGCTGTACCAGATCTTGTTCATGGATCTGGCCTGGAACGTCCCGGACGGGGTGGAGTAACCTCGCACTCCGGTCGAAACCGGCCAGCGATATTGCTCGATGCCGTCGACGAAAACGGTCATTTCTTGAGTCGACTTGTCGATATTGACGACAATGTTCGACTTCGGCGTTGCAGGCTCGGACGGAGCGGCCTGCTCCTGGCCGCCACCGCTCTCCGTGGCCTCGCCGGCAGGAGCTTGATTTGGCGCACCAGCGCCTTCGGTCGCGGGTTCGGAAGCCGGTTTGGTCTCGTTCGGCTTGGCGGCCGTTGCAGGCGCTGTGGCGGGATCGGCAGCGGGCTTTGCCGCCCCCGGCGCGTCTGGCGCAGAATTGTTTTGACTTGTTTCGGGCGTCGTTGGGGCGGCCGATGGCGAGGGAGAGGCGCCTTGAACGCTCGATGGGGCACCAGCCTCGGCAGGCTCGGCATTGGCCGAAACGGCGAGGAGTCCCAAGAAAAGGAAGGCCGAGATGAACAAAAACAGTCTGGTAGAAAAAGCTTGGAGGCGCATGCTTAGACTTCCTGGTTGCGCAGAACCCAACGCCCGGCAGCCTTCTAAATAGGAGCCCATCAAGGCGTTAACAGGGCGCCTCACGGGAATTTCTACACGAAATGCTCCCAACAGAAGGTTACCGCGTTACTCTAACGCTGCTGTGTCAAAACCTTGGGTCAATTGCGATCCTCCGGAAGGGGCGGAAGTGGTATGGCGGGAATTCCCTCCTCTCTCAGCGCCTCGGCCTCTTCGAGCGTCGCCTCGCCGTAAATGCTCCTGGGCTCCGTTTCGCCGTAATGCATCTTGCGGGCCTCGTCGGGAAAGGCGGGGCCGACATGCTCGGCATTGGCCTGCAGATGCGCCCGGAGATTCTTCAAGAAGGCGTAGGTCTTTTTGCGTTCTTCGCCGCCGCGGAGCGGCGCAGCCTCCTCGGTTCCCCTCCCCTTGCCGATCGCAGGTGCCATGGGGGCTTTGCTCACGGATGTGCTGCCGCAATCCGGGCAAACCACGGCTCTCGCGCGAGCCTGCTCCTCATAGGCCGCGCCCGAGCCGAACCAGGCATCGAAACCATGACCCCGATCGCAGACGAGGGCGTAGCGGATCACGACGCCTCCTTTCGCGCCGTCTCGGCGAGCGGCGCGGCGATCTCCACCGCAAAGTCGCGTCCATGCCTCAGCGCCGGGATGCGGGCCCTGGCTTCTGCCGCGGCTCCAAGGTCGATATCGGCGAAGATCACGCCTGGCTCTTCTCCGCCTTCGGCCAGGATCTCTCCCCAGGGCGACACGATCAAACTATGGCCGAAGGTGGTGCGCCCATTCTCATGTAAGCCGCCTTGTGTCGCAGCAAGGACGAAGGCGCCGGTTTCGATGGCGCGGGCACGAATAAGCACGTGCCAATGAGCTTGGCCGGTCTGCCGAGTGAAGGCGGCAGGCACGGCTATAAACTCGGCGCCGGCGCCGGCAAGTGCGCGGTAAAGCTGCGGAAAGCGCAGGTCGTAGCAGATGGAAAAGCCGAGCCTGCCAAACGGCAGATCGGCAAGGACGGCCTTGGTGCCGGGGCGGCAATATCCAGACTCGCGGTGGCTCTCGCCGCCGGGAAGATCGACGTCGAACAGATGCAATTTGTCGTAACGCGCCTGAATCGCTCCGGCCGGATCGATCAAATACGACCGGTTGGCGGTGCGGGTCTGATCGAGCTTGATCGCAAGCGAGCCGATATGGAGAAAGATGCCGAGCTCGGCGGCGAGCCCGCGCAAGCGCCGCAACGCCACGCTCTCTTCCTCCGATTGCGCCGATTTGAGCGTGAGCGCGGGCGCGAGCTCCATCAAGGCCGTATTCTCCGGCGTCTGCACATAGACGGCCCCGCCACGCGCCGCATGCCTCACCAAGACCTCCGCCGTCTCGAGATTGGCCTCGACCGAGCGGCCGGAGCGGAGCTGCACCAGAGCGGCGCGAAAACGCTTGTCGGCCGTGTGACTCATGTTTCTTCTGCGATGGTTTGAGAGGCGGCGGCGAGCAAGCTCTCCAGCTTACCTTGACGCTCAAGCGCAGCAAGTTCGGCATAGCCGCCGACATGGCGGCCATGAATGAAGATTTGCGGCACGGTCCGACGGCCGCCGGCGTGCTCTATCATCTCGGCGCGTTTTGCGGAGTCGAAGGCAACGTCGATTTCCTCGAAGTCGATCATCTTACTGCGCAAGAGGTCCTTCGCGGCGCGGCAATAACCGCAGAACGGGGTGGTGTAAAGCAGGATCGCCAAGCGCGGGTTACCTTTGCAGTTTACCGTTCCGATAACTGGGCTACCGCAAGGTCCAATGCAAGACTAGAGAGCGAAGGCCGCAGGATCGACGGCGCGAGCCAAGACCAGCACATCGACTCCAGCCGCCTTGCCGCGCCGCAGGGCCCTGGCGCAGGCATCCGCCGTGGCACCCGTGGTAATCACATCGTCGATCAGGACAACCTTCTTGCCTTTGACGCGGTGCGCGCGTGAAGGGTCGAGCTTGAAGGCGCCGGCGACATTGCGGCGGCGCTCTTCCGCGGAAAGACCGACCTGGCTTGCCGTCCGCCGCACGCGCTTTAACATCATGCAGTCCACCTCAATGCCGGCGAGGCGTCCGAGCGCGATGGCGAGCATGGCCGATTGGTTAAAGCGACGCCACCAGAGCCGCCAGGGATAGAGCGGTACGGGAACGAGGAGATCGGCGCCGGCGAGAAGCTCTTTACCAGCCTTTCTCAGCCAACCGGCGAAGAGCGAAAGTCCTTCCTGGCGGTCGCGATATTTGAAACTCTGGACAAGCTCGCGCATCGTACCGGAATAGCGGGCCACGGCCCGGGCGCGGTCGTAAACTGGCGGAGCCGCGATTGCCGCGGCCGAAAGCGCTGGCGCCCCGGTGTCGTATGGAAGCGGTACCCCGAGGCGGTCGCAGATCGGAGGCGCGATGAAATCGGTCTTGGCAAAACAGGCCCCGCACAGGAGGCCGTGGCTGCCGATGCGCCCCCTACAGGCGATACAGACCGGCGGCAGAAGGAGATCGAAGACGGCGCCAAAGAGCGGCCGCGCAAGGCCGCTCCCACTCCACCCCCTCAATGGAGCCGCCCCTATTTCGAGCCCAAGCCCGGCATCGCCGATCGGCATGGAAACCATGATAGAGCGAAAAGCCTTCAGCGCAAAGGCCGGTGGGAAGAAGCGATGAGCGACGACCGCCTTCTGTTCGACCGCACGCTGTTGCGCACCCGCCGCGAGCGCTTCGCCCACGAGATCGAAGCGCGCGAATTTCTGCTGGCACATGTGGCGCACGAAATCAGCGAACGCGTCGCGTTGATGCTGCGGCCTTTTCCCCGCGCCCTCGATCTTGGCGCTTATCACGGCTTGCTCGGACGAAAGATCGCCACGCTGCCCTCGGTGGAATCGGTCGTCTACGCCGAAAGCGCCTACGCATTTGCGGCGCTCTGCCCGCGCCCCGCACTTGTCTGCGACGAAGATCTCCTCCCGTTCAAGCAAGCAAGTTTCAATCTTATCGTCTCCGGCCTTGCCTTGCACCGGGTGAACGACCTTCCCGGCGCGCTCATTCAGATCAGACACGCGCTCGCGCCCGACGGGCTGTTCATGGCGGCTTTGCTCGGGGCGGGCGCACTCGTCGAACTGCGCGAGGCCTTGCTCGAGGCGGAGGCCGAGATGGAAGGCGGAGCGAGTCCGCGCATCTCCCCCTTCGGCGACATACGCGACTATGGCGCATTGTTGCAGCGCGCGGGTTTTGCCTTGCCTGTCACCGACTCGGAGACGCTTTCCGTCTTATACCCGGACCCGCGGACATTGATGCACGAAGTCCGCGCGCTTGGGGGCGGCAACGTCCTCCTCGCGCGCAGCCGCAAGCCGCTTTCGCGACAAACGCTTGCACGTGCCGAATCGCTTTATCGCGCGCGGCACGAAACGGCGGAGGGGAAAGTGAAGGCGAGTTTCGAGATCGTCTATCTCAGCGGCTGGGCGCCCGATCCAAGTCAACAGAAGCCGCTGAAGCCGGGAAGCGCGGCGAAGCGTCTTGCGGAAGCCCTTGGAACCGTGGAGCGGCCGGCCGGTGACAAAGCCAGCTTTCCAGCCTCCCAATCTGGTGGGCAAAAGAAGCGCTAAAAGGCGCCCGCTATGCGTTGGAAAAGCGTGGTGAGCGTATCGCCAAGCAGCCCGACGGCGGCAACGAGGGCGAGGGCGATAAAAGTCAACAGCGCATATTCGACGGCCGATGCGCCGGCGTTGTCGGTCGCGAACAGGTAGAACAAGGCGGCAGTCTTTCGAACAGAAGGGCTCTTGGATTTCATTCTCGTGTCCCCTCCTTTAGACAAGGCGGCGCAATGCAGTCTTGAGCGGCTCATCGGCCGGAGGCATGTCGTATCGGTCAAGCGTATCCGGTCTGACCCAACGGACTTCCTGTCCCTCATGCGCGACGATTGTTCCGCGCCAGCGCCGGCAGAGATAGACCGGCATCAGCAGGTGAAAGTTCGAATAGGCGTGGCTGACGAAAGTGAGCGGCGCGAGATCCTCTCTCGCGACGTCGATACCAAGCTCTTCGTTGAGTTCGCGAATCAAGGCGTCCTCCGGCACTTCTCCCGGTTCGATCTTGCCGCCCGGGAACTCCCACAGCCCTGCCAGCGGACGCCCTCGCGGGCGCTTGGCAATCAGGATGGCACCGCTCTCGTCGACGAGGACACAGGCCGCCACGATCACCATCGAGCGTCTGCCAGCCCCCGCCATCCTCGCATCCATAGGTTAATAAGGTAGATTCGAATTACTCGACCTAAGATCGGTAATCGGCATTGATCGCGACATAGTCAGGGGTAAGATCGCAGGTCCAAATGGTTGCCGATTCCTTACCGACGCCGACATCGACGGTAATGACGATTTCACGGCCTTTCATGTATTCGGCGCCCTGCCTTTCGCGATAGTTCGGGGCGACTTCCCCCTCCTGAGCCACGAGAAGATCGCCGAACCAGATCGAAAGCCGGTCGCGGTCGGCCGCCTCTCCCGCCTTGCCGACGGCGGCGACGATGCGCCCCCAATTCGGGTCTTCGCCGGCTATCGCCGTCTTCACCAGAGGCGAATTGGCGATCGATTTGGCGATGGCGCGTGCAGCCTTTTTGGTTTCGGCACCGGTCACTTTGACCGTGACGAATTTGGTCAGTCCCTCCCCATCCTTGACGATCTGGAGCGCCAAGTCGTGCATCACTTCGGCGAGGGCGAGGCGGAAGCCCGCGAGCCGCAGATCGTCGGCATGCACGATGCGCGGAGCGCCGCGCGCAGAAGACCGGCCCGTGGCGAAGACGAGCAGCGTGTCGGAGGTCGAGGTGTCGCCGTCGATGGTGATGGCGTTGAAGGTATTCTCCACACCGGGATCGAGCGAAGCGCGCAGCGCCTGCGGCTCAATGGCCGCGTCAGTGAAAAGGAAGGCAAGCATGGTGGCCATGTCAGGCGCGATCATGCCGGCGCCTTTGGCGATGCCGTTTATATACACCGATATGCCGTCGATCTCGGCTCTCCGGGTGGCAAGCTTGGGGTAGGTGTCGGTGGTCATGATTGCGCGCGCGGCTTCAGCAAAGCCGTCCGCCTTGGCCTCGCTCACAAGCTTTGGAATCAGGTCGGCGATCTTGCCGGCATCGAGCGGCTCGCCGATCACGCCCGTGGACGCGATGTAAACGTCCGCGTCAAGACAGCCGGTGGCGCGCGCCACGGCCGCCGCCGTGCGTTTCACCGTCTCGCGGCCGCGTCTACCGGTAAAGGCATTGGCGTTGCCGGAATTGACGACCAGGGCGCGCGCCATGCCGTGCTGAAGATGCAGGCGGCACCACTCGACCGGGGCCGAAGCCGTCTTCGAGCGCGTCAACACGCCGGCGACCGTCGTGCCGGGATCGAATAAAGCGAGCAGCAGATCGTTGCGTCCGCGATAGCGAATGCCGGCCGCGCCGGCGGCGAGCCGGACGCCGTCGATCGCCGGCAGCTCCGGCAGTTCCTTCGGGGCGAAAGGCGAGGTCTTCCCCAAGGCCAGGCCTTAAATCGTCAGTTGGCGTCGCCGGGCTCCCCCGAAAGATCGTCGGGAAGCTCGCCGGGAAGAGTCTTGGCCGCGTCGTCGAGGGCTTTCTTGAGTTCGGGATCTAGGACCTCGATCTTGGCCGCATCGCGCAGACCGGTAACGACCTGCTGCGCCTTCTGCTGCACGAGCTGGGCGACGATCGCATCTTTGACCTGGTCGAAGGTCGGTAGCGGCTGGTCGCGCTTTTCCTCGACCTTGATGATATGCCAGCCGAACTGGGTCTGCACCGGCGCAGAAATCTCACCGACCTCGAGTGCGAAAGCCGCATCCTCGAACGGCTTCAGCATCTGGCCGCGGGTGAAGAAACCGAGATCGCCGCCGGCGGCCCCGGGATCTTTCGACTTTTCGTTGGCCAGTTTGGCGAAGTCTTCGCCCTTCTTCAGCCGCTCGGCGACCTCTTTCGCCTCGGCCTCGGTGTCGACCAGGATGTGCCGGGCGTGAATCTCCTGTTCCGGCTTCATCTCGGCGATCTTCTCATCGAAAATCTTCTTGGCTTCCGCCTCGGTCACCGCTTCGGTGATCTTGGCGTCGAAGAAGGCGTCGCGCAGCGCCTGGCGCTGGTGATAGGCGGCGCGACCCGGGAAGCTCTCAGTCTTGTCGAGGCTCTCCTTCTGACCGGCTCCCGCCATGAGCTCGTTTTCGATGACAAATTGGAGAAGCACGCGCCGCCGATCCAAGGGGGGAAGGCTCGCGAGCCGCGGGCCGACTTCGGAAGCGGCAAAATCGAGATCGGACTGCTTGATGTCGAAGCCGTTTACGCGCGCGACGACGGGATCGTCGGCGAGGGCAGACAGCGGAACAAGGCCGATGAAGGCTGCGACAAGCAGCGAAGCTGACCGCGTTTTCACGAGAACGTCCTCTCTTTGGTCCGCCTAAGGCTCGCTCCATAAGAGCCGGCGGGCAGGTTGGGTCCGCATTCCCCGGGGGCGGTTTTTAGACCTCGGGACGCGCCTTGCCAAGCAAAAGCCGCCTAACCGCCATGCCGAGCTTTGGCCGTTTTCTGCGCCAAAGATACCGGGAGTGAAGGGGAGAAGCAGCGCGCATGCTCGATCGGACCCCCGGGCTTCAGCCGGTCATCGTTATCGCTACATCGCTGGCGCTTGCGGCGGCATGGACGCTGGCGCTGCCCGCAACAAGTTTTGCCGATATCCGCATTCGCTCAAGTCCCGGCGGCGAGGTTGAGGCGCATCTCAAATATTTCCTGAGCATCAAGAATTCCGGCGAGCGGGTGATTATCGACGGACCGTGCCTCTCGGCTTGCACGCTCGTGCTTAGCACGCTGCCGCGCAACCGCATTTGTGTAACCTCGCGGGCCGTGCTCGGTTTTCATGCCCCCTTTATCGTGGACAAAACCGGGCGCACCTACCGCGACCGCAGGGTGACCCAGGCGATGGCGGCGGCTTACCCGGCCAAGGTCAGAAGCTGGCTCAAGCAGAGAGGCGGCCTCACCTCCCAGGTCAAATATCTCAAGGGCAAGGAACTCGCGGCCATGTATCCGCGCTGTTGATCCTCGCGCAGTTGACGCGGAGTCATCATTTCGATATTTCTGGATTTATGGAAATATCTGCCGCCGTGGGCGCCTTTGCAGCGCTTGCCCAGGAAAACAGGCTTAAGGTGTTTCGTCTGCTGGTCAGGGCTGGGACCTCCGGCATGGCTGCCGGCGAGATCGCACGCGCGCTGAAGGTGCCGCCAAACACAATGTCGGCACATCTTGCCATCCTTACCCGCGCGCGGCTGATCGCCTCGCGCAAGGAGGGCCGGTCGGTGATCTATGCAGTGGATTTGGAGGGAACACGCGGCCTCCTCTCTTTCCTGCTCGAAGATTGCTGCCGCGGAAAACCGCAGCTTTGTGCGCCGCTGATCGAGGCGGCGCTTGCCGAATGCTGCCCAAGCTAGAGTCTAGTCATGAGGAAACGCCATGCGAGCTAAGCAGACGTCAAGGCCACTCAACGTTCTCTTTTTATGCACCGGCAACTCGGCGCGATCGATCATGGCGGAGGCGATCCTCAATCGCCTAGGCGCAGGCAAGTTCAAGGCCTATAGCGCCGGCAGCCATCCGACAGGCCAGATCAACCCCTACGCGCTCAATCTCTTGCGCAAGATGAATTTCGACGTGTCGGGCTTGCGCTCGAAGTCCTGGGACGAATTTGCCGATCCCGGCGCGCCGAAGCTCGATTTCGTCTTCACCGTCTGCGACGATGCCGCCAACGAAGTTTGCCCGATCTGGCCTGGACAACCGATGACGGCGCATTGGGGCTTGCCGGACCCAGCCAAGGCACAAGGAAGCGAGGCAGAGAAGGCTTTCGCCTTCGACGACTGCTTCCGCATGCTTTACCAACGCATCTCGATCTTCGTGAGCCTGCCCTTCGAGGCCTTGAGCAAGCTTTCGCTACAGCGACAGCTTGACGAGATCGGCCGCATGCGCCGCGAGGCGCCCGCCAAAACCCCAGCCTAGGCTTACCGAAACGTCAGAGAACGAGCGCCCGCGTCGCGTTGACAAGGGTGGGCACCCCTCTTATGTCTCACGGGCGTTCGTTTCCCGGCCTTTTTTCGGACGCTTGCTTGAAGTTTGCTGATGGGACGGGGCCCGGGAATTCCCCTGCCGCACGAGGCTTTTGGACCAATGCTCTCTCTAGGCGCACTCGCCAGCAAAGTCTTCGGCTCATCCAACGAGCGTAAACTGAAGAAATACTGGCCTGTGGTCGCCAAGATCAACGCGCTCGAGGCCGAGGTCGCGGCTTTGTCCGATGCCGAGTTGCGGGCGCGAACAAACGTCTTCCGCGACCGGGTGAAAGCTGGAACGCCGCTGGAGGAGATCCTGCCGGAAGCCTTCGCCACCGTGCGCGAGGCCGCCAAGCGCACGCTCGGCCAGCGCCATTTCGACGTGCAGCTCATCGGCGGCATGGTGCTGCACGAGGGGCGCATCGCCGAAATGAAGACGGGCGAGGGCAAGACGCTCGTCGCCACCCTTCCCGTCTATCTCAACGCACTGACCGGCAAGGGCGTACACGTCGTCACCGTCAACGATTACCTCGCCAAGCGCGACGCCGCCTGGATGGGCGCCATCTATCAGTTTCTCGGCTTGAGCGTCGGCTGCATCGTGCACGAGCTCAACGATCCGCAGCGGCGCGAGCAATATGCCTGCGACGTCACGTATGGCACCAACAACGAATTCGGCTTCGACTATCTCCGCGACAATATGAAATATGCGGCAAGCGAAATGGTGCAGCGCGGGCATTATTACGCCATCGTCGACGAGGTGGATTCGATCCTGATCGACGAAGCGCGCACGCCGCTCATCATTTCGGGCCCGCTCGACGACCGCTCCGAGCTTTACAACACCATCGACACCTTCATTCCCAAACTTGAGACCGCCGATTTCGAGCTCGACGAGAAGACACGGGTGGTGACCCTGACCGAGGCCGGCAACGAGAAGATCGAGCGTCTATTGAATGAGGCCGGTCTGTTGAAGGGCGATTCTCTCTACGACATCGAGAATGTCACGGTGGTGCACCATGTGCAGCAGGCGCTGCGTGCGCACAAGCTGTTCCAGCGCGACCGCGATTACATCGTCAAGAATGGCGAGGTGATCATCATCGACGAGTTTACCGGCCGCATGATGCAGGGCCGGCGCTACTCGGAGGGCCTGCACCAGGCGCTGGAAGCCAAGGAGCATGTGGCGATCCAGCCCGAGAACCAGACCCTCGCCACCATCACCTTCCAGAACTATTTCCGCCTGTACGAGAAACTCGCCGGCATGACCGGCACGGCCGCGACCGAAGCCGACGAGTTCCTGGAGACCTACGGCCTCGACGTGGTCGAGGTGCCGACCAATATGCCGATGATCCGCGTCGATGAAGACGACGAGGTCTATCGCACCGCGAAAGAAAAGTACCGGGCCATCATCGAGCTGATTAAAGACGCTCGCAAGCGCGGACAGCCGATGCTGGTCGGCACGGTCTCCATCGAAAAGTCCGAGATCCTTTCCGACCTCCTGAAGAAAGAGAAGATTCCTCACCAAGTGCTGAACGCGCGCTATCACGAGCAGGAGGCCCACATCATCGCTCAAGCCGGCGTGCCTGGGGCGGTGACGATCGCCACCAACATGGCGGGCCGCGGCACCGACATTCAGCTCGGCGGCAATCCGGACATGCGGCTTCAGGATTGGCTCACCGCTGAGAAGGAAAAAGGCATCGACCCCACGCCCGAGCAGATCGAGCAGAAACGGGCGGAAATCGCCGCCGATGTCGCCAAGAAGAAGGAAGAGGCGCTCAAAGCCGGCGGCCTGTTCGTAGTGGGCACGGAGCGGCATGAGAGCCGGCGCATCGACAATCAGCTTCGCGGCCGCTCTGGACGCCAGGGCGACCCAGGCCGTTCCCGGTTCTTCCTGTCCCTGGAAGACGATCTGATGCGCATTTTCGGCTCGCAGCGGATGGACGGCATGCTCCAGGCGCTCGGGCTGAAAGAGGGCGAGGCGATCGTCCATCCCTGGATCAACAAGGCGCTGGAGAAGGCGCAGGCCAAGGTCGAGGCGCGCAATTTCGACATCCGCAAGAATCTGCTCAAATACGACAACGTGATGAACGATCAGCGCAAGGCCATCTTCGAGCAGCGCAAGGAACTGTTGAGTGACGCGGATCTGTCCGAGACGATAGCCGATATGCGCCGGCAGGTCGTCGACGACCTGGTCGCCGAACACATTCCGGAAAAATCCTACCCCGAGCAGTGGGATATCGCGGGCCTCAAGGAAGCGACGAAGGGCATTTTCGGTCTCGATCTGCCGCTCGAGGATTGGGCGGCCGAGGAAGGGATCGCCGAGGCGGAATTGCATGAACGGTTGATCAAGGCCGCCGACGAAAAGGCCGCGCAGAAGGCCGCCGCCATCGGGCCGCAGATCATGCGGCAAATCGAACGCGCGGTGCTGCTACAGACGCTCGACAATTTGTGGCGCGAGCATCTCGTCACGATCGAGCATCTGCGGCAGGTGATCGGGCTTCGAGGCTACGGGCAGCGCGACCCGCTGAACGAATATAAGAGCGAGAGTTTCACTTTGTTCGAGCATATGCTCGCGCGCCTGCGCGAGGCGGTGACCGGACAACTCATGCATGTCGAACTCGCCCGGCCCGACGAAGTGCCGCCGCTCGAGAGCACCGAATTGCCGCCGATGGAGGTACATCACATCAATCCTTCCACTGGCGAGGACGAATTGGCGCTCGCGCCGGCGGAGGCGGGTGGCAACGGCAGAGGGAACGCGAAACCGCAGCGGAAGCGAAAGCCGGCG